>CAZJTL010000004.1:0-73722 GCA_964548905.1 uncultured bacterium | reverse complement strand
TCTCGTAGTTACCGATTGAAACCAAGCAGCCAGAATTTCATGGTGAAAACTTAAAGGTGCTAAAGTATCAGGATTTTTGTGTTCGGTTAGGAAAAAAGCAATAGTCCCTGCTAGCAAAAGCAAAAAAGTAGTACTGGTAGCTACTAAAAAATTGAGTGAAAAAACAAATTTAGCTTTTTTTCTGTGTACAATATTTTGCAACCAAACATAAGCTTCAATAATTACTTGATAGCCAATACCACCAACAATAATTAATCCTGTGATTCCTAAATTAATTGGAATTGAGGTATTGTAGCTCATTAAATTGTCTTTAAATAAGGCAAATCCTGCGTTGTTAAAAGCACTAATACTATGAAAAATAGAGAACCATAGCCCTTTTATTGCTCCACGATCTTTGGCAAAAGTACTATACATTAAAATTGCTCCAGCTAACTCAAAAACAAGAGTGGTAGCAATAATGGAGCGAATTACACTTCTACTTCCTTGTAGAAAAGGGCGATCGAAAGATTCGTGAATCGCTAATTTTTGTTTGAGGTCAAATTTGCGTCCAATTAATAAAATCAAGAAGGTGGTAAGAGTCATATAACCTAAACCACCTATTTGAACTTCTGCTGCTAGCACTCCTTGTCCCCACAAAGAAAAATAGGTGCCAGGATCGACTACAGCTAAACCAGTGACGCAAACCGCAGAGGTAGTCATAAATAAGGCAACCAAAGGGTCGTTCCAAGTGCCACTAGTGCCAGCAACAGGCATCATCAACAAAATAGTGCCGATCGTGATAATGGCGATAAAGCCAAGACAAATTGTGCGAGCAATAGTCATCGAAAATAACTAAACAATTTCTTGTTGCAGGATATCTTATTTTGAGACTAGTTGCGAATGAACTACTCATCCCAAGCTGTCGCTTGGGGTGAGTTTCTGTCGCCTCATCTCCCAAACTTGCTTCCACCCTCCAGTTGCCTGGGCGTTAGAAGTAGAGGTTCGAGATCCGCTCTCTGAAATACCCAATCAATCAGCTCTTGCCACTCAGGGAGTTTGGCTAGGGCATCGGCATCGAAAACGGTTCCCCAATTGCGGGAAAATTCTGCAAAACTCTCAGTCCAGTTAGCAATAGTTTCCACTGGTAAATAAGGCTTATATTGCCAAGATTTTTGCAAGTATTCTACCATCTCTGCATAATGACCAGTATAGTACAAATACCAGGCAATCCAGACAAAAGTTCCATAGCGGATTTTAGCTTCGATGAGCTGAACTTTTTCGGGTAAATTGGGCAGAGCAAAAAAGTTGTCCATCACTGCTGTTAAAGAGCGAGCTTGAGGTAAACCTTTGTGCATAGCGCTTTGTTCGTGCTGGCGATAGCAAACTGTCACCTGGGGTAGCCACTTTGCCAAACAACCCTTGAGAGCTAAGCGTATGCTCAAATCTGTATCTTCTGCGGGAGGAAAGCGAGGATCGAAACCACCAACATACTCTAGCCATTCCCGACGAAACATCATGGCGCTGGGTAAAACGGGTTTCCAAGTCAGCCAAGTTTCTAAATTTAGTTCGGGAACTTTTTCCCAAGGATAAACATCCATTAAATAAATCCCATTGGCATCAACTCTACGCCAACCACTATGTACCAAACCCAAATTAGGTTCTTTGTCAAAAACAGCTACTTGTGCTGCTAATTTACCGCGTAAAAAGTAATCGTCTGCATCCAGAAAGGCAACAAACTCGCCTCTCGCCATTTTAATACCCAAATTCCTCGCTGCGGCTACACCTCGATTTTTTTGGTGGATATAGTGGATGCGATCGCCAAAATCTGCCAAAACCTCCCTGGTATTATCTGTCGAACCATCATCTACAATCAAGATTTCGCAGTTAACACCTTGTTGAGCAATTACACTATCTACCGCCTGAACGATATATTGTTCGCAATTGTAAGTAGGTATGATTACACTGACTCGCGGTGGTTGTTTGGGAGCTGACATGACTTTACTTTTACTTCCTAATTTTTCGATCTAATTATCTTGAGCGATCGTAAACCAGCTTTTTTTAGATTAGTTATCATTTGCTAAATCATTTTATTAATCGTCCGTTAGCTTCAGTTTTATCAATTATTAATTTGCGTAATATCTCGCAATCTTTGACTGTAACTATTATTAAAAAACATCCTGCTCTTGAATTTTTTTAATTTTTAAGTGTTTCTATGTAATTTTATTTCTCAGAAGGGGAGTCGAGTTTGAAATTTTCTTAAGTTTGCCATCTTTAAATTAAATCTGTTCGAGATAAATAGCGAAAAACAACGAGTTTTTTGAATCGTTTCTAATAATCAATTAGCATTTTTTAAAAAAGCAAATGAATATTTTTTTTTTATCTTCTTATGTCTTTACGACCTAAATTTTCCTTGTTATTTTTGTGGAGGATTTTTAACCTTTAAGTCCGCTCTAGATCCAGATTAAGAATCAAACTCAAGGAGACTATTAAACTAAATGTCTAGCTTTCTTTCTAATTCAAGCACAGATCCAGTCGCTCAAAATACTATCCCTGGTGGTGGCTATCAAATAATTGGTGAGCAAGAACAAAGCAATAACTTTATTGTCCAAGGCGACGGTAACGATATTATTGCTGGTGGCGACTTAAAAGATACTATCTATAGTTCTGAAGGCGACGATTTCATTAAAGGCTTTGCTGGTGATGACTTGCTCATGGGTAATGCAGGAGATGATGTCATTGACGGCGGTGCTGGTAACGATACTATCTTTGGTAACGATGACAACGATGTCCTCAAAGGCGATCTTGGTGAAGATCAGCTCAAGGGTGGAGATGGCGACGATGTTATCGAAGGTGGCGACAATAAAGACGCTATCTATGGAGGCGATGGTAACGACTTCCTCAAAGGAAATTTAGGCGATGATGTCATCAAAGGCGGTGATGGCAATGATACCCTGATGGGAGAAGAAGGCAACAATACTCTCTATGGTGGAGACGATAACGATCTTCTCTATGGAGGTGCTGGTAACGATCTTCTCTATGGAGGCGATGGTAATGATACTCTCTACAGTGGAGCAGGAGTTGATACTCTCTACGGTGGTGGTGGAAACGATGTTTTTGAATTCTCTGCTGACCAATTTAAAGCTGGCGAAGTAGATATGGTTGCTGACTTCCAACAAGGTGAAGATGCTATCTTCATCAAAGGCTTGGGTAGTGGCGATGAAGTAACCTATGATGCTAACACTGGCAAAGTCATGGTTGATGGAGAGGAGGTCTTACAGCTTGACTCTGGTATGAATCTGAAGATCGAACAACAAGGGAATGGGGATTTCGAGTTGTTCTAGCTTGCCTTCTATCAATTAGGTTAGCATGTCAGCCTCGTTTCTATTATCGATAGGGAACGAGGCGATTAAAAACGAATCAATCGAACCAAAAAAATGACTTAAATTTCGTTAAATTAGAATAATTTAGTAAGGTTAATTTGTAGCATAAATGTGGCGCAACTATGAGAGGTGAAACCTCTGTAAAAATATCGGCAAAAATAATCGGCGATTACCTAAGCAAAGGTAGATGGAATACGGCGGCTGCTATTTGCACTAAAGCTTTAAAACATCATCCCAGTGATTTTGCTCTTAATTTATTATTGGCTAAAGCTGTGGGTGCTAGTGGTAATTTAGCACAGGCAATCTCTATATATAAAAAACTGATCCAAGCTAAACCCCAGCAAGCAGATCTTTATGCTGAACTTGGTTTGTTGCACAGTAAGAAAAATGAAATAGCGAAAACAATTGAGTGCTATCAACAGGCACTAGCTATTAATCCTAATTGGGCTGAATTAAGATACAATTTAGCGGTAGTTTGGCATCAATTGGGCGATTGGGAGTCAGCGATCGCTAGTTATCGTCAGGCGATCGCCATCGAACCCAACTACACTAGAGCCTATTTTAATTTAGCTGTACTCTACGATCAAAAAGGACAATTTGAGGAAGCGATCGAATACTATCGAGGTGCGATCGCCATCGAACCGAACTACACTAGAGCCTATAGCAATTTAGGCAGCACTCTAGCTAAGCAAAATAAATTTTCTGAAGCGATCGCTATCTACCAGCAAGGATTAAAAATCGATCCTGCTTGGTCAACTCTACATAATAATCTGGGACAAGTATGTGTAATATCCAAGCGAGTAGATGATGCGCTTGTTGCATTCCGTCATGCAATTACCATCGATCCCAAATTTGCCTTGGCATACTATAATTTAGGCAAATTGTGGCAACAACAAGGTAACTACGCCCAAGCATCCCTCTGCTTGCAAAAGGCAGTAGAAATAGAACCTAATAATATTTGGTATCTGAGCGATTATGCTCAAATTCTGTTCTCCCAAACTCAGTTCGAGCAAGCAATACCCTATTTCAGTCGCGCGATCGCCATCTCTCCCAAATTTGTTGATGCTTATTGTCAAAGAGCGACCGTTTTAGCGGGAAGTGATTACCTGAGCAAACTCAAGCAAGCTTGTGCTGAATTTCTCTTAGCACTCAAACAACCAGAAAACCCTGCTTTAATTCGTAGCTATCTTTGGCAGACTTTTTATTATTTAGGTGAAATTCTGTTTGAATATGGAGGTTATTATCAAGCAGAACATTACTATCAATTTGCCCTCTCTCTCAAACCCAACTACTCAGATTTATATCTGCGCTTGGGAGATTGTTTGGCAAAACAACAGCGCTTCGATGCAGCTATTGCTATTTACCACATCGGTTTAGTCCTCGAACCAAATCATCCTCAAATTGCTTTTCAGTTAGGAAAAGTTCTCGAAAAACAACATCGCCTTTCCGCAGCGATCGATTACTATGAAGCAGTCCTACAACAAAATGTCAGAACGACACAAGGACAGTGGGAAAAACTGCTGAAACTTTCAGCACCCGATCGCCAAGATTTGAACTTTCCTCAAGGTATCTACCATCACACTCAAGATTGGATTAGATATTGTCAGTTAGATGATTTTGGCTATGTTCAAGTAACTTGGGGTGATAAACCCTCAAGTCAAAAAATTAGTCCACAAGTTCGACCAGAACCAGTGACGCAATTATATTACGAATCAACTCAGACAGCATCTGAATGCGGTGGTGTTACTTGCAATAGTTGTATGAAAAGGTTGATCGACTATTTTCATCCAAAACAACTGAGTAAAGGGGTATACGCTTGTTCGCCACCAGAATTTTTGCCGATCGAACCTCCCTTAAATTTTGTCGTCACCATGCCTGAAGGAATGGCGTGGATTGCACCACAAAAAAGCGAATGGATGATTTGCAACGGGATGGCAATTATTACTCCAGATGGATATGTCTTAGGGGATTTATCTCGCTACTATCCATGGTATTTACCAGGATGTAAATATACCCAAAAAACCAATCTCAATTTCTTTACTCAAGAAGATTTTCCTCCCCAAGAAACAATTTCAGGCAACGTAGCTATATTATCTGGGCTTTCCGCCCATGTCTACTATCATTGGATGTTTGACGTATTGCCTAGAATTGAAATTCTGCGTCGTAGTGGTATCAATCTCGATGAAATTGATTGGTTTGTTGTCAATAGTATCGAAAAACCATATCAGTTGGAGACGCTAAAAACTTTAGGCATTCCCAAAAAGAAAATTATTGAAAGCGATCGCTATCCTTTGATTAAGGCGCAGCAACTTATTGTTCCTTCTTTCCCAGGACATTTGGATTGGGTTCCTCCAGAAACAATCGAGTTTCTCAGGCACACTTTTCTTAAAAAAACTCCTTTCAAACGGACTATTCTACCAGAGAGAATCTATATCAGTCGAGCTAATGCTAAATATCGTCAAGTTCTCAACGAAGAAGAAGTAACTGAACTTTTGAGTCGATACGGGTTTACTACCGTCTATCTAGAAACTATGACAGTCGCCGAACAAGCTGCCTTATTTGCTAATGCTAGAGCGATCGTCGCGCCTCATGGAGCAGGTTTATCTAATTTGGTTTTTTGCAGGGAACAAAGCCTCATTATTGAACTTTTTTCTCCCAATTACGTCAGAACTGACTATTGGATGATTAGTCATTACTTAAAATTAAAACACTACTATATAGTGGGAGAAAGTTTTGATTGTTATCCTCTGAGGCAACTAATGTATCAAAATTCCTTGACAGAAGATATTTTAGTCAATCTCCATTCTTTGACTTCAGCGCTTCAGGTGGCTGGTTTGAGGGAAGGACATTATACTAAAAACTAAACTGCAACCTTAACTATACTATTTAATACTGTGATTTCTACTTACTTAAACGACGCACTCAACGCTTGCGAAAAAGTATTAGACCGAGAAGATTTATCTCATGATTCTTGGCAGGAAGCTTGTCAGAGTTTGGGCAATATTTTGCAAGGAATGGCAAGATTTGATGAAGCAATTTTTTGGCATTCTCTAGCTTTAGAAAAAAAACCTTATTTAGTAGAAGTTTATACTAATTTGGGCTTGCTTTATGCTCAAGAAAAAAGCTGGCGAGAAGCAGTTACTTCTTTCAAGAAAGCGATTAAAATCAATCCCAATTATGCTGAAGCTTACTCATATCTGGCACAGATTTATACTTTGTTTGGGCGTAAAGAAGAAGGTGTAGAATTATGGTTCAAAACCTTCACTCTCAAACCGCATAAAGTAGATGCTCAAGATCATTATAAATTAGCTCAAAAGTTTCAAGAACAAGGCAAGTATAATAAGGCTATTGCTTGCTATCAAAGAGCAATTAAAAAAGACAGTAATTGGTTGGATTGTTATCATCAAATTGGTAATATTGTAGCCGAGCAAGGTCAGTTAGAGAGAGCGATTGCTTATTATCAGAAAATTATAGAGATAGATCCCTCTCAAGCTCTAATTCATCATAAATTAGGAAATCTTTGTCTAAGACAAGGTAAATTTGAAGAGGCGATCGCTGGATTTCGCACTGCTATTCAATTAGTACCAGAATTTCCTTGGGCGTATCGAGATTTGGTGAGAACTTTGATTCAACTAGAAAAGTACGATGAGGCGATCGCCACTTGTCATGGGATCTTGCACTTAGTTCAAGAGTATCCTTGGGTTCACACACAAATGGGAAACGCTTTCTTAAAAAAAGGCGATCGAGAACAAGCAGTTTTCTGTTTTCATCAAGCTTGTCAATTGAGAGGTTGGCATTTACCCAAACGACGAAATTATCAATTTACTCAAGATTATTTCAGCTTCAAAATTCCTATCTGGGAATCTCATCTCCAACCAATAATCGATCGTGCCGAAATTAAAGCGCTCGAACTTGGTAGCAAACAAGGAATGTCTAGTTGTTGGTTATTAGACAAGGTTTTAACTCATGGTTCTGCAAAACTAGTCTGCGTTGATACCAATTTTTCTGAAACATTTAATTCCAATATTGCTAAAACAGATGCAGCTTCAAAAGTAAGAAAATTAGAAGGAAAAGTTCATGATTTACTTACTGAATTGGAAGCTAATTTTTATGATTTAATTAGCCTTCAAGAGCAATGTAAAATTCCCGCTCGCATCCAAAAAACTGCTAATCTTGCCTGGTTGTTACTGAAAGAAAATGGATTCCTAATTTTTAATGACTATCAATGGAATAATATTAATAATCCAAAACATAAGCCGCAAATTGGCATCGACGATTTTTTAAAATCTATCAAAGATGAATTTAAAGTTATTCATCAAGACGCTGCTTCTCACCAATTAATTATTCAGAAGCTAGGGGAAGGGATTAGGGGTTAGGGGTGTGGGGTGTGGGGGAAGTAATGAGTAATGAGTAATGAGTAATAAGTAGCAAGTAAAAAACTTATGACTTATGACTTATGACTTATGACTTCTGCCTTCTGCCCTCTGACTTCTGCCTTCTGCTGATAGCTGATAGCTAATACCTCTTCAATAAATTTAAAAATGACTCAGACTCAAGAACAATTAGTTTCAGAAAAAACTTCTGAATCTTTAGAAGAATATATTAATCTTGGCAATTTATGTATTCAAGAACAAAAATGGCAAGAGGCGATCGCTCATTATCGAAAAGCAATTGAAATTAATCGAGGATTAATTGATGTTTATCGTCAACTAGTTATTGCTTGTCAGAATCTAGAAGAAAAACAATTAGCAACTGAGTATCAGTATCAAGTATTTAAACTAGATCCAAATCGGGTTAGTGCTGAAGAATATTACGACTTAGGTAATCAACTTTGGTTCTATAATAGACCAGGGAAAGCAGCAGATTGCTATCGTCAGGCTCATGCTTTAAAACCAAATTTTATCGAAGCTTATTGTCAGTTAGGGAAACTATTAGTTGAAAACAGAAATTTACAAAAAGCTGTTAATGCCTATCGAGCTGGGATTAAAAATAATCCAGAAAACTCACAACTATATTATTTATTAGCTCAAGCTTTATCTAGCCAAGAAAATTGGCAAGAAGCGATTGTTAATTATCAAAAATCACTTGGACTCGATCCTAATTCAGCATCAACTTATTTTGGTTTAGCAGAGGTATTTAAGCATCAAAATCAATGGGAACAAGCAATTGAAAACTACCAAAAAACTTTAGCAATTGATTCTAATTATTGGCAAGCTATTTTGTGTTTGGGTAATATTTGGCAAACACAGGAAAAATGGGAGAACGCAACTAATGCCTATTACCATACAATCAAAATCAATCCTGAAGCGATCGAAGCTTATCTCAATCTCGGTTCAATTTTAATTCAACAAGAACACTATCGATCGGCTTTCAACAACTATAGCCAAGCGCTACAAATGAGTCAAAAAGCATCCAACCTAGAACAGGAAGCTATTTCTGGATGTCGTCAGGCGCTCACTCTCAATTCTAATTCTCAAGCGATTCATTATTATCAACTAGGTAAATTATTGCGGGCAAAAAGCCTTTTTGATGAAGCGATTAAAGAGTATCAAAGAGCCATTGAAATCGACCCTGATTTTCAGTCTGCTTATATAGATATTCAGTATACTCAAATCGACTCAAAACAATTAGATGAGTTAATCAGTTTTTATCGAAAAATACTCAAAAAACAGCACAATTCACCTATGGCTTGGGGTAATTTAGGTGATGCACTAACTCAACAAGAAAATTTAGAAGAAGCAATTAATTGCTATCAAACTAGTTGTTATCAAATTGCGATTGAATCTAATCCAAAATTAGCTGAAATAGATTGGAAACCCAAAAAAGAAAATCCACCTGATTTTATTATTATTGGTGCTTCTAAATGTGGAACTTCCTCTTTACATAAATATTTAGGTAATCATCCTCAAATTTTATTACCCCATAAAAAAGAATTAGATTTTTTCTGGCAGAATTACAACAAAGGTATTGATTGGTATCTATCCCATTTTCCTTCCATTACCGATCGCTCAGACTTCTTAACTGGTGAAGCTACGCCAAATTACATTAGATTTCCAGAAATTGCCCAACGAATTCACCAGTTAGCATCACCAATCAAACTGATTCTATTACTAAGAAATCCAATCGATCGCGCTGTTTCTTGGCATTATCATAAAATACGTACAGGATTGACTCAAGGAACAATTGAATCGGCGATCTCACAAGAAATAAAAAAAATCGATCGATTTAGCGAGGAAAAAATTATCAATACGGCTTTTTATAATCCAGATAATATTTTAAGTAGCCTTTATATCTATAAAATTAGAGAATGGATGAAAATTATTCCTCAAGAACAGTTTTTGATTCTCAAAAGTGAAGATTTATATAACGATCCTGTTCGGATTATGAAAAAGGTATTTGAATTCTTAGAATTACCTGAACATCAATTACCCGAATATCAAAAAATTAACGTTGGTTCTTATGCTCCAATTTCTCAAGAATTGAGGACTACTTTAGCTGACTATTTTCGCCCCTACAATCAACAGTTGGAAGATTATTTAGGGATCGAGTTTAATTGGGGGTAGTTGATTTTCTAATCCCTAGTCCCTAGTCCCTAATCATCAATATTTGTTCTGAATTGTCTTCATTACCAGCGATCGCTGGACGAATATTATTATGGATTTCAGGATATTTTGCCTGTAGCTGCTCTTCATTGAGATTAGCATCAGTTCGATACATGACAAAAAATTCTCCGCAGTATTAGGGAAAAGGTTAACAAGTGCCTTTCCCCTTTATTTTTCAATCTTAGCTTAGAGACTAGAAAGCACCTCTTTAGCAGCCTCTAAAGTGCGATCGATATCTTCATCAGTATGAGCTAGAGAAGTAAACCCTGCTTCAAATTGAGAAGGTGCCAAATAAATGCCATGTTCCAACATACCGCGATGGAAACGAGCAAACTTAGCTAGGTCAGATTTTTTCGCATCTTCGTAATTATGAACTGTTTCGCCCATAAAGAACAGACCAAACATGGCACTGATTTGACCGCCATAAACTGGATGACCTAGTTCTTTGGCGATATTCAATAAACCATGAGCAAGTTTTTTGGTAATGCGGTCTAATTGTTCGTAAGTTCCTGGTTTTTGCAGCAATTCGAGGGTTTTAATCCCAGCAGTCATCGCTAAAGGATTACCCGAAAGAGTTCCTGCTTGATACATTGGACCAGCAGGTGCAACCAAAGACATAATATCCTTGCGTCCGCCGTAAGCGCCTACAGGTAAACCACCACCAATAACTTTACCCAATGTAGTTAAATCGGGTGTTACACCAAATTTCTCTTGTGCGCCGCCGTAAGCAATACGAAAACCTGTCATTACTTCATCAAAAACAAGCAGAGCATCGTTATCCTTAGTAATTTCGCGCAATCCTTCCAAAAAGCCAGCATCAGGAGGAATAAAGCCAGCATTGCCTACTACAGGTTCGAGAATAACACCAGCAATTTCGTTGGGATTTTCAGCGAACAGAGCTTTGACTGCTTCTAAATCGTTATAGGGGGCAGTGAGCGTATTGCTAGTTGTAGTTTTTGGTACTCCAGGTGAATCTGGTAAACCGAGAGTAGCTACACCAGAACCAGCCTTAACCAAGAACATATCAGCATGACCGTGGTAACAGCCTTCAAATTTGATAATTTTCTCTCGACTAGTAAAAGCACGCATCAAACGCAAAACTGACATACAAGCTTCAGTTCCAGAATTGACAAAGCGTACCATTTCAATACTGGGAACGGCTTCTATGACCATTTCAGCAAGAATATTTTCTTGCACACAGGGAGCGCCGAAACTAGTTCCTTTTGCTAAAGCTTGATGAAGCGATTCAATTACTTCAGGATGGGCATGACCACAAATTGCCGGTCCCCAAGTGCCTACATAGTCTATGTATTTGTTTCCATCTACGTCCCAAACGTAAGCGCCTTGGACGCGATCGAAGACAATTGGCTGTCCGCCTACCGATTTAAACGCTCTGACTGGAGAACTAACTCCTCCTGGCATTAGTTTTTGAGCTTCGGCAAAAATTTCTTCTGACTTATTGGTTGTGAAAGAAGTAGTGGTAATCAATACTTTCTCCTTAAAAACGTCTTTGTATATTTTGAATCGATTTACGGTAGATTTTTAATGATGATAATTGTGCCAATAAATTTTTATTATCCTACCTATCTCAACTAATGCTCACAGGAATGTATAAAGAATTTTCAAGTTATCTCTACATCGAGCCAAAAAACGACAGAAACTATTGATAGGCTCTAGGTTTTAGGAATCCTAGCTCTCTCTACATCTATTACTCTTATCCCCTATTCCAAGTTACTTACTATGCAAACAATTACTGTTAATCTTCCCGAGGAGTCTTACGATGTGGTTATTTCACCCGCTCAATTAGAGCGAATTGGTAGCAGCTTGAGCGCACTGAAACTAGGTAAAAAAGTACTCTTGGTTTCCAATCCTGAAATTTTTGAGAGTTACGGCAAGATTGTGGTTGAGTCTTTACAACAAGCTGGATTTGATGTCTGTACTCATTTGATTGTAGCTGGTGAAACTCATAAGACATTGCGATCGATTGAAGAAATTTATGATACGGCTTTGTCAAATTATTTAGAGCGATCCTCTACGGCGATCGCCCTTGGTGGCGGTGTCATTGGTGATATGACAGGATTTGCTGCTGCTACCTGGCTTAGAGGCATTAATTTTATTCAAGTACCAACGTCTTTATTAGCAATGGTTGATGCTTCGATCGGTGGCAAAACAGGCGTTAATCATCCCAAAGGGAAAAATCTGATTGGTGCTTTCTATCAACCCAAATTAGTTTTTATCGATCCTTTAGTTTTAAAAACTTTACCAGAGCGAGAATTTCGAGCGGGAATGGCAGAGGTAATCAAATATGGGGTAATTTGGGATGCTCAATTATTTGAGGAGTTAGAAAAAGCCGAACGCTTGGATAAATTAGAATATTTGAGCGATGAGTTGCTACAAACTATTATTACTCGATCGGTTCAAGCTAAGGTAGATGTGGTTAGCCAAGACGAAAAAGAAGCTGGATTGAGAGCTATCCTCAATTATGGTCATACCATCGGTCATGCGATCGAGAGCTTGACTGGATATGAAACTATTAATCATGGTGAAGCAGTGGCGATCGGCATGGTTTTAGCAGGACAAATAGCTGTTGAGCTTTCTATGTGGACAAATATTGAAGCAGCTAGACAAAATGCTTTAATTACCAAAGCGGGTTTACCCGATCGCCTTCCTGCCAATTTAGACATTGCAGCCACTATTGAAACTCTCAAAAGCGATAAGAAAGTCAAAGCAGGAAAAGTTCGCTTTATTCTTCCAGAAGGTATCGGTAAGTCCGTAGTAAGCGATCGCGTGACATCAGAACTAATTGAAAAAATTTTAATAGGGAACAGGTGATAGGGTATTAATACTTGCATAAATCACCTCAAACCCTAAGCCCTAATCCCTAAACCCTAATCCCTAGCCCCTAGCTTAAAGCATATGCTCCTCAACAAAATTGGTGTAAACTTCTCCTTTAATAAAGGCTGGTTTATCGAGAATTCTTTGATGGAAGCTAATGGTAGTAGGAACACCTGTAATTGCACATTCTCTTAAGGCGCGTTTCATGCGTTTGATGGCAGCTTGGCGATCGGGAGCCCAAACAATTAATTTGCCGATCAGGGAGTCGTAATAGGGGGAAATTTCGTAATCGGTATAGACATGGGAATCCATACGAACTCCTGGGCCACCTGGAGGCAAATAACCGCTAATTTTGCCAGGATGGGGACGGAAGTTTCGATCGGGATCTTCGGCATTAATACGACATTCGATCGCGTGACCCTTTAGCAATATTTGCTCTTGAGTCAATTGTAATTTTTCTCCTTGAGCAACGCGAATCTGTTCGGCAATTAAATCTAATCCTGTAATCATTTCTGTAACAGGATGTTCTACTTGGATGCGGGTGTTCATTTCCATAAAATAGAAACTGCCCGATTTATCCAAAAGAAATTCCACTGTACCCGCACCCACATAATTAATTGATTTAGCAGCGAGAACAGCAGCAGTACCCATTTTTTGTCTGAGTTCTTGAGAGAGAACTGCACTAGGCGCTTCTTCCAACAATTTTTGATGGCGACGTTGAATCGAACAGTCTCTTTCTCCCAAATGAACAACATTACCGTAGCTGTCGGCGAGAATTTGAAATTCGATGTGACGGGGACACTCAATAAATTTTTCTACATATACACCAGCATTACCAAAAGCTGCTTCAGCTTCCCCTTGTGCGGCTTGGAACAACCTTCCCAAATCGCTTTCATCTCTTACTAGGCGCATTCCTCGACCACCACCACCAGCAGTAGCCTTAATGATGACAGGATAGCCAATTTGACTGGCGATCGCCCTAGCATCAGCTTCATCTCTAACTAGTCCTTTGCTTCCGGGTACGGTAGGAACACCTGCCATTTGCATCGTTTTCTTAGCTGTGGATTTATCTCCCATCGCTAGAATTGCTTCTTTAGAAGGACCAATAAAAGCAATTTGATGATCGGCACAAATTTCAGCAAAACGTGCGTTCTCTGCCAAAAAACCATAGCCTGGATGAATGGCACTAGCATTGCGAGTTAGTGCTGCTGCAATGATATTGGGTATGTTTAAATAACTTTTATTACTGGGAGGAAGCCCAATACAGACGCTTTCGTCAGCTAGCTTGACATGTAAGGCGTTGCTATCGATCGTCGAATGTACTGCCACTGTAGAGATTCCCATCTCTTCACAAGTATGGAGAATTCTCAGAGCAATTTCTCCACGATTAGCAATTAGGATTTTTGAGAACTGCATTTTTGCTTTGCCGCATTTGTACCAATAAGTATTTTACGCGGGGATTGTTCATAGTTCATAGAAAAACAGGGAGCAGGCAGCAGGGAGCAGGCAGCAGGGAGCAGGCAGCAGGTAGGCAGCAGGCAGAAGGCAGGGGGCAGAAGGCAGCACGTCCTCCAGAGTCGTCAGAGGAGGAACGGTCGCTCAAATGATGGCGAGGAAACCTCGCCATCCGCGATCTCGACAAGGTAGAAGAGAGGCGGGCGCTCAGGAATTTGAGGAAACCTCAAATTACACGCCCTCGACAAGGAAGTTGTCCCCCTTGTCCCCCTTGTCCTCCTTGTCCTCCTTGTCTTTTGGACGTTTCCCCTACACCCTACACCCTGCTAGAAAGCTCCCCGCTCCCTTTTTCTAGGCTCCATCTAGTAAGATGTCATACTTCTAATCACATAACCGAAAAATGCACCGATCATTAATGCCCAACATTGTCCAGATTTGACAAAGCTATTCCAAGAATTTTGCATGTCTCCTAGAATATCGATCTTTTGAATATTACTGTAATTCGTTGCCAATAAATCCGAAACTTGATGGCTAAAAAGATTCCCTAAATGGGTAACAAAAGCGTGATCGCCGATAAAATCCATAGCAATTTGTTCCTTGTAACTAGCGATCGCTAGTTATTCTGTTACTCGCATCACAACTAGCGTCATATCATCGGTGCCATTATTACCTGCACCAACAAAATCTTGCACGCGATCGAATAAATAATTAAGAATTGCTTGAGAACTCTCTAAATTCTGACAAGCCCACTCAAAAGCCTGAGCGAGATTTTCTTCTTCAAAACGCTCACCACTTTGATTGACAGCATCAGTAAAGCCGTCTGTATAGTAAATAATGGTATCTCCTGAGGCTAGCTGTACTTGAGCATCTTCATATTCGGAATCCACATCTAAACCAATCAGCATTCCCCAAGTATCTAATTTTTCAATCTTACCGCTCTTAGCTTGCCACCATAGGGGGGGATTGTGAGCTGCATTAGTAAAGGAGAGAATACGTGTCTTGGGATCGTATTCCGAATAAAACATACTCACAAAACGATGGGAATTTTCTAAGTCAGCATACATCACTCGATTGAGATGACTCATAATTTGAGCGGGAGAATGACCGTTGAGTACTTCCGCTCTTAGCATTCCTCTTGTCATCGTCATAATCAAGCCAGCAGGTACACCTTTACCCATCACATCGCCGATCGTAATACTCCAAGGAACCAAACTAGCGTCTTCTTTGGCGTTACTAGCTGACTTAGAATAAGGTCGATCATAGTTGGTAGGAATAAAATCGTAATAATCACCACCGACTCTACTAGCCGTTTTGCAATCGGCTGCTAATTCGATTCCTTTAATCTTTGGGCATTTACTTGGTAGCAGACGCAGTTGAATTTCTGAGGCAATTTCCAACTCTCGATCTTGTCGCTCTTTGGAACGCAGTTCGACAGTCAGTTCGTGGTTGGCGATCGCTACAGCCGTTTGATCTGCTACTAACTGAGCTAATTTTCTCCGAGTTGATGTCCAAACATATTCTGGATCGTTACTAAATACATAAAGGCGACCGCTTTCAACATTTTTAACTAAAATTGGCGTACCAAATATCTGAATGCCAGCCCCTAAATATGCTCTAATTTGTTCGTCTACCAGGGAAGAAAGAGACAAGAGATGAGGAGGCTGATTTATTGTCGGATCGTTGGCAAAATTGGCAAGATTAGGTTGATGGCTAACTTGTTCAAAAGCTCGACGAATTTCCTGGCATATTTGAGGATTGTGGCAATGAAGTTGCTCTAAACGAACTCTCTCGTTGGACTTAAATAGTACTAAAGCTCCCCCTTCCGAATCTGTAACTCGTGCTGCCATTAGGGGGGTTAATTCTAGAAATTGATTTAAGTTGTTAAAACTGCGTAAGGCGAAACCTAAAGAACTTAACAAGTCTTGGATCTTGTTTTGCTCTTTTTGCAGATTAGCAACTAATTCTTTTAGTGCCAAAACTGGAGTCGTTTCCATCTTGGCACTAATTTTGGTAGCGTTACTATTTGGAGATTGATGGTGAGGAATTGGTGCAACAGTCATTGCCTTAAGAGGGATGTCAAACACATCGAGCTAGCAAGTTAGAGGATATAAATTTTATTAATCTATCTTGAGAACGATCTTTTGATTGAAGTTGTTCGGGATTATCTTAAAAAAATGTTAAGCCAATTTTTATCAGACTTGTATCTTTTATATCTCAGTTATTGCCTGTTAACTAAATATCAATTTTTTTTTCAAGAATTGGTTCATGATAGCCTTATTTTTGACATATTGCCAGCAAGATTTAGCTATTAGTTATCAGTTATCAGAAGAGAGCTTTCTAGCAGAGAAGCTAGCCCCTAACCCCTAATCCCTAACCCCTTGTTATCCACTTAATAAAGCTTCAACAAATTCATAACTCGAAAATGGACGTAAATCTTCAATTCCTTCTCCCGCACCAATAAAACGAATGGGCAAATTAAGTTGTTGAGCTACGGCTAAAGCTACACCCCCCTTGGCTGTTCCGTCTAGTTTGGTCAAAACTACACCGCTAAGCTTAGCTGCTTCCGAGAAAACCTGCGCCTGACGCAAGCCATTTTGACCTAAAGTAGCATCTAAGACTAGCAAAGATTCTACCTTGGCATGGGCAGCTTTTTTGTCAATAATGCTGCGAATTTTCGCTAGTTCTGCCATTAAATTTTTCTTGTTTTGCAAGCGTCCTGCTGTATCGACTAGCAGTAAGTCCGCTTGACGAGAGATAGCGGCGTTAATGGCATCAAAAACAACTGCGGCTGGATCGGTATTTTTGCCTGGGTTAGCAATTACAGGAGTATTGGTTCTTTCTCCCCAAACCTTAACCTGTTCGACAGCAGCCGCGCGAAAGGTATCAGCAGCCGCGATCGCACACTGATAACCAGATTTTTGGGCTAGGTTTGCCAGTTTGCCAATAGTAGTAGTTTTGCCAGCACCATTTACGCCTGTTAACAACCAAATATTGAGAGTATCTTTTTCGGGAAAAAAGTCAGCATTTTCCATTCCTTGCAAGGGTTTGTCCAAAATTTCTTGCAATATAGTTTTAAGGTAGGCGATCGCTCCTTCTGGAGGTAGTGATTCTTCTTTTAATTTCTTTTGCAGGGTTTCAATGATATGTTCGGTCGCTTCAATACCAACATCGGCTTGCAGTAACATCGCTTCGATCGCCATTACGGCATCTTCGTTTAAAGGACCAACTCCAACTACTGCTTTGAGTTGATTGATCAGGCTGCGACGAGTTTTACCTAGTCCTTCTCTTAGCTTACTAAGCCAGTTAATTTCGTCTTCGGAAACATCTTCTGGTCTTCGTCCCTGTGCTGCTAAAACATTTGCCGACCAAATAAAATTATCATCTAAACTGACATCAGTTACTGGTGTTTCTGAAGATTTAGCTTTTTTAGGTGCTTCTTCAGGAAGGTCAAAGGCTGTTTCCTTGAGGCGTTCTAAGGCATCGGATTTACGCATCCAAGCTGGAGTTGACGGCGAGATGACTGGTTCTTCAGTAGGTGATGGTTGGGTTTCTGCTTCAGTTGCGATCGCCGCTACTTCTGGAGTCTCTAAAACGGGTGTCTCGATCGCCTCCTGAGTACCTTTTTCCTCCGCCTCTGGTTGCTCCTCAACTTCTGAGATAGCCGATTCAACCTTTTTTTCTTCAGCAACTTTTTCTGTGCTAGAAGTTTCTGTTTGTTTTTTTCGTGCTTGAATGTTTTGATACGCAGCTTTCGCCCAACTCAATTGGTCTGCTGTTGAAGTCGATGCTTCCGATACTTCTTCTGGTTCTGGCGTGCTTTCTTGAGCATCTTTAGCCTCAGAAGCCTGCTCTTGGGATTGCTCTTCCTGATTTGATTGTTCGTTATACTTACGGCGAAACCAATTAAACATAGTGATTACTAATATAGATATTTTATTTCAAATAGTTTTTTGATAATACCAGTTTGGTGTTGATTATTTAGACTTCAGACTTTAGACTTTAATTACCTTCTGCCTTCTGCTGCCTGCTGCCTGCTCCCTGCTGCCTGTTTTTCAATGAACTATGCACCATGAACCACAATCGTTTCAAAAAATGAATCGTCTAATTCATAACCAAAAATTTGTGCCATCGATTTCAGACGAGATTGACTGGAAATATGATTTTGCCTCAACCAGTTATTCAACACAAAAACTTTTTGCATCACAAAAATTTCTAATGCTTCTGGGTTGTATTGAATTCCTTCGCTGCGACTAAACTGATGAGGTACTAACATCGCTGCATAACGAGCTAGTTCTCCTTGTTTCCAATCTAACAAAAAAGGTAGCCAGGGATATTTAGCGTCTAAGCAGACGAACCACAGCCGCACTTCAGGAATTTCTGAGAGTTCTCTGGGATCGTTTTCTTCGCGGGGATAGTCGATCGACAATCGTAATTGTTGTTCGTATTTGCTCAATTTGTTGTCTTGAGATAAGTTGGCAATGACTGGATCGACAGTCGATAAATCTAAATTGTCGATCCGATCGCGATCGATTTTAATTTCTAGCGCCATAAGTGGATTAATACCGATTTAAATAAGCAAGAGCTGCCTAAATGTGGACATTTAGATTAGTTCTAGGTTAAAGTAGTAATGAGTTTATTTTAGTTTAGCAACTCTCTAGCCTCAGTTATGAAAGATTTAGAGGCAATTGCCCAACCAATTCGTTCTTTAGAAGATGCTCTCAATCGCTGTCAAGATTTAGGAATGCGAGTTAGCAAACAGCGCCGCTACATTTTAGAGCTACTTTGGGATGTCAAAGAGCATTTATCTGCTAGAGAAATTTACGATCGCCTCAACCAACAGAAGAAAGCGATCGGACATACATCTGTTTATCAAAACCTAGAGGCGCTCTCTGGTCAAGGTATTATTGAATGTTTAGAACGTTGTGATGGCAGACTATACGGAAATGTTAGCGATTCTCATAGTCATATTAACTGTCTAGATACTAATCAAATCATCGATCTTCATGTAGAATTGCCACCAGATTTATTAGCGCAAATCGAAGCACAAACTGGTGTAAAAATTGCTGATTATCGAATTGATTTTTACGGCTATAAAAACAAAACAGAATAGTTAGGGTGATGCATTAGCATTCAGCCGTCAGCCGTCAGTAGTCAGCAAAAAATTGATAGCTGATAGCTGATAGCTATCATACTAAATATCGAACTCATCAAACTTAATTACTTCTGAATTAGGTTTACGAGTATCAAAACGATAACTACTAATTTTTCCCGTTCCCGTGTCTAAAATACTAAAGGCAGTGATGTCATTGCTGGCAATATAAGCTTGTGGTTGTCCTTTTTCGTTGGCTAAAGGGGAGATAGTCGGAAGAATTGCTGCTAATCCATTAGGATCGCCAACCTCTTTGTAATTCGATCGCTCTAAATTAATCTCTCCTGTTGGTACGGGTCGTTTTTTATCTCCTAAATAAGCGCCATAACTATTGCCAACATTAGAAGTCTCTAGAAAATTCATCCCTTGAGGACTGACAAAACGGTTCCAAAGATGGGAATGTCCGTAAAATACTAGATTTACTGCTGCTGATTCTAATAGAGGCTCTAAATCGCGAATAATGTAATCGTTAGCGATCGGATACTCATAAAAAACAGATTCTACCGTTCCATCGGCTAAGGTTTGAATTTTGGGAATAGGTTGAGTATAGGGAGGAACGATATTGTCACCAAGAGTGTGAGGGGGATGGTGAAACATAACCATTTTATATTTTGCCTGTTTAAACTCCTCGCTATTCAATTCCTTCTCCAACCAACGATACTGAGGACTCTCTTTAGTAATATCTCCAAAAACAACCTGTCCATAACCCCAATTATCGCGATTATTTAAGTCTTGTGCGCTTTCTCGATATCTACCTTTAGTATCTGGAGTAAGATTGGGCGATCGCCAGAGACTAGTGACATAGAGTACCACCAAACGAACGTCACCAAAGGTTACTGCGTAATATTGTTTTCCACCAACATCGCTTTCGGGAAGAGTGAAAATTTCTTCGTAGGTAATAGTGTTAAAAGAATTATCTCTAATCCAGTCGGCTTTAATTTGAGGATTGTTACGGGGATTAACTTGTTCTTGCAGTTCCCGATATTTTTTTTCTGCTTGCGCGATCGGGTGTGCGTCTTCAAATTGCTGTTTGAGTTTTTTGGCGAGATTAAATCTCCCCATCACTTCATGATTGCCGATCGCCGTAAATAAAGGTGCATTTTGAATTAGTTCGGCACCTTTGTATACTGTTTTAGTTCCTTCTTTTTCTAGTGCGTAACTAGCACGACCTTGAAGACAGGGAAAAAAAGCACCACTCCGACGATCGTCAAACCATTCTGAAGCGCGATCGGGAATATTAATTAAATCCCCTGCAACAAAAACTGCGTCAATTTTACCAATGGTTTCTCCCACTTTTTGCAGATTTGCTGCTGTCATTGGCATCAATTGATGATCTGAAGTTAAGAGTATTTTGAGAGGCGTTTCTGGTTCTGGTTTCGCAGCTAGATTAAAAACTTTACTTTCAATTTGCTCGACGCGATCGCCGTTTTTTCTTTGACTGATTACTTTGTAAGGAACAGATTTACCTGGAGTTAATCCTTCTACGATCGCCTCATGTCGCCAAATATCTCTGGAAGTTAATTGTTCGTAAGTTTGACTAGTTTGAGATTCCCTATCCTCGCTCATACGACTAAGCTTAATAGAATTGGCTATAGATTGGCGATCGAGTGCATCTCCATATAATACTTTATGCTCCGCACCCAGAAACTCGGTAAACCACACAACTCTAACGGAAGTTTCTGTAGGTAATTGCAGAAAAGGATCTGTCAGTAAAGTAGAAGTGAGGTTCATAGAAGTTTTGGGATTGTTATTTAGGTTATTTAGGGTTGTTGGCAACAAAAAACTGAATAATAAAACTATGCTAATGCCCAAAAGCATCCAACGAACAAATTTCATGAATCTCGAAATCTCGACCTAGCAGACTATTTATGATTATTCCAGACCAAGATTAAGCAAATCTTAAACTTAATTTCGACTTAACTGACGTTTAGGCGATCGCCTATATGCAATTCCCAAATTATTTATTTAAGGATGGAACAAATTCCCTAGTACCGCTAACTTGCAAAAATTTTCTCACCGTCTGTAAATAACTTGTTGCATCTTCCAACATGGGGAAATGGGCTGTTTTAGCTATCTCAACAAACTCAATCTTCTCATTCAAATCTGCCGCCTGTCTTCCCATAAATGCAGGAATAATGATATCTTTTTCCCCAGAAATCATTAAGGTTGGCACTTTAATTTTGGCAAATTCCTGCGGCATTACCTCAACCGCCTTCTTATTGACACAACTAAAAATTGTCTTCAAAGCAGCTTCATAATCGGCCATTAAATAATCTCGCAAAAAAGCAATGCGATCGCCTTTGTTAATTTGACGATGTAAAAACCGCGCCATAAACATTCGATCGGCAAAAGGAACTTGCAAAAACCAATTGTAGCGAAACTGAACTACATACTTGCCAAACTTGTGAAAAGCTGCAAATGCTTTCTCGTCATATTCAAAAATACCATTGCAAGTCAAAATTGCCTGCTCGACACGATCGCTATATCGATTGAGAAAAAACGCCGCGATCGAAGCACCCATCGAATGAGAATGGATGTATACTGTATCCAAACTCAAAGCATCGAGCAAAGCTGCCAGATCTTCTGCATACTCTTCTAATTCATAGCTGAGATTAAGCTGCTCTTTTGGTAAGGGAGAACGACCAAAACCCCGCAGATCGTAGAGTAAACAATCAAACTCATCTGCTAGCGCCTTTGCCGTATTGCGCCAATAACGTGCCGAACCTCCCCAACCGTGAATGAATACCATTACAGGTTTGTGCCGTCCTGACTGACGAATCCATTCATAGTAATGTTCTACACCACGAACTGCGATCGAAGGCATATTTAGCTACCAAAAATTACTAATTGTTTGCTACTAACCTTCTATCTAACAACAAACTACTAGTCACAAACACTAAATAAATATGATGAAAAAAGCTCTCAGTTATCAGCTATCAGTTGTCAGCTATCATTAGGGGAGGCGCGGAACCCTTCGGTTTCCTCCGATTACTGAGTGCCGCCGTACAATCCCTTGTAATTGCCCCTCAGCAAAAAGCTGAAATGCTGAAACGCTGAAATGCTGATAGCTACCCCTATTACTTTCGGTTTTATAGCTCAGATCGGCAACGCCTATGCTGATTCTGGTTTTGGCAACGAAGATGGATGCATCAACAACTCAGCAGTAGAGCGTTTTTCTACCATCTCTTTGGTAATCGTACAGCGTCGGACATCTTTGCGAGAGGGCAACTCGTACATAATTTCTAGCATTAACTCTTCCACGATTCCTCGTAATGCTCTCGCACCCGTTTTGCGTCTGTAAGCTTCCTGGGCGATCGCGGTGACAGCTTCCTTATTAAACTCTAACTGAATGCTGTCCATCTTCAACAGTTTTTGATACTGCTTGACAAGTGCATTGCGTGGTTGAGTCAAAATTGAGACCAAAGTGGCTTCGTCTAAAGGTTCTAATGCTGCCATGACAGGAATTCTGCCCACAAATTCGGGAATCATGCCAAATTTAACTAAATCTTCTGGCTCCATTTGTTGCAGCAAGTCTGCCGTTCGTTTTTCTTTAGATAAAGAAGATTCTCCAGGTTGAATAAAGCCGATCGATTTTTTACCAATCCTTTGTTCGACTACTTTATCCAAGCCAACAAAAGCACCGCCGCAAATAAATAAGATATTACTGGTATCGATTTGAATACAGTCTTGATAGGGATGTTTCCTACCTCCTTGTGGCGGTACATTAGCGACTGTTCCTTCTAACATTTTTAACAATGCCTGTTGTACGCCTTCTCCAGAAACATCGCGAGTTATAGAAGGATTTTCGCTCTTGCGAGCAATTTTATCAATTTCATCGATATAGATAATGCCTCGTTGCGCTTCTTCTACATCTAAATCTGCCACTTGGAGAAGACGTAGAAGAATATTTTCCACATCTTCACCCACATAACCAGCTTCAGTTAAAGTAGTTGCATCCGCTACAGCAAAAGGCACGTCTAAAATTTTGGCTAGAGTTTGAGCGAGGAGAGTTTTGCCGCAACCAGTAGGACCAATTAACAAAACGTTAGATTTTTGTAGCTCTACTATCTCTTCTCCCTCTTCTTTTTTGCGATCGTTTAAACTCAGACGTTTATAATGATTATAAACGGCTACCGAAAGTACTTTTTTCGCTTCTTCCTGTCCAATTACATGCTCGTCTAAATAGTTTTTAATTTCGATCGGTTTCGGAATTTCATGAAAAGCAAGACGTTCTGGACGGGCGCGACGCTTGGGTTGGGGATTTTCTGAAGAACGAGCTACTGGTTGAGCAATCGGAGCTGCATTATCCATTAACTCCTCGTCTAAAATTTCGTTACATAACTCAACACATTCGTCGCAGATATATACTCCCGGACCAGCAATTAATTTTCGTACCTGTTCCTGAGATTTACCGCAAAACGAACATTTTAAGTGAGAGTCATATTTAGACATGCGTGCCTCTTATAGTAGTGGTTTTTGATTTAGTTACTGGTTGGTGAGTGAGTAATGACTCGATCGATTAAACCGTATGTTTTTGCTTCATTAGCAGACATATAAAAGTCACGATCTGTGTCGGTTTCTATTGTTTCCAGAGGTTGACCTGTATGCTCTGCAAGCAAATCATTAAGTTTTTTCTTGATATAGAGTATTTCTTTGGCTTGTATTTCGATATCAACGGCTTGTCCTTGAGCGCCACCAAGAGGTTGATGAATCATGATTCTAGAGCTTGGTAGAGCCATTCTTTTGCCTTTAGTCCCGCCAGAGAGGAGGAAAGCACCCATACTAGCTGCTATACCGTAGCAAATTGTGACTACATCTGGTTGAATTTGTTGTATTGTGTCATAAATTGCCATGCCAGCATAAACGCCGCCGCCTGGAGAATTGATATATAGTTGGATATCTTTTTCTGGGTCTTCTGCTTCCAGAAATAGCAGTTGAGCTACGATCACATCAGCGACATTATCATCGATCGCCGTTCCCAAAAAAACAATTCTCTCTCGCAGCAGTCTCGAATAAATATCAAAAGCTCTCTCTCCCATTCCCGATTGCTCTACTACCATCGGGACGACATCACTGATGGAGCAAAAGTCATTCTGGCGTTGACTGAGTAGTAATTTGTATGGCGAGTGAGATTCAATCATATAGTGCCGAGCTAAACAAATATTTTTAAATGGCTAGTTTGTATATAGTTAAGTTAGCTTATTTTATTGTTGATAATCTAAAGTAATTAATTAGTTTTGGCTTTTTCTTTCCAATATTATGCCTTAAATTGTTTCAAAACCGCCTTCACAATATTTAGCCATAAAAGTTTGACACTTTTACTACTAGTGGATCATCAATTTACAAAATTTAGATTTTCTAAGCAAACAATCCTCAAAGTTTTCTATTTATAGTCTGGCGAGTTTTTAAGCTTTGTGCAAATAACTGTTACAAAAGCTTATATCCTTTAAAAGGGAGCAGGCAGCAGGGAACAGGCAGCAGAGGAGCAGGGGAGCGGAGGAAGTAGTAAGTAAAAAAAACTTCAGACTTTAGACTGTCTTACTTTAGACTTTTCCCCCTACACCCTTAGTCCCTACTCTTCCTCCGCAGTCTCTTTTGCTTCTTCTTCAGACTGGTTTAAAGTCCCTTTGGGTACTAGTTCGACTTGGGATTTTTCTTGGATCCAGTCGAGGGTTTTTTCTTTGAGTAAGTCATCTGTAACCATTTGACGCAGCTTAGCCAGATCGAACTCTTGACCTGCTAACTGCTTGGAAATTTCCTGAATTTTCGCGTCGATCTCTTCTGCACTGGGTTGAATTGATTCGCGCTTGCCTATTTCAGCTAAAATCAAGGATTTTTGTAAACGCTCGCTAGCTTCAGGACGAGCATTTTCTCTCATTTTGGGAACGCTCTCAGGAGTAAAAAATCTGTTGACATCAACTCCTAATTGCTGCATTTGCATGAGAGTTTGAGTAAGAACGTTGGTAACTTCATCCTGAATCATCGTTTCAGGAAGCTCGATCGTACTCAATTTAACCAACTCATCCAAAATTACTGAGTGAACGCTGTTTTTGGTTTCATTCTGGGCTTTTTCTTGAAACTGTTTCTCTATAGATTCTCTCAATTCGGCGATTGTCTCAAATTCGCTTACCTCTTGAGCACAATCATCGTCTAAATCTGGTAGTTCTTTTTGCTTGAGTTCTTTGAGAGTAATCGTAAAGCTAGCAGGTTTAGCAGCTAATTCCTCCTTGGGATAATCGTCGGGGAAAGTCGCCTCAACTTTTTTGGTTTCTTCTGGTTTCATCCCGACAATACCTTCCACCATCCCTGGAATTAATCGACCTGCTTCTAGCTCGACTTGGAAGTTATTAGCTTGTCCGCCTTCGATGTCTTCTGTCTCTTCTCCTTGTTCGTTGAGTAATTTACCTTGAAAATCAACGATCGCAATATCTCCCATCTGCGCGGGACGATCTTCAACAGGAATTACATCAGCTTTTTCTGCACGACGTTCTTCGAGAAACTTATCGACATCAGCAGGATCGTAAACCGTTTCCTCTGCTTTAATTTCTAAATCTTGATATTTTTCTATTTGCACCTCTGGAGGTACATCTACAGAAGCAGAGAAGGTCAAAGGTTGTCCTGGTTGATAGGATTGGATTAACTCGGTAAAATCGGAGCGCAGCTTATAGTTACCTAGAGAGGGAATTGATTCCTGTTTAATCGCCTCTTCTATACTGCTTTGAATTATCTCTTCTAAAGCTGCGGCTTTAATTCTTTGCGAGCCTAATCTTTGCAAGAGAATTTGACGCGGTACTTTGCCCTTACGAAACCCAGGAATATTGCTAGAGCGAGCAAGGTCTTGTACCACTTTCTCGTAGGTATTTTTGGAGATTTCCGAACTAATTTCTATTTCTAAGCCAACTTGACTGGCAGGAAGTTTTTCCTGGGTTACTTTCATTGATGGTTCTGTAATTTATACTAATGTCTGTGGTCAGTTCAATTGTGGAGGAATCTAGTTGAAAAATTCCATTAAGACTCCTCATCTTCTGTTAGTATGGCAACTAGCGCAAGAAGTCAATTAGCCACTAAAAGATGATAGTACATTCCTAGTCGCGACTTATCAAAAGTCTTCTATAATATTTATCTTAGTGAAATAGTGAGGGCTTATCCCTCGTCAACCGACTAGCTATTCTAAGATTTATTGCTCAGTATTGCTTGGCATTAAGCAGTGTAAACTAAATTAAAAGAACGACCAAACTAAATCAGACATGCTCTCATCTGATAAAATCGATCGCAAATAATTATATTTATTCTGGAAAAAGAAGATACGACAAGAGCCAAGCAAGCTAAAGACTATTTATATTTTATATTTATACTGATTAATTTCATTTGGAGGATAAAACATTGGCAGATGGTGTTAGCGTTGCCATACTTGGAGCTACAGGAGCTGTAGGCAAAGAATTAATAGAGTTACTAGAAAATCGTCAGTTTCCCCTAACCAAACTCAAATTATTAGCTTCTCCTCGCAGTGCAGGTAGCACGATCGCCTTTAAGGGAGAAAATTTATTAGTTGAGTCAGTTGACGAAGATTCTTTTCGGGGAATAGATATAGTCTTAGCTTCTGCGGGTGGTTCTACCTCAAAAGCATGGGCAACAAAGGCGGTAGGAGCAGGAGCAGTAGTTATTGATAACTCTAGTGCCTTTCGTATGGTTCCAGAAGTGCCGCTAGTTGTGCCAGAAATCAATCCCCAAGCAGCGCGTCAGCATCAAGGAATTATTGCTAATCCTAACTGTACTACCATTTTAATGGGAATGGCAATTTGGCCGTTGCATCAAGTGCAACCAATTAAACGCATTGTTGTCTCAACTTATCAATCTGCTTCTGGTGCTGGTGCTAGAGCGATGGAAGAAGTAAAAGTTCAAGCTAGGGCAATTCTTGACGATCGCACTCCGCCTACAGAGATTTTTCCTTATCCTCTGGCGTTTAATCTCTTCCCTCACAATACACCTCTCAACGAACAAGGTTACTGTGAAGAAGAAATGAAAATGGTCAACGAGACGCGCAAAATTTTTAATGCCCCAGAATTGCGAGTAAGCGCTACTTGTGTTCGGGTTCCCGTCTTGCGCGCTCATTCGGAAGCAGTTAACTTAGAATTTGACTCCCCCTTTGACGTGGCAAAAGCTAGAGAAATTCTGGCTCAAGCGCCAGGAGTTAAGCTAGTAGAAGATTGGCAATCTAATTATTTTCCCATGCCTATTGACGCTACTGGTCGTGATGAGGTGTTAGTGGGAAGAATTCGCCAAGATCTTTCTCATCCTTATAGTTTAGAATTATGGCTCTGTGGCGATCAAATTCGCAAAGGAGCGGCGCTTAACGCCGTTCAAATTGCCGAACTATTGGTAAGAGAAAATTTGCTTGGGCAAAAAGCAGCCACAGTTTCCGTCTAACTAATAACTAATAACTAATAACTAAACAAACAACAAACTAATGACTAGTGGCGATTTTGGAACAACGATCGCAGCAATGGTGACACCTTTTGCCGCAGATGGTAACGTTAATTATGCAGTTGCCGAAGCCTTGGCAGTTCATTTAATTGAAAATGGTAACGATGGATTGGTCATTTGCGGTACTACGGGAGAATCGCCGACTTTGACTTGGGAAGAAGAGTACGAACTATTTCAAGTCGTGCAAAAGGCAGTAGCTGGCAAAGCAAAAGTGATTGCTGGTTGTGGTTCTAATTCTACTGAAGAAGCGATCGCTGCTACTCAAAAAGCTGCTAAACTAGGCTTAGATGGTTCTTTGCAAGTAGTTCCCTACTACAATAAGCCGCCACAGGAAGGACTGTATCGACACTTTAGCTCGATCGCCAAAGCTTGCCCCGATTTTCCAGTCATGCTTTACAACGTGCCAGGTCGCACTAGTTGTAATCTGGCTCCTGAAACAGTTGCTAAATTGGCGGAAATTGACAATATTGTAGCGATCAAAGAAGCAAGTGGAAATCTAGATGCTGTTTGTCAAATTCGACTACTGACAAAAGAGTCATTTGCGATTTATTCTGGAGATGATTCGTTGACTTTGCCCATGCTGACTGTTGGTGCTAAGGGCGTAGTTAGTGTAGCCTCTCACTTGGTTGGCAAACAGATGCAAGAAATGATTCAAGCTTTTAATCTAGGAAAGCCAGAGTTAGCCAAACAAATTCAATTGCAGCTTTTTCCCTTGTTTAAAGTCCTTTTTGCGACAACTAGTCCTATTCCTGTCAAAAAAGCTCTTAATTTACAAGGATGGCAAGTGGGTGGATTGCGATCGCCACTTTGTGACTTGTCACCAGAACTGACCGATAAATTAGAATCGGTACTACGCCAGCTTAGTTTGCTTTGATTGTCTAAATTTAGTTACTTATAATGAAGAAGAGCCTCTATTTGGCACTTTTTCGGTCTAAATTAATCAGTTATAAGTAATTGAATAAAATTAAATTAAATTCATTGGTGGAGATAGGCAAGAGGCAAGAGGCAAGAGGCAAGAGAAATACAATTTATATAATTAATTCTGTCTATATACTTAGAAAAGTTTAGATCGGGATTAGATTGAAAATTGGCAGTATTTGGCTCTACAAACAACTAACAAATAACAAATAACAACTAACAACCAATTCACCAAATTCTTTTCTAAAAAATAATTATTTAAGCTTGAAGGCATTAATACAAGTAAATTTCAAAATATTTAAGACATCTAAAAAACTAAATAAAATTATTGATTTTGATAAATATTCCCAAACCAGTTAAGTCAAGGAAACACATGAGTAATAACGGAAGCAAACCTACACTAAACGGCGATCGCGAAGCGGCACTGAATTCTTCTACTTCGGCAGTAAAAGAATTACTAAGCAAAAGCGAATCAGAAACACGTAGTCAGCAAGATAGCTCGAAAAAGCTAAAAATCATTCCTTTAGGGGGATTACACGAAATAGGCAAAAATACCTGCGTGTTTGAATATAATGACGAAATCATGTTGTTAGATGCAGGTCTTGCTTTCCCCACAGATGAAATGCATGGCATTAATATCGTCCTACCCGACATGACCTATTTGCGGGAAAATCGTCACAAAATCAAGGGGATGATTGTCACCCACGGACATGAAGACCATATTGGCGGTATTTCCTATCATCTCAAACAATTTGACATCCCTGTCATTTATGGCCCGCGTCTAGCAATGGCGCTGTTGCGCGATAAATTAGAAGAGGCAGGAGTCAGCGATCGCACCGTACTCAAAACAGTGAGTCCTCGCGAAGTAGTCAAAGTTGGTCAATCATTTTTTGTCGAGTTTATACGGAATACCCACTCGATCGCCGATAGTTTTACCATCGCGATTCATACACCACTAGGCGTAGTTATACACACAGGAGACTTTAAAATCGACCATACTCCCATCGATGGTGAAGTTTTTGACCTGCAAAAGCTAGCCGAACACGGAGAAAGGGGAGTTTTAGCATTGCTAAGTGATTCTACTAATGCGGAAGTACCAGGACATACTCCTTCCGAACAAGCGGTAAGTCGCAACCTCGATCGCGTCTTTGCTCAAGCACCAGGACGCTTAATGGTGACAACTTTTGCTTCTTCGGTACATCGAGTCAGAATTATTCTCGACTTGGCACAAAAACACAAGCGCAAAGTAGCTGTAGTCGGGCGATCGATGCTGAATGTTATCGCTCATGCTCGTAACCTAGGATATATTAAATGTCCCGACGATATATTTGAACCACTCAAATCAATTCGTCGTCTTCCTGACGAACAGGTTTTAATTCTGACTACTGGTTCGCAAGGAGAACCCCTGGCAGCTATGACGCGCATTTCCTACAGCGAACATCCTCAAATTAAAGTCAAACAAGGAGATACGATCGTCTTCTCGGCAAATCCCATTCCTGGTAATACGATCGCTGTAGTCAGCGCGATCGATCGCTTGATGATGTTGGGAGCTAATGTTATTTACGGTCGCGACCAAGGAATCCACGTCTCAGGTCATGGCGCTCAAGAAGACCAAAAATTAATGCTAGCGCTGACCAGACCAAAATTCTTTGTCCCCGTCCACGGCGAGCATAGAATGTTGGTCAAACACTCTCAAATGGCTCATCAGATGGGTATTCCCAAAGAAAACACCGTCATCATTGATAACGGCGATATTATTGAACTAACAGAAGAAAGCATTGGTATTGTTGGTAAAGTGCCTTCTGGAGTTGAATTAGTAGACCGCGCTGGCATAGTTCACGATTCAGTGATGAAAGAAAGACAGCAACTAGCAGAAGATGGAGTAATTACGATCGCTGCGGCTGTTAGTTCAGAAGGAAAATTAATTGCTACACCAGAAATTCATTGGCGCGGTGTAGTTACAGCAGTAGAGCGATCGCTATTGCAGCAACTAATCATCAGAACCATAGAAAATACAATTAGCGAACGTCTTAATCAATTCGAGTCCTCTTCTAATAACGAAGGAACAGAATTTGATTGGACTAATTTAAGAATTGACTTAGAAAGTACTTTGCAAAGACTGATCAAGAGAGAACTGCAAAGCTTACCTCTAGTTGTCTTTCTGCTGCAAACTGCTGATGCTTCTCAGACAAGCACTTCCAGAAGAAGACGGCGTTCTACAGCTACCTTAGCGTCATAGGATTAAGCGATCGTCAGTGACTAGGGATTAGGGGAGACGAGAAAAGTAATGAGTAATGAGTAATGAGTAATGAGTAATGAGTAATGAGTAAAAAACTTCCTACTCCTTACTTCCTACTTGAGGCGCTTTGCTTCTGACTTCTGCGGAGCCTTTTTATGCTCCGCCTCCGAACTTCTCTAATCCCTAGTCCTTAGCCCCTAGCCTCTTAAAGTTTGTGTGAAGTTGATTGACTGAAACCGATTTTTGGGAAATCTCTATTAACGCAAGTTGCTAGTTATTATGCCCTCGATTTTCAACCTCACCCGACAACGATTAAAATCGCTGTCTAAGATTACAAGTCGGTTAAAACCGACTAAAAATATTAAAGTTCGTAGTCCGTTTTAACGGACTTTATGTATAAGACAGGGAATTAATTTCCTGTCGGATCATAACTAGCAACTTGGGTTATTAATAGAAAATACCGATCGGTCAATTGCTTCTAAATATGGAATTCACTACAGACAACTCCCCTGCAATTAAATTTATTGAAGAAATAGGTATAGTCATCTGTGCTAAAGAACTTACGCCGACTATTAATAGCCTCGAATTTTTGAAATTTAGCGGTACTATTCCTAAAGATTGGCAATTAGCGCAACAACCTATTCTCAACCCTGCTTTTGCTCAACTAAACTTTGAAAATGGGATCAGTATTGTTGCTCAGCCTCGCAATGTCAGCTTTATTGAACCACTGAGCAGGAAAAATATCAATCAAATATTTATTCCTTCGATCGTTAGTAAATACGTCGAAAAGTTACCGTACGCAGAATATCAAGTAATTAGTATCTGTCCCAAAATTTTAATTCCTTTCCCTGGTAGTCCGGACGCTCCCAGAAAATTTATTACTGAGATGTTGCTTGCTGGTGGTTCTTGGCAGGAGTTAGGAAATAAGCCTCTAGATGCAGGTGTTAATTTGAACTATCAGCTAGATAAATGTCAATTAAACCTAACTATTGGTCAAGTGCAATTACAAAAGCAAGAGCGAATACCGATTAAGGCGCTTTTATTTTCAGGTAGCTACAATTACACCCTGATTAATGGAGAAAGACAACAACAGTTGGAATCCTTAATTCCTATTATTTCTAACTGTAAATATGACTTTATCAATTTTCGCGACATAATCGAGCAGAAATTCCTCAGAATGGCAAAACTGGCTGACTTGATTCAAGAAGAAAGTGTATTTCCTGCTAATGTAATCTAATTTAATAAATGACGCTTACAATAGAAAGGTTGTCCACTAAAATTTGACGAATATTTATGGCAGTTCCTAAGAAGAAAACTTCTAAATCTAAGCGCGATAGCCGCAGAGCCAATTGGAGACGCAAAGCTGCTCTTGAAGCCAAAAAAGCTCTCTCTTTGGGTAAATCCGTATTGAGCGGACGTTCTAATAGTTTTGTTTATCCTAACAAAGAAGACGAGGCTGACGACGAAGATTAATTATCATTGGCGATCGCAGCTTTAACCATCAGCAGGGGAGTAGGGGAAGCGGAGGAGCAGAGAGGCTCAGGCGCACAGGAGCAGAGGAAGTAAAAAAGTCTTTAAGCCCTAAGCCCTAATCCCTAATCCCTAACAATACCTTGAAAAATCTAGCTAAATTAATTAATAGAGCAAGAAAATTTAAAGTGTTGCCATGATTGGAAAATTTTTTCAAAAGCCTGAAGCTGACAAAGGCGATCGCGTTCCTCCAGGTCAATATTTAGCTAAAGGTTTTCCCGTTCTCACTTACGGAGAAACACCTCAAATTAGTACTCAAGATTGGCTATTTAAGGTTTGGGGTTTAGCTAAAGAAAAAACCTTTAGTTGGGCTGATTTCATGAATTTACCCCAACATGACTTTACCGCCGATTTTCACTGTGTAACTCGCTGGTCGAAACTCGACGTGAAATGGACTGGTGTGAAAGTAACTGATTTTATGACCTCGATCGAACTCGATCCCGCCGCCAATCACCTCATGGAACATTGCTATGGCGGTTATACAACGAACATTCCTTTAGAGGACTTTTTACGGGAAGAAAACTTTTTTGCCCATACCTTATCTGGTCAACCATTGGATGCAGAACATGGAGGACCAATGCGTTTGGTAGTTCCCCATCTTTATGCTTGGAAAAGTGCTAAATGGATTAATGGCTTAGAATTTCTCGATCGCGAAGAGCTAGGATTTTGGGAACGTAACGGTTATCATCGCCGAGGAGAACCTTGGGCAGAGGAGCGTTACAGCTCTTAATCTAAACTTTTATCAGTCATTATTTAGTCAGTTGTTTAGGTAAATTTACGTAGATCTTAAACAAGATTACAAAATTGAAGCGATCGACAGTAGCCTTTTTAGGTTATATGTTGGCATGGAGACTCAAACACAAACATCTTTTATGTTATCTCTCGAAATACCCCAAACCTCTACCAATTCAAAATCAACCAATAAGCCCAAAATTCTTTTGGTAGAAGACGAAGACTTAATCAGAGACATGGTTTCACTTGCCTTGGAGGAGGAAGGTTACGAGGTTTCTATTGCCAAAGATGGAAGAATGGCGCTGAAATTACTTCAGAGTGCTGACAATAGCGTTTCCGAGTTGTCCTACGATTTAGTCGTTTTGGACTTGATGCTACCTGAAGTTAACGGTTTAGATATCTGTCGTCTACTGCGTTACCAAGGTAATATTATTCCTATTTTAATTCTTAGTGCTAAAGCTAGTGAAACCGATCGCGTTCTCGGTTTAGAGGTAGGCGCAGACGATTATTTGACCAAACCATTTAGTACCAGAGAATTAGTAGCACGTTGTCGCGCCTTGCTGCGTCGCCAACGCTATGCTGTTTCTGCTCCCAATTCAGTCCAAAAATTTCGAGATATTTGCCTGTTTCCTCAAGAATGTCGCGTTACTGTTCGTGGGGAGGAAATTAATTTATCTCCAAAAGAATTTCGTTTATTAGAATTATTTATGAGTTATCCGCGTCGAGTTTGGTCGAGAGAACAATTGATCGAACAAGTATGGGGGCCTGATTTTTTAGGAGACACTAAAACAGTAGACGTTCATATTCGTTGGTTGCGAGAAAAACTAGAAAAAGACGCTTCTCAACCAGAATATTTAATTACCGTGCGTGGTTTTGGTTATCGTTTTGGGTAAAAGAAGGCAGAAGTGCGAAGGCAGAAGGCAGAAGTTTTTTAAGTCAGAAGTCGTAGGGGCTTTCTTGCCATTCGCACGGCGGACAAGGTAGCGAGGAAACCTCGCTACAACCGCCTCCCGTACAGAAGTCAGAAGGCAATAGTTTTTATTTCTTCCTCCGCTCCCCCTGCTTCCCCCTGCTCCCCCTCTCCCCTGCTCCCTACACTCTAATAGTTGATGATTTTCCTAGCATTTATTTTCGGCTTAGTTTTGGGAGTTGGGTTTTATTTTTGGCAATTGTTTGGATTGCGAAAAAAAATCGAGCGAGTTTTATCTTTCGTATCTGAAGATCCAATGCAATTAACCTCCCTGCCCCTAGTTTACGTGGTGCGTAGGGAAATTATGAATCTACACCAGCAAAATCAACAGCTAGAGCAAAAATTGGAAATTTGGCAAGAGTTGATGGAGCAAGCGCCTGTTGGCTATTTGCAAGTGGATGAGGATAATCAGTTACTTTGGTGCAATCGAGAAGCAAGAGAGCTTTTAAAAATCGATCGCTGGCAACCAGGACAAATCCGTTTATTACTAGAGTTGGTTCGTTCTTACGAACTCGATCGCTCGATCGAACAGACTCGTTTTAGTCAACAACCTCAGCAGAAAGAATGGATTTTTAATTTTACTAACTACAGTTTTGGGACAAGCGATCGTAGCTCAGATACTCAATTTAAAAATGTTACTTCTAAACAAGAAACAGTTGCTCTCAAAAGCTTCAGTTTTCCTCTACCAAAAAAACAAGTAGCAATTTTTCTTATCGATCGACAACCTTTATTAGACGTAGCGCAACAAAGCGAGCGGGCTTTTTCCGATCTAGCTCACGAACTGCGTACCCCCCTAACTTCTATTGCTCTGGTGACAGAAACTCTACAAAGACGCTTACAAAATCCAGAACTTTGCTGGGTAGAGCAAATGCACAGGGAGACGGATCGCCTGATTAGTCTGGTAGCTGATTGGCTGGAAATTAGCAAATTGAAAGAAGATCCCGCCAGTTTTCTACACTGTCAATCCGTTGAACTCAAACAGTTAATTATGTTTGTTTGGGAAACTCTCCAACAACTAGCCGCACAAAAATCTCTGTCTCTAGAGTATTTCGGTTTGGAAACCGTAACTATTGAAGCAGATCCTTCGCGCTTACATCAGGTTTTTCTCAATATTTTTGATAATGCCATCAAACATAGTCCTATTGGAGCAACGATTTCAGTAACACTTAATTTAATTGACTTAGAAGGCGATCGAGCCATAGAAAAAGCGATCGCGATTGATATTATTGATTCAGGTACTGGCTTTCTTGAAGCAGATTTACCTCATGTTTTCGATCGACTTTATCGAGGAGATAAATCTAGAACTAGACAATCAATTTCTGGTGGTAGTGGTTTGGGATTGGCGATCGTCAAACAAATTATTGAGGCTCATGGCGGCTCTATTCAAGCAACAAATCATCCTCAGCATGGCGGCGCTTGGTTGCGAATAGTTCTTCCTTTCTTTACGGGATGAAATCCCGACATTTAAGATAAAAATAGATCGGAACCAATTGAACTCATGGTTAGCTTCGACAGACAAGAGTACTTCGATCGCCTCGCCAGCACCAGTACGCAAGTGCCTATTTTTCAGGTGCGGAACATCAGCAAGACCTATCAGATGGGAGAAGTTCAAGTCCAGGCACTAAAAGCGGTCAGCCTAGATTTGTATGCAGGTGAATTTGTGGTTTTGCTCGGGCCTTCTGGTAGTGGAAAGTCAACCTTGTTGAATATTCTCGGTGGACTGGACGTGCCTTCGACTGGAAGAGTAAAATTTGGCGATCGCGACCTAACCACAGCTAGCGAGGGAGTTTTGACTCAATTTCGGCGGAAATTCGTTAGCTTTGTTTTTCAATTCTACAATTTGATTCCCAGTCTCACTGCTAAAGAAAATGTGGCTTTAGTAACTGAAATTGCCAGCCGTCCGATGCGTCCTCAAGAAGCACTGGCATTGGTAGGATTAGAGCATCGCCTCAATCATTTTCCCTCTCAACTATCGGGAGGCGAACAACAGCGAGTAGCGATCGCCCGTGCTATTGCCAAACGTCCCCAAGTATTGCTGTGCGACGAACCTACAGGGGCGTTGGACTTTGAGACGGGAAAGTTAGTTTTGCAAGTTTTAGAGCGAGTCAATCGGGAATTAGGTACGACTACGGTGGTGATTACCCATAATGCAGGGATTGCTGCGATGGCAGATCGAGTCATTAGAGCTGTTGCGAAATAAGAACCTAAATCAGTCAAAACGTTTACTGTGCAATTATTTTAGCTGATTTACTGTTACAAAAGCTGAAGTAGTTGGTACAAGGGCTTTTCGGCATTTTTTTGCGTTATTTCGCAACAAGTCTATTACCATGCGTAGCGGCGAGATTGTCAGTGTGCATCACAATGAAGTCAAGCTTGCACCAGAGGATTTGGAATGGTAAGTAGTCGTGCCAAATAAATTACCTAATAGTTATAATTCGATCTTTTTCGTCGATCGTGATTCGAGCTAGTCCAAATTGTTTGATCGCCCAAGCATTAGTGATTAAATGTTTGCTTATCTGAGCTACGCGATATTTACTCGTCCCCTCTCCCCAAGAACCATCAATTTCGAGTGTTTTGGTCATTTTTTATTTGGGTTAGTTAACACTATATAAAATATAAAATCTAATTCAATTAATCCTTAGAAAAGGATAGCGTTGCATTTCTTCTCGCGTCCAGCAAGCAAGTCCAGCCTGTTGACCGACTGTTTCCACTACCACAACCTCATCTGGAGCTTCAAAGCTAATCTGTCCAGGGGTTCCATTTTTTTCCAGCGCTTCTAGAAGAATGCCGTCTAGGAAATGTTCCTCATCTAAACTAGAGAGACTACCTTTAAAACCACGACGGTGCATCCGCACATAAAACTTTTTACTCGCTAACTGAGGTAGCCACTGCAATACAGCTTCCTTTGCCTTCGTCTCGAATTCCGCAGGCGATTGGAAGGTAAAGGTGGAAGTTACTGGTATTACCCTTGCTAAAACCTTTAACAAGCTAGGATCGTCTGCAATCCATGCTTTTAGAGTTTCCAGGAAACGGTTAATATCGCTTACTTCCATGACCAAAACGTTGAAAAATTCTGTCGGGCTAACTGCACCAAGTCCTTGAAGTAATTTAAAAGCTCGCTTGAAGGTATGTTCGTAGAGATTAATCGCTACGTTCCAGTTCGACATTTGAATCCCCTCCTTGCATTCCTACTCCCGCGATCGGGCAACTGTGCTCTGAACAGCATCCCTGCTGAATTCGGTTGACGAGTTAGATGAAATTCGGGAGAAAAACTTAATTGATGAGACGCAATAGTAGAACGATCGAACGAGCAAACTAACTAAAAATGACGATCGCCCTCCTCGCCCGACAGTGAACGTAACGTTTCGATCGCTTATTATCCCGTGTGTCAGCTTCGCGCTTATCTTCCCCTCAAAGCAATTTGACTCTACTTAGCACGGGATAACTACTACGATGGCTTAAATCATTAAAGATTCAGCAACGACTCGCCAACAATGATGTCTGCTGCGCTTAATGACGGACGGTTTACCAGTGTGGCAAACTGATCTCCAGTACCTAAACCAGGTTCGACTCCATTCTCGTTATAGAACAGATTGCCAGTACCGATGCTGTAGACGATCGCAGCACTACTGATAGCGACATCTATATCGTCAGTTACAACAGCAAACTCATTAGAGTCGATCGTTCCACCGGTATTGGTAAGAACTGTAAAGGTAGGCTGAAACAGAGCAATTTTGTCTGTATTTGACTCAAAATCAACGATTCGATCGACTCCCAAATTGCTGGTTGAAAAAGGTTCATTGCCGCCGAAAAATCCAAAGATATCGGCACCGCTACCACCAATGAGAGTGTGATCGCCGATGCCTCCATTGAGCAAGTCATCGCCCTCACCGCCAATCAGAACACTATTACCGTCAAAGGTAATCAGAGTATCATTGCCATTACCGCCAATCAGAACACTATCGTACCAATTAGTAAGTCAATTCCGTTAGTTCCAGTAAAATTAGTCATTGTTATAATCCTCCCATTAGAGAGGTGTTTTACTTAGCTTTGTTACTTTTATCTTTTGCTAGTAAAACTGATATATTAAGCGTAAAAATTGTGTCTATCTACTTAAATTTTAGCTAAAAACTCTGCTGGTGTAGTAGTTAAGTGAATTATGTACGATCGCTTTTATCTTTATTACTGTGTTCGTTCTGGCGATCGCTATTTGTTTGGGCAACTTTTTCTAAAAGTTTTTCAATATTGCCAATAAAACCAACTGGTTGACGCACAAACTCGAAGATATAGTTTTCCAAATCTGATTCTGCTTCTGTAGGTTTTCTGACGCAATCGCCAAATAACTGTTGCGCTTCGTCGAGATCGATAACAAAACTGTGGGATGGATAGTCTGATGTAAGGCTGGCGATCGTCTCTTCTCTCTTGGGATTTAGTCTTTCACCATATTCCATCGCTATTCTGGTTTGTCGATCGAGTTCGCCAAGGCGTGCTGGATCGATTTGACTGATAATAGGTGTAAGTAGACCTATAGCCATTGAAACAGCAAGATCTTCGACAACTTTTAAGGGAAATGTTTCTCTTTGTGGATCTAACTCAAGAATATCAAACAAACATTGTGCATAAATCTTGGGAGCTTCTTCTCTGATGACTTTTAAAGACTGTTGTATATTTAAGCCCGATTCTCTCCTAATATCGCCTTCTTTGAATACTTGGATGTCCAGAGGGCCTAATTCCCCAAAATCAGAGATGACAATTCGATCGGCTGCGATCGCTAGCAATGTTCCAGCACTTTTACAGTAGCCAAAAATCAATAAAATCAGAGTCTTATAGTTTTTCTTTAAAAATTTTGCCATCCTAAAAGCTGCATCGGGATCTCCTCCATAAGTTGTTAAAATGAGGGCAATATTGCTCTTTTTTTGGGAGATGTTTTTAATTTCTTGAATAAAAGAATCCACTCCATCCTGATGAATGTCAGCGCTGAAAACAAATAAATCGGCATCGAGTTCTTGAATAACTTTCTGTAAATATTTTTCGAGCTTCTTTTGTTCTTCTACGGACATAATTAAAGAGGTTAGAAATTAGATAGAATGGCGCGAATTTGTAAGGTGCTGTATTGCTAAAAAGCGATCGCAACTTGAGGCAATCGCTTTCTTTGATAGTTGATGAAAATCTTGCTATTACGCCTAGATCGATACTTAGCCTTCCAAGGTAATTTCAGCTTCCTGAGAAGCTTGAGCTGACTTGTGCTTCAGTTCGATTTCTGCTTGAGCTTCTGTGACAAGATTATTCCATGATTCACTAGCTTTAGCAGTAGAGTTTTGGATTATTTCAGCAGTTTCTATACTCAATTTAATCCCCTCTTTAACTAGATTGCGTCCTGATTCAGATAGGGACTGAGCGCGTTCTGCTCCCATTGCTACTCCAACGATTGGAGCAACAACTAAGACAGCAAGAGCTGCTCCTCCAATTAGCAGTATAGCAATTCTCGTTTGAGTGAGATACATCTGTCGATTTTGTACGTTTGCTAACAGTATTCTGGCTAGGATGTGATACATTAAGAATCATTAATAACAACTGTCATCGCTTTACAAAAGCATGACTATGTGTATTCACAAAGCCTGTGGGGTTAAGTCTCTATGACATCAGTGCGGATAGTTCGGGAATCTTTAGAATCTTTGGCGTTACAGTTTTTCCAACAAACACAAGGCAAATGGAAATCTCAAAGAAGATACTATACGCTGAGCAAAGAAACCGAGCCGCAAGAAGTAATTAGTGAGATTGAGATTCAATTTCTTCCTCAAGGCTCGCCTGAGTTGCTCGAACTGGAAAAGATGCACGAGCTAGGGTCAGATCGACTTTTGTTAGCTGGTACTAGAGTAACTTGGGAGAGTAACTACAGCAATAGCAGTCAAAAACCTTCATCTGGAACAACAGTATTTGGAGTAAGAGACAATATTGTATATCGCGATCGAGGTTTTGCAACTACCAATCCAGTTGTGGCTGTATATTCCTTCACTAATCCTCAAACCATGTGCTTGCGAACAGAATACGGCGGTTCTGTTTTTGAAGAAGAGATTAAATTAATTGGTAAGAATTATCGTACTAGACAAACGATTATTTCTAGAGCAGGACAAGAATTAATCATCGGTCAATATTTAGAAAAGCGCCTCAATTAATAGAGAGTTCAAGCACGATCTCAACCTCTTTTGTATTTAAGGATTGAATTTAAATTCAATCCTTATTTTTTGGCATAGTGGCTGATACATAAGTCCTGTCGCGATCAATCATCCGTGGTAAAGTTGCGATCGAGAAAATCGAGAGCATGATTGCGAAGATCGTAATATTCTTTGGATTCTCTCAATTGGTGCGGATCGCGAGGATGTTCAAAGGGAACTTCCAAGATTTCACCAATATTAGCTTTCGGGCCATTTTTCATCAAAATAATGCGATCGGACAAGAAAATGGCTTCATCTACATCGTGAGTAATCATCATCGCTGTTTGATGATGTTCTTCGCAAATTTTCAATACTTGCTTGTGCAATTTACCTTTGGTGAGTGCATCCAAAGCACCAAATGGTTCGTCCATTAATAATAATTTAGGACGCACAGCCAAAGCACGAGCAATACCTACCCTTTGTTTCATCCCACCCGAAATTTCATCGGGATATTTATTAGCTGCGGAGGTTAGGTTAACCATAGCTAAATGTTCGCTGACAATTTGTTTTTTCTCAACTTTGCTAGCTTTTTTATAAACTTCATCTACTGCTAGGCGGATATTTTCTTGTACTGTCAGCCAAGGTAATAAGGAATAATGTTGAAATACCATCATGCGATCGGCACCTGGTTTACGAATTTCTTTTCCTTCCAGACAGACTAAACCAGATGTAGCTGTTTCTAAACCAGCTACCATTTTGAGCAAGGTCGATTTACCACAGCCAGAATGACCAATAATGGAAATGTATTCCCCTTTATTGATGCTTAAATTAACTCCATCGAGAACGACAAATTCACCTCCATCGTTTGTTGGATAAGCTTTAATCAGGTTTTCTATTTCGAGAAATCCTGTTTGAATATTGGATTGAATTGGTGTGTGAGTTGATGGATGCATTATTTGAGTCACGGTATATTTACAACTAACTAAGACAGATAAAAAGATTGGGTACTATTTGCTTTAATGGGAAAGCTTTTGAGATAGCCAATCGGATCGCTAGGATCGAAGGCTTTGTTATCGATAAACGCTTCAGCAGGTTCAACTTTATAATTTTCTTGAGGAGATTCTATACCTATTTCTGAAGCTATTTCACGATATAAATCGGTTTTCCAGGCGTGAATGGCTAATTCTTCAGCATTTTTCGGGAAATCTTTAATTTGATGCCAACGAGTAGCTTGAGTCATAATCCAGATACTTTGAGATTGCCACAGGAAAGTAGAATGATCGCTAGGAATTGATTTCAAATTATCGGGAAGGTCGAAAAATAAAGTGGTAGAAGGTTCTTTTACTAGACGTTCTTTGCCATCAAAACCACCATAATTGTAATCTCCAACAATCCCTGGTCTAGTAAATTTATCGATCGCGCCTGTTTTTGGTTTTGCTCCTGTAAACGAGCGATCGGTGATAATTTGAGCAACTTCTGCACGGTTTTTAGAATCGCTGCAATACTGGCAGGCTTCAATCATAGCTTTAACTAAGCTGCGATAGGTTTTCGGATTTTCCTCAATAAAAGATTCCATGACCGCTAAAAGTCTGTCTGGGTGTCCTCGCCAAATTTCTCGACCTTGAGCAAAAGTAAACCCGATCGCCTGACCTTGTTTGCCCAAAGGATTGAGCGCCCTAGTATTCCAAGGTTCTGCTACCATATAAGCTTGCATTGCCCCTAACCTCATATTACTGACCATTTGCGGTGGTGGAAAGATAATCAGCCTAAATTCTGTATCGGGGTTGATTCCCGTAGCTGCGGCGAGATAGCGCACGAAATATTCATAAATAGAAGAACTGAGGACAGTAGCTAAAATACGCTCTTCTGTAGGTTGTTTGGCAAAATATTGTTGAAATTGAGTTTCAAATTCCCCCAGATTGCCATTATATTCTGTCCAAGGACGGATGCCAAAGTCCCACATGGCTTGATTCATGGTCATCGCATTGCCATGACGATGAATTGTCATTGCCGCACATAAAGGCGCATGAGGCGCACCTTCTGCCCCAATTCTGGCATTAGTAACCGCACCAGAAACCACAGGAGAAGCATCGAGACGACCGAAAATTACGCCATCGCGAGAAGTTGCCCAACTTGCTTCGCGGCTGAGGTTAACATTGAGTCCATATTTGCGAAAGAAACCTTTAGTGTAGGCGATCGCAAAAGGCGCACAATCGTTAACAGGTACAAAACCAATCTTGAGATTGGGTTTTTCTAGGGTTTTAGGATCGACAATCGGTTCAACTTCCCGTGCAGCTTGAGAAAGATTACTACTACCCCCACTAACACAGGAAGAAAGAAGTCCTACACCAGTAGTTGCACCAATCCCTTGAATAAATCTTCGTCTTGTTAAATTGTTCATTGTTCATTGCTCATTGAGGTGCGATCGGCTTTAAGGAATTGAATTGCGTCTATAGCTATAGCACTACGCAATAAAGTTAGGACATTTCTAAATCCCGAAATCGATTTATAGTTTACTGTTGCCTATTGCAAGAATGCCTATTGCCTAGCGCGTAGCGCTATAGCTACTGAGGGCTGATTGCTGACGGCTAATTGCTATCAACAATGAACCATAAACTATGAACTTAAGCTTTAGCTTTCCGATGAGTAACTAAAACTTCTAATTGACCGAGTGCATAGTCTAGCAATAAACCAGTTATACCAATGACGAGTACGGCAAGAAAGACTGAATTAAGATTGAGGCGATTCCATTCATCCCAAACAAAAAAGCCAATTCCTAAACCGCCTGTCAGCATTTCCACCGCCACGATCACTAACCAAGCAATGCCCAAACTAATGCGTAATCCTGTAAAAATATAGGGCAAGCTGGCAGGTAGAATGATTTTAAATATTTGCCTGTAGCGCGGCATTTCTAAAACTTTTGCCACATTGATGTAATCGCGATCGACACTGGCAACACCAAGGGCAGTATTAATAATTGTCGGCCAAAGTGAAGTGATAAAAATGACAAAAATAGCGGAGGGATCTGCTAGATTAAAAATGGCAAGGGCGATCGGCAGCCAAGCAAGAGGTGATACTGGCTTGAAGATTTGAATTAAAGGATTAATCGCCAGCATTGCAGGGCGAGACATGCCAATTAAAAAACCAATAGGAATGGCTACCAAGGCGCTAAAGAAGAAACCGACAAGAACTCTTCTCAAACTGGCTATTAATAACCAGCCTATCCCCAAGTTCCCAGGGCCACGATTAAAAAAGGGATTGAGAATATAATCTAAGTTAGCAACTAGTGCTTCTGGTGGTGTTGGCATTAAGTCTGGCTTCAGGAGAGCAACGATCCACCAGAGTCCAATTACACCTAAAAAGCCTAATGTTGGTAAAACCATCTCTTCACGTATGAGAAAAGGCTTAGCTTTTCGCCAAGCAGAGGCACTTGCTAGAGCGATCGCAGAAAAATTTAGTTGAATTGACATCGTTCCCCTTAGAGTCGAAGGCGGGTTCTTACAGCAGAGCAGTACCAGCCAGGGACGCTGATGATGTCAAGTCATTATTTAATGCTGACTCTTCAGTTGTCTCCCAATGCCTACGGAGTTAGCTGACGGGCTAGGGTTGAGAGTTTCCCTTCAAAGAATTCCTATCTAAAAAAAAATAGGGTTATTTCTTTGATAAGCCCCTTAAAGTGGTTCCTCCGCTCTAGTATGCTTACAAACAACTAGACTCGGCTGACTTTATTTCTGCTAATGATTGTTTTAATCATCTTACTAAATTTTACAATTTACATCAAATCTATTTAAAATGTCATCCAAAAATCATTAGGACGGTCTAATTTCAGTCTTTGCTGTTCCCAAAGATCTTTGGCACATTTAATTGTTTCCCATAAATCTTCAAATTCTTGACTTTCTTCGTGAATTTTCCAATAGTATCGATCGAGTAGTTCTTTATTTTGGCAATTAGATAATAATTGCTGCCAGTATCTCAGCCATTTTTCTGCTTCTTGTTGACGAACAATTCTCAGTTGAAGTCTAGATTCTTCAGTGTCAAATCTTGGGGATTTTTCGCTCCAGAATTGTTGTAATTTCGCTAATTTTTCTGGTGGATAATATTTATCATACTTTTCCATCTCATAGCGTAACATTACTCCTATTTTCTCGAATTGAATCACATCTTGACAATTTTCAATTGCTAATAAACATTCTTCAAACCACATCGATAAACTTCTATAGCTAAGAAATTTAGAGCCTTTACCCAAGATTTTGACGCAAATTTGGTTTAACCAACATTCAATGCTTTCAATTTCTTCAATTTTAATCTTAAGAAGATTAGAAACTTCTTGCTTGACGCGATCGAGCTGCCACTGACAAGGATTAATTACGCCACCTTCAACTAAGCTTAAATTTTTCATGATTTCTAGTTCTAGCTTTGATTTTGTCTAGTTAATGTTAGAGGGTTAAAGTTAAGTCAATGTTAGTTAATTAGAATTTGAAGACAGTTCTTAAATATAGGACTCAATATAATATAAATGGGGTTCCACAATTCAGCATTTGGAAACAATTTTTACAACCAATGTCGCAGTTGTTCTTGCTCTAACAACAACTATTATTGTTTAACCACAGGCGAAATGTGCTTTTGCAGGGAATAAATGGCCATGGTTATATTCTCTGAGGATTTTTGATGCTGCACTATGAAAACGCTTTCCATGATTGTCCCCTTCCATTGGCAGTAATAGCTCAATCTCTAAGGATTCTTTGTTAATTCTGAACAATCCTCTATTTTGTCCAACAAGCATGTATCGGTCTTTGTATCTAGGATCTTTGGCATGGACATTAGAGATAAAAACGTAATCAACAAAGGATTCTTGTTCCAGATCCTTTTCAATCAGAATTGACATCCAGTCAAGCTTCTTTGCTTCAGACATTTTTACTAGAGATTTTAGTTGGGGCTAGGGTAATCACCAGAATTACCCCTACAATTTATGGCATTGGAACTACGAATTATATCTTTTATCAACTATTCTTAGGGTTTTCTCGATCGCTTATTCTGCATAATTTAATTTCATCACGCCATCAATAATTTATCCGAACAAATATCCTCGATATAGTAGAGCGATCGGACTTATAGTTCCCTAAAATTTTGCTAAAGTTTGTTCTTTGCAACTACAGCCCAATTCTCATTATTTGAGTATGTGCGACTATAGCCTGAGTAAACCCGATTGTCCATTAGGAAGTTTCAACTTTCAACATGTCGATCGCCTTCTTCAAAAGCTGCTAGCCTTTAGTTATAAATATCTCGACGATGCCCAATTTTAATTTAATCCTAGTTTTTTAGCTACTTCTTCGGCAGAGGTTCCACTTTCTCCATCTTGAGTGCGCTGTAGAGATTCGATTAACTGCTGTTCGATCTCTGGTTTGATTTTTTTACCTTCGTCAGGATCGATGAGTAAAGATTGAATAGTTTCTGTAACTGTTTCCTGAATTAACAGTTTAAGTTCTTCGATGGTAAGGTCTTTAACTTGCATAGTATAATCAATTAATATTTGATGTCTTTATTTTCCCATTTTTTAGATAATCGAGCTTAAAGCTTAATCCCCAATACCTGAGTATAAGCACCTCTAGCCTGAGTAACACCGATCGTCCGTTCGGAAGCTTCAATCATGGGACGACGCAAACTAACTACAATAAACTGTGCTTGTTGTGCTTGTTTTTTAACCATTTTCGATAACTTTTCTACATTCGCACCATCTAAAAACATGTCTACTTCATCAAAGGCATAGAAGGGTGAAGGACGATATCTTTGTAGTGAAAAAATAAAACTCAAGGCGGTTAAAGATTTCTCTCCTCCAGACATGGAACTGAGTCTTTGTACTGGTTTGCCTTTGGGGTGAGCAACTAAATTTAAACCACCATTAAAGGGGTCTTCTGGGTCGTCTAAGTGTAAGTAACCATCACCGTCAGAAAGGGTAGCAAATATACTTTGAAAGTTCTCATTAACTGCATCAAATGCTTCTTTAAATGCCCGACAACGTAGAGTAGTAAATTTTTCAACTCTTAGTAATAATTCCGTTCTTTCTGCTTCTAGAGTTGATAATTTTTCTGATAGTTCTTGTAAGCGATTTTGATTTTTTTCGTATTCTTCTAACGCTAACATGTTGACTGGTTCCATAGCTTCCAGTCTTTTTTGTCCGTTTCTAATTTCTTTTTGAATTTTCTCTAAAATAACAGTCAGGTTATCAAAACCAACTGCCCCTCCTTCGTCTTCATCTTCAGAAATAAATGATTCGGGAAGTTCGGGTAAGGGGTCTGGTAATTCTGCTCTTTGAGTTTCTATTTGCTCGTTTAAAGCTTGTAAATTAGTTTGTTTTTCTTGTTGGGTTTCTTGGATTTTTTGCAATTGCCAAGATTTTCTTTGTTGCTGATTTTGTAATTCTTTGAGATTAGTTTCAACTCGATCGCGTTCTTTTTTAGTTTCTCCCAATCTTCCTGATAATTGCTCTAATAAAGCTTCAGTTTCAGTAATTTGCTGGTTTAATTCTTCTAGTTGACTGCTAACTGCTGACTGCTGAGAGCTATTATCTAAATTATTTTGTCGATATTCTTCTAAACGATGATTGGATTCAGAAATTTTTTCTTCTGTTACTTTAAATTGCAGTTCAAAATCTTTAAGTTGATTTTCTACTGTTCTTAAATCTTTTTCTTGACTTTCTACTTCTATTTCTTGGGCTTTAATCACAGTTTGAATTTGTTGCCATTCACTATGGGCGTGAGATTCTTCTAATTCTGTCAAACGTTGTTGATAGTTTTGTAATTGGTTTTCGCGATCGGGGATGTCTGCGGCTAACAATTGCAAGCGATCGCGAACCTTTTCTAATTCTTGATTATGCTGATTCAGTTGATTAGTTAACTGTTCTTGTTGCGAAGATAGGCGTTGAATTTCTTTTTCTAATTGCTCTAAACGTAATTGTTGTTCTCTACCTTTTTGTCTAACTTCTGTTAATTCCTGTGTCAATTGCTTGACTAGTTCGGATTTATGTAGGATTAATTGTTCTGTATGGAGTAGAATTTGGTCTATTTCTGTCAAACGCTGCCTTAAGGTTTCTATCTCTTTTGATTCTCCACTCGCAGCAGTACCAAAACGCAAGCTGGAACGAGAAGAAACGCTTCCCCCTGTCATCGCACCACTAGCTTCTAATAATTCTCCCTCTAAGGTGACAATGCGATGTTGTCCTAAATGCGATCGCGCTTCGTTAAGAGTCCCGAAAACTACCGTCCCACCAAAAACGTAAGCAAAGATATTGCGATACTGAGGCTGACAGCTAATTAAATTAACCGCCAAATCGATGAATCCTCTAGCATTACTTAAACTCCTAACATCTTGCTGGCGCGGTGCTTGAATTTTATTGAGGGGTAAAAAGGTTGCTCGTCCCGCTCTTTGTTGCTTTAATAATTCTATGCCTGCCGCAGCGACGCGATCGTCATCGACAACAATTTGTCCCAAGCGTCCACCCGCAGCAATTTCTAATGCTAATTGATATCTCGATTCCACATTGCCTAATTGAGCGACTAAACCATGTACTCCCTCTAAATTGGAATTGAGGATAATTTGACTGGCATAAGTACCCTGTGCTTCTTGTTGGGCGTGTTTAGTTGCTTCTAGTTTATCTAGTTCTCTTTGTTTGTCTCTTTGTTCTTTTTGTAGGCGTTTTTGAGTATCTATTTGAACGTTTTTTTCTTGTTCAGCTACAGATAATTGTTCTGCTAGAGATTGTATATGCGCTTGGGAAGCTTGAACCTGTGCTGATAAATTTTCGGCATCGGTTTGTTTGCTATTTAATTCTGTTTCTGTGGCGCTTAATAGTTGGGTTTCTTCAGTTATTTTTTGCTGTAATTGATGCTGACGTTCGCTTAGCTGTGCTTGTTCGGTACGTTGCGGATTGAGAAGCTTTTGTAAGTCAGAAACTTGACGACTAAGTGCAGTTTGTTCTTGCACCCATGCTTCAGAAGCAGCAGCAATATCGTTTGCTTGCGCTTTAGTCTTTTCTAAAGTTGCTTTTGCTTGAGTGTAATTTTGATAGAGATGGGGAATAGTTTCAGTTTCAATCTTACTTTTATTCTCGTTGAGTCGATTTAGATCTTGTTGGTATTGTGCTATGTCTTTCTCGGTACGATCGATCGCGCTAGTAGTTTGTTGAGTATTACTTTCTAATTCTTGCTGTTTCTGTTGCAGGGAATTACGTTTAGCTTTTTGAGTAGCAATTTGAGAAGTGACAGATAAATGTTCCTCTTCTCCTAACGCTTTTACCTCTGTATTCAGTTGTTCTAAATCGATCGCAGTTTGATTTATCTGAGTTTCTAAACCAGCAAGCTGTTCGGTTAGTTGTACCGACTCAGTTTCGTTGCTGCTAATTTCTGCTTGCAATTGTTGCTGTTTTTGTTGTAGCGATCGCCAGACTAAAATTAACTCCCACTGTTGTTTTTCCTGAACTTTTGCCCTTAATTTCTGATATTTCTCCGCTTTGATGCGATCTTCTGCCAAGCGATCACGACTGTTAATTAATTCTTGTTCGATGATGTGAAAACGTTCCTCTCTCTCCCTCACCGACTCCAAGGTTTTTCTACTTTGTTCGATTTTGCGATCGAATTCTGCAACCCCCGCCAACTCGTCAATAATTTCTCTTCTCTCCCGCGAATTCATAGTAATAATGCGGGTAACATCCCCTTGCAGAACAACGTTGTATCCTTCTTGATAGATCCGCAAACGACTGAGATGTTCTTGTAATTCGGTAGCCGTACAAACTTGCCCGTTAATATAAAAAGTAGACGAGTAATTACCGCCTTGGGTTACGCGCAAACGCCTAGTAACTGTCCAATCTTTACTCTTACCGTTGCTACCATTGCCATTCCCATTACTATTATCTTTCTGTTCATTTCCGTTCCCGTTTCCATTGGTATGATGATTATCATACCTATCCGAATCCGCTTCCGAAGAAGAAGTAAATCCGCTAAAATCTTCCTCTAAGTCTCCCAAATCAGATAGATCGAAAGTGACAGAGACACTAGTTTCTGAAGTTTTACTATTGCTTTGTTGTTTATTGTTAACCAAATCGGGAAGGCGATCGGCACGCATCCCTTTAGAACTTGCCAAACCAAGGCAAAATAGCAACGCATCTAGGATATTTGATTTTCCCGAACCATTAGGCCCAGAGACAACTGTAAAGCCTGGTAATAAAGGAACTGAAGTAGTCCCACCAAAAGATTTGAAGTGAGAGAGTTCGACGCGCTTAATATGTACCATGCGGGCGCTATTTTACTAGATTTGATATAGTACAATTGTATTGAACAGGTATTCAGATTAAATCTAACATGGGTGACATAGGTTTGGCATATTTACCTGTAATTTAAGCTAAAAAAGCAGATTATTTTAAGAGTCTGCAATACTATTACACAATTTTCAATACGTTTCGCAAGAAAATAGGGTGTAGGAGAAATGAAATACTCCTCGAACTTGACAGAAAATTTGAAATTTGCTTGCGCGCAGCGATATTTCTGTGATATTTGAGTGTATATTGAGTGCAAGTAGAAAAGCTTGCTTTTGGTGAGAAGACTAAAGCTATTGATATATCCCTGAAGGGATGTATCGGGATGACAGGATTTGAACCTGCGACCCCTTCGTCCCGAACGAAGTGCGCTACCAAGCTGCGCTACATCCCGTGAATTGACTCTCAAGAGTTCAAATCGGATTACATTCTAGCACTACTCACTCAAGAAGATCTCAAACAAATATGGCAATTTCTAGCTAACTTCGAGCGATAATTTTGTCTCTATTCCTATTTTTGCCAATATTTATAAGCAGCGTATGCCATTGTGATTACACCAGTAAGAATCGCCGATTCATCTACAGCAAATTGAGGGTGATGTAAAGGGTGGTTGAGTTGTTCGGAAGAACCAACACCGAGACGAAACATACATCCAGGTGCGCGATCGAGATAAACAGAAAAATCTTCCGCACCAAGAGAAGGTTCGGGAATAATTAAAACGCGATCGGTTCCCCATGCTTCCCTACTAGCTTCTTCCATAATTTGCGTTAAAGTTGGGTCATTTTGCACTGAAGGGACACCACGACGATAATTTACCTCCCATTTAGCGTCGTAGGTTTGACAGACGCTAGCGACAATATTTTCAATCCATTGGGGTAAATTGGCATGGGTTTCGGGATGAAGAGATCGCACTGTTCCTAACATATGAACGCGATCGGCAATCACATTAGGCGCTCTACCACCGCTAATTTGTCCTATAGTTAAAACAATAGGACGTAAAGGATTTTGCGTGCGACTGATTGACTGCTGTAGAGCAGTAATTACTTGAGAAGCAATCCAAATTGCATCGATCGCCTCGTGAGGACGCGCACCGTGTCCCGATTCTCCTTGAATGAAAATTTCTAAATCATCTGCTGCTGCTGTCAAAACACCGTAGCGAATGCCGACAGTACGGGCAGGAATGGAAGGAAAAACATGCAGTCCAAAAATAGCGCTAATATCATTCATGGCACCGTCTTTAACCATCCACCCCGCACCTTGAGCGATTTCTTCAGCAGGTTGAAACAAAAATCTAATTTTTCCTGGCAAAGCTTCGTTTAGTCGAGACAAAACCATTGCCGTGCCTAAGCCAACAGTAGCATGAACGTCGTGACCGCAAGCGTGCATAATTCCAGGTTTGCGCGAAGCATAGTCGAAATGAGTATTTTCATCGATCGGCAAGGCATCCATATCGGTACGAATTGCCAAGATGCGACGATCTGTATCATTTCCAGCTAATTCACCGATTACTCCTGTTTTGCCTACAGCTTCTTGAACATGCAAACCACACGAGGATAGGACACCTGCTACATAAGCAGCAGTTTGGTATTCCTGTCCGCTCAATTCTGGGTTGGCATGGAAGTGACGACGTATTTCAATTAGTCTAGGTGCAAGAGTTTCTGCTAAGTCTTTGATTTGAGACAGCATTTTTAATCTACGATCGAACTTTTGTATTTAGATCTTAGTGTTGTTTGTTATTTGTTATTTGTTGTTTGTCAAGTTATTTCAATCGCACCGCGAGAATCCAAAAGCAATTTGTATTACACTTGCAACTAAATGATGGCAATCTAATGAATTCAAACCTAGTTAAATTAAGTAAATTTCTTAGCCTAATTCTGCGACACAAACCAGAGACGATCGGACTTACTCTAGATGAGAATGGTTGGGCAGATGTTGCTCAGTTAATTTATTTAGCCAATCAGAATCAAACACCCTTAACTCAAAATCTACTAGAGGAAATTGTTGCAACCAATGACAAACAGCGATTTTCCTTTAATCAGGATAAATCTAAAATTCGAGCTAATCAAGGACATTCTCTTGTCATCGATCTTGCTCTCATAGCTCAAGAACCACCCGCTTGTTTATTTCATGGTACAGCAATAAGGTTTATCGAATCGATTCAAGAACGCGGATTAGTAGCAGGAAGCCGACAGCATGTACATTTGTCTTTGGATCGAACCACCGCAATCAAGGTTGGAGAACGACACGGAAAGCCAGTGGTTTTGAAAATTTGGGCAAACAAAATGCATTTGGCTGGATTTGAATTTTTTCAGTCTGATAATGGTGTATGGCTTACTAAGCATGTACCGACAGAGTATATCGTGTTTCCTGAAAAGTAATTAAATGATCGCGCCACGAACAATAATTACAGTATTATTTACTCCACGGGCGATCGCTTCGGGAATATTGCCACGTACAGCTTGTTGTAGCAATCCTTCGCTACTTGCGCCTAAGATAACTACATCAGCGCGATCGCTTTCTGCTTGTTTGACGATCGCCTCTGCAACGTTGGCGGAAAGGATGGAAATTGGTAAGGCGGGTATTGCCAATTTTTCTCTGAGAAAATTCGCCGTTTTATATAAACCACTCAGATCTGCTTCTTGGCGAGAGGGAGGATAAACTTGACACAAATGAATTTTGGGGGCGCGATCGCGATTATATAAAGAAGTAAGGGCTGGTAATAATTCGATCGCTCGTTGGGCGTTTGCGCCGCCAGCAGTAGGTGCTAACCAGGTAGTTTCGCGATTGAGATTGTTGGGATAAGAATGTAAGTCCTGACCGAGTTTGACTAGCACTAAATCGCAAGGAGTTCTTTGAATTAAGCTATCAACAACATTGCCAAAAATATAACCAGGAGTTGTTTGATTTCCTTTCCATCCCATCAAAACTAAATTGACATTTCTCTCTCTAACAGTTTCTAAAATTGCCTCAGTAGTATCTTGTGCGAGTCTAACTTGAGAATGCACCGAAATATCGAGATTTTTTCCTAATCTTTCCAGACGATACATTAATTTGCGACTTTGAATTGTATTGATTTTGGCTTTGCTAGGAGCAATATGTTTGGGAACTTTGATAATTTGCAGACATTCCAATTCATAATTATAGTCACGAGCGATCGCCGCCGCTATTCTCAGTAAACTAGGCGCATTTTGAGGATTGGATAAGGGTAAGAGAATGCGTCCGCGTCCTGTTGTTGCCGAGCGAGTTTGATAGACAATATAAGAAGGTTGAGGCTTAATAACTGCTTTTTTGCCAGAAATTTGGTTTACTTCCGCTTTGATAATATCAGTGCGAGTGATAATACCGACTAGACGATCGTCATCGAGTACAGGTAAACGAGATAGTTGGTAGCGATTGAGTAAATAAAGAACATCTGTTAGAGAAGCGTCGATATCCACAGTAATCGGACGCGCAGTCATAAGCTGTTTGAGAGAAACTTCTTCACTATTGCTGGTTAGTTTGGCAAGATCGCTTTGGGTAACAATACCAACTAACTTGTTATCTTCAACGACAGGAAAACCACGATGGCGCGATCGCGACATGAATTCGATCGTCTCAGTAATGCTTAATTTGCTGTCGATCGATTCTACTTTAGAGTGCATCACATCAGCAGCTTTTAACTTGCTCAAAAAATCTCGATCAGGACTATCTTCGTTTAATTTAATGCCAGCAGCGTTGAGTAAATGTTCGTAGATCGAACCTTGAAAGACTGTTTCTCCTACAATATAGGAAATCGCACAGCCAATCATTAAAGGCAGAACTAAGTTAAAGTCAGCCGTCATCTCAAAGACGATCACGATCGCCGTCACGGGAACCCTAACTACACCAGTAAAAAATGCCCCCATACCCGCCAGGGCAAAGGTTGCAGAAGAATCGCCGCCAGCGATCGCCACTTCAGAAGTTCCTACCAGATAGCCCAAAGCATATCCCATGACTAGTGCAGGAGCAAATAACCCTCCAGGCGCACCCGAACTATAAGCTAAGACAGTCAAGAAAAAATGAGCGACAAAAGCGATCGCGATCGTCTGCCAATTAGCTTCACCAGCCAACAAAAACTCGCGTAAGCCAGCATTATCACGAAAAAAAGGCGGTAAAAAGGCGACTATTAGCCCAGAAAGCAATCCAGCTAATCCAATCCGCCAATACATCGGTAAATTGAAGCGACGATGTACTTTTAAACTGAAAACCACACTGCGATTGAAGATGGCACCAGCAGCACCAGCAATAATCCCTAACACTATATAGAAGGGGATTTCATTAACAGAAAAATGGCTCTCCCTAGCAGCACCCAACATTGTACCAGGAATATTTAAGTCAGCAGAACCCAAAACCCTCGACACTACCGCCCCTGTAAAAGAAGCTAGAATTGCTGTCTCTAGAGTTAAACCAGAGAGATCGCGCATTAATTCTTCAACGACAAAAAGAACACCCGCGATCGGTGTATTAAAACCAGCCGCTAAACCCGCCGCCGCACCAGCAGCAATCATTTGGCGACGATGATCGGGAGAAGTGGGCAACCAATTGCTTAATTGAGCTGCCAATGCTGCTCCAATATGGACTGTAGGACCACGGCGACCTAAAGTCAACCCCGCACCTAAAACTAAAACCGTAGAAATAGCTTTGACAATTGCCACTCTTCCCGAAAGCGGAATGGGAACGCGGGCAAGAACAGCTTTAACATGGGGAATACCACTACCAGCAGCTTCTGGGGATTGCTGTTCGATCAACCAACCTGCTAGCATTCCCAAGACTAGCCCCATGATTGGCAGAGTTAACCAAGCCCCAAATTGAGCCGTAGCCTGAATACGCCAACCACCAAGCCAACTAATCCCTTGCCTGAGCCAAAGTGCCGCTAATGCGGAAAAAACCCCGATCGCGCAAGCTTCAACCAGAGCGTAGCGTGTATCGACAGAACCTCTAGCTAAATGCCTGGATTTAATCGATGTGCGAATACTTTTAAGAATTAATTTAAGCGGCAGTTTCATCGCCGAATATTGCTTTTTGGTAACTGTTCGATCGCAGTCTTTATTTCTAGCAAATTAGTCATAGACAAGTGTATATTTTAAAAGCATCTCTATGCTATAGCAATTCTTAAGGGATCGATGCCTTGTTTTTTGCGTCTACTGGACTGACACAGCTAAAACTATGCATTATTCATGTTCCGATCGCAGCAGTTTCAAAACTATTACGTTGACGCAACAGTTTTTTATTGAAGTCATAACCACTTCAATATAGATGGAAGACTTTTAGATTTCAGGTTTATTATTTCAAATTTGATTCTCTAAAGTAGCTCCTACCACGCGATGATCGGGATCTTGTCTTAGTTGCAGTAAAGCTTCTTTTGCCTCTGATTCGTCAAATCTAGTCAAAGCTTTGGCCACTTTCATGCGAATACGCCAAGATTCATCATTTACTAAACGAAGAAGTTGCGCTAAGGCTGCATCTCGTTTTTGAGTGCTAGCAAGATATCCTAAGCAGTCGATCGATGATTCTCTAACAGTGAGATCTTCTCCTGACAAACCAATGATGCAAACTTCAAACATTTCTTCAGGACAGTCTAATTCTACTAAAGCAGCGAGAATACTACGACGTACCAACCAATGATCGTCGCGATCGAATATCAATACTAAATGAGAAGCAGAAACTTTTCCAAATAAAGACAGAGAATTAGCAGCTTCTGCTCTAACATTAGGATCGCGATCGAATTTGACTAATTCTAATAAAGCAGCAAAGGATTCAGCGTTCTGTTTTTTCCCAAATCCCATAGCTACAAAAGAACGAACCAAAAATTCTTTGTCTTTCATTTTGCTCTTGAGTAAAGGGACTGTTGTATCCGTATCGTAATTCCTTAACTCGGTAATTGCTTTGAGACGCTTTTGAGGGTCGAGATTTTCTAGCTGTTCTTTGATTTGTTCGATGTTCATAGGAGGAGAGTTAAATGAGAGCTTTCCTTTACTTTAGTTTACATTTGTACAGGTAGTTAACACCTTTTTTGGGATGATTTTTAGTTAAAGCCCAGAAGCAGGGGAGCAGGGGAGCAGGGGGGCAGGGGACAATTCGCAATTCGCCCTTGCAGTGGCGCGGGTTCGCAATTCGCAATTAAAAACCTGCTGCCTGCTGCCTGCTCCCTACTCCCTGTTTTGCAATGAACCATGAACCATGAACAACTAACAACTAACAACTAACAACTAACAACTAACAACTAACAACTAACAACTAACAATAATTTATGCAATTAAGCGAAAAAGTTAAACAATTGATTCAAAAATCGAGAATTGTCAGTTTTGCGAGTTGGCAAGAACAATATTCAGAAGAAATAATTGCTAAGTTTCAACAAGCTGATGATGAAGTTCGTTATCTTACAGATGAAGATATAGAAGTAATTCAAAGCCTAGCACCAAGTACGAAGGAGCCTCTAGAGAAAGCCAAACAGCTTAGAGATAAAGCTGCTACTATTGTCGCCAGCGCTAGAGCTGAAGTTTTAAAACAATATCCTCATATTATCGAACCAGGAGGCGATCTTTATCCACCAGCGAGAGCAGAAGCTTGTTGGCGCGATTTCTGGCATTTTTTACGCTGTGTCACCTATGGTATTGCTGGACGATCGACGCAATATACTAGTTCAGAAGGTTTGCACTATATGGAACAACTTTATCAAGAATTAAAAGTTCCTTTAGAGGCAATGATTTTAGGATTAGAGAATTTAAAAAAATATAGTTTGCAAGAGTTTTCTGAAGTAGAACAAGATCAAATCGCGCCTTATTTTGACCATTTAATCAGTCAACTCGATCGCTTTAAAAGTTAATTATTGGACAAAAATAGGCAATAGAAAATAGAAAGATAAAATTTGGAATTAACAGGAGCAAAAATTTTGACACAAAAAGAAACAGGAAGAATGTTGCTAGCTCACAATTTCAATTTAATTGGAAATAGCTTTCCCGCACTCGATCGAACTGAGTTTTGTCATGTATTTGTAGAGGGTTTAAAAAAATATCAAAACATTAATTGTCGTCTGGTAGATAATCCTCATTGGCAAGTAGAAATTTTGTATTCGATCACTGAATTTTCTGCCTCTGAAGTTGGACAATTATGCGCTCAAGCTTTGCGGCAAAAACGTTTAGATCGATCTAAAGATAATCAGGTTTCACTACCAGAAATTATCCTTTTAGGCGGAATTAAAACTACGCCAGCTACAAGTACTTCTCCCGATTCTTTACAACCTGGAGAATGGGGGGTAGATGTAATTGAAACTGCTGTAGCTGAAGAATTTTTGACTTCCCTAGGATGGGAAGCGGCAATTGCATCAAAACCAAATGATAGCGTTTTTAAAATTGTCTTAGGAGCCGAATCTCTGTAGTCTAGAAAGTCAAGGGTTGGGAAAAGACAGTGCAGGCAGCATTAAACTTTCTATCTCACCGATAACTGAACCTTCTGACTTCTGACTTCTGCCCTCTGACTTGAAAAAGATTTTCCCCTACAACGGCGCTTAAAGATCTGAGGAAACCTCAGATCCCGCGCCTCCCCTGCACCCTACAACCCAACTAGGGCAACCACAAGGGATTGCCCCTACACCCTACACCCTACACCCCATACCCTCTTTCATCGGATGATGGTGAAATTTTTTCATGAGGACTGCCTTCTCCCGAAGGAAGTTAGAAGTCTGCACTCAAAGGTGTGCGTGGAAAAGGAATGACATCACGAATATTGGTCATTCCTGTCATAAATTGTACTATTCTTTCAAAACCCAAACCAAATCCAGCATGAGGAACAGTTCCGTAGCGACGTAAATCTAAATACCACCAGACGCTATCTAATTCTATTCCCGTTTCTTGCACACGTTTTTCTAGCACATCCAAGCGTTCTTCTCTTTGTGAACCACCAATAATTTCACCAATTTTAGGTGCGAGAATATCCATAGCGGCGACGGTTTTATTATCGTCATTTAAACGCATATAAAAAGCCTTAATATCTTTGGGATAGTTGGTAACAATGACTGGCTTTTTAAATAATTCTTCTGCTAAATAACGTTCGTGTTCTGACTGTAAATCTATGCCCCAATTGACTGGAAATTCAAATTTTTTCTGGGCTTTTTCTAAGAGAGAAACTGCTTCGGTATATGTAATTCTAGCAAATTCATTGTTAATGATATTATCGGCAGTTGCTAAGACAGAATTGTCAATTAATTTGTTGAAAAATTCCATATCTTCAGCACAATTATTGATCACATAATTGAAGATATATTTGAGAAATTCTTCAGCTAAATTTTGATCGCCTTCGATGTCGCAAAAAGCCATTTCTGGCTCGACCATCCAAAACTCGGCTAAATGCCTAGAAGTGTTAGAATTTTCAGCACGGAAAGTGGGGCCGAATGTATAGACGTTTTGAAATGCCATCGCCATTACTTCGGCTTGCAATTGTCCGCTAACTGTTAAGTAAGCTGGTTTGCCAAAAAAGTCCTGAGAGTAATCAACTTCCTGATTTTTAGTTTTGGGAATGTTGTTGAGATTGAAATTAGTGACAGTAAATAACTCGCCAGCGCCTTCACAATCGCTAGCAGTGATAATGGGGGTATGAATCCACAAAAAGCCGCGTTCTTGGAAAAAGTTATGAATGGCGGTAGCGCAGGCATTACGAACCCGAAACACAGCGCCGAGAGTATTGGTACGCGCACGCAAATGTCCGAGGGTGCGGAGAAATTCAAAGGAGTGACGTTTTTTTTGCAGGGGATAGGTTTCGGGGTCAGATTCGCCATAAACTGTAACTGAGGAGGCTTTTAATTCGATTCTCTGTCCTTTTCCTGGTGAGGGAACTAACACCCCATTTACTTCAACCGATGCGCCAGTATTAAGCTTTTTGATGAATGTTGAGTATTCTGGTAAGTCAAGATTGAGAATCACTTGTAAATTTGCCAAACAAGAACCATCATTGACTTCCATAAAGGAAAATTCTTTTAACTCTCTTTTGGTGCGTACCCAACCCGCGATCGCTATCTCTTCATCGGGTTGACTGTTTTTTAAAATCTCTGCAATCCTTCTAGTTACCATGTTTTCTCGATTATTTATCTCAAAATTATTGTATCTAGCTTGTTGAGGCTCGATCGCGCCTAGTAAAAAAATATAAGTTATTTATAAACTAGCTACAGGGAAATGATAATTTAGCGGTGGATGCGTTACAGAAGAGACAAGTTGCTATTTAGAGAAGGAGAACTATAGTTAATGTCAGATAATTACAGAAGTAAAGTTGTTACTCAGGGAACGCAAAGATCCCCCAATCGTGCCATGTTAAGGGCGGTAGGTTTTAGCGACAACGATTTCACCAAACCGATCGTTGGTGTGGCTAATGGTTACAGTACCATTACTCCTTGCAACATGGGCATTAATACTCTAGCATTACGCGCTGAAGCAGCATTAAAACAAGCCAATGCTATGCCCCAGATGTTTGGGACAATTACTATCAGCGATGGTATTTCTATGGGAACGGAAGGAATGAAATATTCCCTAGTTTCTCGTGAAGTAATTGCTGACTCGATCGAAACTGCTTGCAACGGACAAAGCATGGATGGAGTACTGGCAATTGGTGGTTGCGATAAAAATATGCCTGGGGCGACGATCGCGATCGCCAGGATGAATATTCCCGCTATCTTCGTCTACGGTGGAACGATTAAACCAGGACATTATAACGGACGAGATCTAACTGTTGTTAGTGCTTTTGAAGCTGTAGGACAGTACAGCGCGGGTAAAATTGACGAAGCAGAATTAACCGCGATCGAGCGCAATGCTTGTCCTGGTGCTGGTTCTTGCGGTGGTATGTTTACGGCGAACACCATGTCTTCTGCTCTAGAAGCAATGGGATTGAGTTTACCTTATTCTTCGACAATGGCAGCAGAAGATGCAGAAAAAGCAGAAAGTACGGAAAAATCTGCGTTTGTGTTGGTCGAAGCGATTCGCAAGCAAATTTTACCCAGTCAGATTTTAACTCGCAAAACCTTTGAAAATGCTATTTCGGTAATTATGGCGGTGGGTGGTTCGACTAATGCTGTCTTGCACATGCTAGCGATCGCTCATTCTATCGGCGTACCTCTAACTATTGACGATTTTGAAACTATTCGCCAAAGAGTCCCCGTACTCTGCGATCTTAAGCCCTCTGGTCGCTATGTCACCACTAACTTGCATCAAGCTGGTGGTATTCCGCAAGTGATGAAAATGCTGCTAGTTCACGATCTACTCCACGGGGATGCTTTAACCATTTCTGGACAAACGATCGCTGAAGTTTTAGCAGATGTTCCCGATGTACCGCCTAGCAATCAAGATGTCATTCGTGCTTGGGATAATCCTCTTTACAAACAAGGACACCTAGCTATTCTCAAAGGTAATTTAGCCACAGAAGGTTCGGTAGCTAAGATCAGTGGTGTTAAAAACCCCCAAATTACTGGCCCTGCTAGAGTGTTTGAATCGGAAGAAGCCTGTCTCGATGCGATTTTAGCAGGTAAGATTAAAGCTGGAGATGTGATTGTTGTCCGCTACGAAGGGCCCAAAGGGGGACCGGGAATGCGAGAAATGCTAGCACCAACCTCAGCAATTATCGGTGCAGGGTTAGGTGATTCAGTCGGTTTGATTACCGATGGACGTTTCTCTGGTGGTACTTATGGTATGGTTGTCGGTCATGTTGCTCCAGAAGCAGCCGTAGGAGGGACGATCGCCCTAGTTGAAGAAGGAGATAGTATTACTATTGACGCTGATTCGCGATCGCTACAACTTAATGTATCTGAGGCAGAATTAAGCAAACGTCGTGCCAACTGGCAGCCACCACAACCTCGATATAGCACAGGAATTCTTGGTAAATATGCCAAACTTGTTTCTTCCAGCAGCCTTGGTGCTGTGACGGATTTAGATTTGTTTTAATCTACATTTCTTTTCTTCTGGGGGGCGCGTCCTCGGAACCTGCGTCCGACGTTTAAGCGCCCGTCCTTGTACCTGCGAGTCTTACTCAATTCGCAATTCGCAATTAAAAAACTCAAGACTTTAGACTTTAGACTTTAGACTTTAAATTCCTTCTGCCTTCTCTCCACCTACAAATTAGATGTTGACCAGCTTAAAATAAACTTTTGGAAATGAATGTTAAATCTTTGCAAAAATACTCCTTTTTCTGGAAAATTTGAGCTTAATTACATTTACCTAGTTGTAAATCTTTACTGCTATCTTAGCCTTTAGCAAAATCCCAACGACCGAAACATCTGTATGAGCGATCTAATAGCCGAGAAAGATATCAAACCTAACAGTTTTACCGAGTGGTGCTTGTATAAAGACAGTCTTTCTCAGGAAATCAGAAATACGATTGAGCTACTGCTAGAGATTGCTGGTACTTATAACTATCAAGAAGCTAGCGTGCAACTTGCTAGCCTGACCAAACTAGATTTGATGCGCTATCGTTTTAAAGACGATCGCACTTACGATCTCAGACCTATTGCTACTTTAACGCAACTGAAGCAATTAAGAATTCACGGATATATTACAGAACTAGATAGTATTGCCGCCTTAACTAACTTGCAAGAACTTGGTTTACACGGCAAAATTAACAACTTAAGCTTTCTGGCTAATCTCAACAATTTAACTCATTTATATTTATTTTTAGCTGAAAATTGTTCTACCGATCTTAGTCCTTTATCTCAACTAACCGAGCTAGAATTTTTGTGCATAGAACTAGGGAAAATTGAAGAAATTACGCCTTTAAAATATTTGGATAATTTAACTGAATTAAAATTAAATTTTTGTGGTGTTGAAGATCTCACCGATCTAAAATATCTGACTAAACTCACTAGACTAACTCTAGAAGGCAATCAAATCAGCAATCTTGAAGCTTTAGCAAATTTGGAAAAGCTAGAAAAACTTAACCTCAATCAAAATAAAATCATCGATCTAAGACCTCTTAAGTATCTTAATAAATTAAAAATATTAAAAATTGCTAATAATCAAATTATCAATCTTAGCTATTTAAAAAAATTAAAAAATCTGTTTTTTTTAGATATCGATTGCAATCAAGATATCGATCTAACTTCTCTTACAGGCTCAACGAAGTTATCAATTAAAATTTCTGAAGAACAAACGATTAATATTAGCCAAGATAACTGGCTGAAAATGCATTTCGATCGCTCAGAAGACTTGTATTATTTTATTGAAACCGATCATAAGTGGTCGATCGACTTATCAGCCAAACTGCGAGTTAATTACGTTACCCAATTGTTTGAAAATGCTAGAGAAATTTTAAAACCTTTTTCTGATATACAAGTCTATAAAGGCTTGTCAGATATGCATTTATTTAGTCGTTACGATCTCGATTGTGGAGTAAATTGGCTAGAAATAGAACGCGCCATTAATTCGATTTTTAACCTATTCGAGCAATGTTTTCAGGAAAGATGCTCTCCTACTTTGAGTTATTTAAGTGAACCCAATGCTAATCCTCTCAATCATATCTGCTACATGTGGTGGGATGCCTATTTTTGCTGTGAGCCTCCAGAAAACGAGATCGATCGCCTCAGCAATGAGGAATTTCTCAAAGTAATGGAAAAAATTCTCACTCTTGATTCAGATGCTTGTCGCGAAAGCGCTTTACATGGATTGGGACATGCTGCTGAATACGGTTACGCCGATCGCGTCGCCGTGATTATTGACAACTTTATTGCCAACCATCCACAAATTCGACCAGAACTAAAAAATTACGCGATCGATGCGCGGGTAGGGTATGTATTATAGAGTTTAGGGAACAGGGGACTGGGAGAGGGGGAGAAAAGTAAGTAATAAGTAATAAGTAATGAGTAATGAGTAATGAGTAATGAGTTTTTTTACTTGCTACTTACTACTTGCTACTTGCTACTTACCTTCTGCCTTCTTACTTAAGTTATTGTTGCGGAATTTCAAGCTAGTGATAGTGATGATAGAAATTTAACTATGCCTGAAAACATCTGCCAAGCAAGCTTTTTACTAAAAAGACATCAAAGTTTCAACAAAACTTCATAATAAGTGTTTCTACGGAGACAGTCTCTACACTTATTATTGATTAATAAATGTTTAGGTTGTTTTAATAGGTTTTAGCTATCAGCTATCAGGAGGCAGGAGGTTTTCAAGTCAAAAGTCAAAAGTCAAAAGTCAAAAGTTTTAGGCTCTAAGCTTTAGATTTCTCCTTGTCTCCCCCTCTCCCTTGCTCCCCTGCTCCCCTGCTCCCTGTCCCCTGCTTCAATGACTACCACTTTGCCTTCACAGTTGAGAAGAGAAAAGACGAAGGATTTTGTCATTGGTCAATGTCCTAACAATGCTTGTCGCCATCTTAACTTAGCACAAGCTAAAGTTTGCGATCGCTGTGGTTCACCATTACTGTTGAGAGAACGCTACCGAATTATACGCTCTTTGGGGTCTGGAGGATTTGCTAGTATTTTTGAAGCAGTAGATGAAGATCGCTTGTCTACTCCTTGCGTAATCAAACAATTTGCGCCCGATCTACATAATTCCAAAAATATAAATTTTTTAAGGGGTTTATTTCAACAAGAAGCAGAAATACTGACCAAAGTAGGCACTCATCCGCAAATTCCTAGCTTACTCGCTTTTTTCGAGGAAGAAGGGCGTTTATATATAGTTCAGGAATTTATTGATGGCTGGGATTTGTTTTCGGAACTAAGCGATCGCGGTGCTTTTAATGAGGCTCAGATCTGGCAATTTTTGAATAACTTGCTCCCTGTCCTCCAATTTATTCACGAACAAGGGATCGTTCACAGAGATATTAAGCTAGGCAACATTCTGCGTCAACAAGATGGGACGTTTGCTTTAATCGATTTTGGCAGCTCACAAAAACTAGATACTGGGATAGTTTCCCCTAATCATCCGATTATTGCTACTCCCGGTTATGCTGCACCAGAACAAATGGAAGGAAGAGTTGATCCAGCAAGCGATCTCTACAGCTTAGGCGTAACTGCAATTCGCCTGTTAACAGCTAGTCTTCCTGACTCTGAAGCATCGGAACCTTTGTTTGACGAACAAAAGCAGCAGTGGCGATGGCGGCAAACAGGCGTGTCTGTTAGTGAAGAATTAGCAGCAATCCTCGATCGCCTAGTTGAAAGCGATGTGCGCGATCGATTCCAATCAGCAGCAGAAGTTTTGTTACTAGTGCGAGCAAATTTAGCCAAAGCGAAAGCAGAAAGTAACTTCAAAATTAATAGTTCTCCCTTAATTACTGTCGATCGCGAATCAAACATCGATTATCAAAATTTAGAAAATCTATTGACTAACAAACAATATCAACAAGCCGATTGGGAAACTTGGCAATTGTTAATGCGCTTAAGCGATCGAGAGGAGGAAGGTTTTTTAAATCTCGATGCCATCGCCAAAATTAACCAGCAAGACTTATTAATAATCGATCGACTTTGGCGAGAAGCTAGCGACAATCGCTTTGGTTTCACGATTCAAAAACAGATCTATCAACAACTAGGTGGAACTAAACATTTTAACTATCAAATTTGGAGGGATTTTGGCGAACTTGTTGGTTGGCATAGAGATAAAAATTGGTTGAATTATGCCAGTTTAAATTTTACTTTGAGCGCACCACCAGGTCATTTACCAGCCTGTTTCAGCGATGTTCTCAATCGAGCTGGAGTCGATAGAGGTGTTTGTGGTTGGTGGAGACTGGGATTTGTTTTTTTGATGCAAAAAATTAATTCCAAACTAGAGAATTAGCAATTTTTGAGATTTAAATTAAATGATCGAACCCCAAGAAAAACTTGATGACAATAGGTCGAAGGAAATTGAACCTTTTCGTTCCTCACCAACCATGCTCAGAAAAATCGAGCGAGAGTCTCATCAAACCAGAAAGAGTTTACAATTCAAGCTTGCCAGTATAGCTACTGCACTCGGTGTCATTCCTCTATTAGTAATTGCGATGGTGGCGATCGTCAGCAATTGGCAAGTAAGGGAACAAATTGCTGCGGCGCAACTGAGTTGGGAAGTTTCTAAATTTGAAACGGCACTGCAACAACAATGGTTAACTATCTTGCTGTGGTCAGGAATTGCAGTCGGGGTAACTGGCGCGATCGCTGTTTATCTTACCAATCGAGCCATTCGTCCACTTCTGAGTGCTGCTGTCATCTCAACTAGAATGGTTAATCGCCTACGTCAAGAAGAAATGAGAGTCCGCGATCGCGTGGCTGGAGAAGACGAACTCAAAGCTTTGCAAACCAACTTACAATTACTCGACAAACAACTACCAGAACTCTTATGGAAGCAAGAAGCAGACACCGAAGCTGCTCAACTTCTGCTCGACATCAGCCATCGCTTGCGAGAAGCACATTCAGAAGAAGATGTGTTAAGAACTACGGTAGAACAGGTGCGTCAGTCTTTACGAGCCGATCGAGTCACCGTTTTTCGCTTTGACAATGATTGGCAGGGAACATTTGTGGAGGAATCGGTAGCCTTGGGTTTGCCCAAAACCCTCTGGGCGCAAATTGACGATTCTGCTCTCCAGAAAGAAGATTTAGAGCTTTATCGGCTAGGTCGTAGTCGTGCCATCAATAATGTCTATCAATCTGAATTAAGCGATCGCTATCTAGGATTATTAGCCAGATTTGCTGTTAAAGCCACTTTAGTTGCACCAATTTTTTCTAAATCCGAACTTTTTGGCTTGTTGATCGCCCATCAATGTTCGAGTCCTCGTGATTGGCAGCAAGTGGAGATCGATTTATTTTCCCAAATAGCCACACAAGTAGGTTTTGCCCTCCAACAAGCTAATCTTAGCGAACAATTAGAAACAAAAACCGAACAGGTTCAAACTTTTATTCAGTTAACTCGGAGTATTCGCAAATCTTTTCACCAAGAAGATATTCTCAGAACCACAGTTGAAGAAATCCGCAAAGAAATCAAAGTCGATCGCGTCATTGTTTATGGTACCGAGCCATCAGAACAACCTGTAGTAGTAGAATCGGTAGCTTCTGGTTTTCCTAAAGTCACGAATCTAAAATCAGATCCAGTCTTTTTGGCAGAAAGCTATTTTGAGCAAGAGTCAAGCGATCGAGTTCAGGCGATCGAAAATCTTGACTCTACCAACTTGCCAGAATCTTGTCTGGTGCAACTGCGCCAATTAGGAGTTAAAGCTAGTTTAATAGTGCCGATCTTTAGAGAAGAGGAACTGTTTGGTTTGCTAATTGCCCATCAATGCAACAACCCGCGTCGCTGGCAGCAGTCCGAACGAGATTTACTCGAACAAATTGCTACTCAAGTAGGATTTGCCCTCGAACATGCTCAATTGATTGAGAAAGTAGAAGCTGAAAAAATGCAAAACGAGACGATTGTTTACATCTCTCGTCGCATTAGTGAGTCCCTCACTGAAGAAGATATTCTCAGAAAAACTGTTGAAGAAGTCCGCAAAGAAATGAGAGCCGATCGGGTTGTAGTTTACAGTTTCAATTCAGATAGGAGTGGTTATATTGCTGCTGAAGCAGTTTTACCAGGTTGGCAACGCGCTCAGGAACATAAAATTGAAGATGCTTGCATTCCCGAACATTTGCGTCAAGCTTATATCAACGGTCGAGTCGTCCCTACTCAGAATGTACTGGAAGCTGGTTTTCACCCCGATCATCTGCAATTGATGGAGCGTTTGCAGATTAAATCTAACCTGGTAGCACCGATCCTCAAAGACGGTCAATTGTTTGGCTTGCTCATTGCCCATCATTGCGCCAAATTCCATCCTTGGCAAAAATCAGAAATAGACCTGATGACGCAAATCGCCACGCAAGTTGGTTTTTTCTTCGATCGCGCTCGCCTGCTTGCCAAAGTGGAAGCAGAAAGAGAGAAAACTCAACTGCTCAGATACATCACCCAAAGCATTCGCGCTTCCTTAAATGAAGAAAACGTACTCAAAACTACGGTGTCAGAAGTACGCAAAGTGATGAAAACCGATCGAGTTATCGTCTATAGCTTCGATCGCGATTGGTACGGTACAGTAATTGCAGAGTCGGTACTTCCTGGCTATCCTAAAGCGCTCTGGGCAAAGATTCATGACCCTTGTTTTGCTGAAAGTTATATCGAGCAGTACCAAGGCGGACGAGTACAAGCTACTGATAACATTTATGAAGCGGATTTAACTGAATGTCATCTCCGACAGCTCGAACCTTTTGCCGTTAAAGCTAATCTGGTTGCCCCCATTCTCAAAAATGACCAATTATTTGGGCTGTTAATTGCCCATAACTGCTCCGAACCGCACCATTGGCAACCAGAGGAAATAGACTTGTTTGCCCAAATTGCCCTGCAAGTAGGATTTGCTCTCGACCATGCTAGAGCCTTGTCTCAACTAGAGCAAACCTATGAATCTAACCAAGCTATTTCTGGTGAGCAACTACAGCAATTGTCTCAGCTAGTTGCTAGCAGTCAAACTGAAGTGGAAACTCTAGCTCGTCGCACCTGTGAACAATCAACATCAGTAGATCTGACTCGCGATCGCTTCTGTGCAATAACCGAAAACACTCAAATGCTAGAAAATACAAGCAAACAGCTACAATTACAACAACATGAGCTAGGCGAAATCTGGCAGAGTAGTATAGAGGCGATCGAACAAATTGTCGAGCGTGCAGCAGCAATGCACACAACAATTGCAGAGTCCAGTCAGAAAATTGAGCAACTAGAACAGTTTAGCGAGAGCTTAGTGGCTGCGATCGCGCCAATTGCCAACTCGATCGCTCAATTGAAATTGCAAGCCATGAATGCCCTGCTAGAAGCAGCTCGCTGTGGAGAAGTCGGTCAACCATTTGCGGCGATCGCCGAGCAAGTGCGCGCTATCTCCAAACAAATGGAACAAGACATGACTAAACTAGATCCGATCGTTGCTTCGGTGGTATCTAATGCTCACTCGGTTGCTGGAGCAATGTCAACAGAGACAGATTCGCTCGAACTAGATCCACAAATTATCGAAGTTACTCAACAAAAGTTAGATTATCTCAACCAAATCAGTACTCAATTTAATGCTGCTCTAGGAACTTTGCTCGAAGCAGCTAAGGAGCAATCGCAAACAACTGTTACTGTAGATCGCTCCTTATTAAATGCCAAAGAACTGTCTCAACAAACTGCCGCACAATCTGCCAAAATAGTTGAGTCTTGGCAAAAGATAACCACAATTGTTCGAGAATTACAAAAAGGTGAGCAATAGGGATGGTTCTCGATGCAGAACTAAAAGAACAAGCACACCAATTGTTTGTTGAAGAAGCACTAGAATTATTGCAACAAGTTCAAGAGGATTTGCCAAAACTTGCCGATAATCCGACAGCTTCTTTGATTCATCGTCTGTTAGAAGTTACTCATATTGTTATTGGCGGAGCTGTTGAGGTTAATCTGCTCGATTTGCAAACTGCTGTTGAACGCTTCGCCATAGCTTTGTCTTCTTTAGAGCAAGAACCAACTTTAATTAATGCCGATCGCTTGGATAATTTACACCAAATTTACGAACAGATCTGGACATCACTACTTCCCTACCTTCCCACCTACCACTCAGAAACGAGCATTGTCTTAACCGAAGCCGAATCTACCAAAACATCTCTTTTAGAAGACGACTTGCTAGAGCTAGAAAATTATTTGGCTGCACAGAATGAGCAAGAACTGGTTAGCCAAGATCTTGCAGACAGTAGCCAAACCAATCCAGAAACAATACCAGAAGACACACAATCGCCGCTCTTATTTGCAGAAACAGAGGCAAAAAGCGATCGAGAGGAAGAAAATAAATCCTTAACCTCAGAAGAAAAACTAGTCACTGCTAAATCCTTTCTCTGGTTATCTGGATTTAATCTTTTTGTGCTACCTTCAACAAGTATTGAAGCAATTGTGACTCCAGAATCAGACAGCATCATTTATGCTGAAGGTCAACGTTTTCTAGTTTGGCAGCAACAAAGAATTAGATTATATCGAATTTCTGAATTATTGAATTATAATTGCTTGCTTCCCGAATCGAGTCAAAATTCAACTGAGCAAGCATCTCTGGGTTTGGTAGATCGGTCTTGGCAAACACCAATTATTAACCTTGGCGGCGAAAAAATTGCGATCGAATTGGAAGTCGATCGCTTTATTGTCAAGTCACAATTATCCCTTCTGCCTTTTAACAAAATTCTAGCCCCTCCCGAATATTTCTATGGGTGTACAGCCCTAGAAGGTAGATTATTAGTTCCTGTAGTTGACGTAGAAGCTCTAGTCAACTTTTATCGCCAACAAAGTCAGCCCAGTTCGATACCTCCAGAAGAGGATCGAGATACTTCGCCTACAATTTTGGTAGTTGATGATTCTCGAATGGTTCGAGAAATTTTAAGCTTCACTCTCGAAAAAGAAGGATATTCAGTCATCCAAGCTAAAGATGGTCAAGAAGCGATCGCTAAACTACAGCAACACTGGCAAATTCGAGCCATCATTTGTGACCTAGAAATGCCTATTGTCAATGGTTTTGAGTTACTCAAATACTGCTCTAACCATTCTACCTTTGCCTTCCTTCCCGCGATCGCCCTCACCAGTCATAACTCTAGAGAATATCAACAACGAGCCTTAGAATTAGGAGCCACAGACTACTTAACTATTCCCTATCAAGATTCAGAGTTACTAGAGATTTTGAAATTGAGATTAGGGGTTAGGGATTAGGGGTTAGGGGTTAGGGGTTAGGGATTAGGGGTTAGGGATTAGGGATTAGGGAAAAGAAGGCAGAAGGCAGGAGTTAAGTAGCAAGTAGCAAGTAGCGAGTAGCAAGTAGCAAGTAAAAAACTCATTACTCATTACTCATTACTCATTACTCATTACTTCCCCTACACCCTACACCCTACACCCCACACCCTATTTAATCCCTAGCCCCTCTTAATAGCCGCTTCACCTCGTCGGTATAAGTCGCGGGCATAATCAGTCCAAGTTCCTTGTCCCCAATAGCGGAAGCAGCTAGTTTCCACTAAAAGAACATACAATAGCGCTTCTAAGTACTCTGCACTCTTGGTAATTGAAGGGTCTTTCTTAACCAAAGGATCGTACTTCTCGTGGAACATAGCGCTGAGTTTATTCATTGGTTCGAGAACATTTTCATAACCCTGAACCCAACTCAAATTATTCGTCCAAGAAGCACCATCCATGTGGAACTGATGATCTGTAGCTTTTAACTCCTGAATCGCTTTTTCTACTGCTTCTGGTGTTGCTTTAGTAGGATCGACTTTCTGCCAAATTTTGTGTTGACTCGCTGCTTGGCAGGTAGGATAATCTTCTGGTTTGACTCCTGCTGCTTCCAGAAGTTCAATATATTCTGTACCGTTAACACCAACAACCCCGCCATTATCTTTAATTTCATGCCAAACAGGTTGAAAATCACGGGCAAATTCATTCATCATCACTCCGCCATTTTCACCGTCAGCAATTTGGGTAACACAGCTAGGAACAGTCAAGTTACCAAGTTGCTGTTTCCCTCTTCCCTTAGCTTCGTGATAGGGTTGCATCTGGGCGACTAACTTAGTATCCGAACCTTGAGTTTTAATCAAAGCAGTAATACTAATAGTTTCTCCTTTGGAGTTACGGGCAATTAAACGGTTAGGCAGGTATTTATGTTCGTGCCATAATCCCGATCCATCCAAACATTCTACAGAATGTTCTTGTACCATCAGCCAGCGATAACCGCATTCTTTTAAGGCTTTGATGTATTCGTAGAGAGTGTCGGGGTGATTGGGTAGGTGCATTTCTGGTGGCGAAAAACCTTTAACCCGTTTCAGTGCATCGACACCAAAAATAGCAGCAAAATTTTGCTGCCATGCCTGGATATGCAGTTTAAGATCGGGAATAGGAGTTGAAGGAACGACAGCATGAGACCACATCGTTCCCAACCATTCTACATAGGGCTGGTATTGAGGATCGCAAGCAAGAGGCTTGAGATTATCGAGAACGTCACCTCGTCCCATTTGACGCAATCCCCACAGCAGATTACCTGAGTAATCCAGCATAATACGAGGACTGCAACCATTTTTGACTAGTTCGGGAATCCAATCGCCCATGCGACTGTAACACCAAGCAAAAACTTCTGCATTGTGATTATCTCCATCACCAGAGTTTTCAAACATGTGTTGCAAATTGCTGATCAGTCCGCCGTTAACACCAGCAGGAATGGTAGGCTGGTGCATGTGGAGGGCGCAAGCAAACCCAGCAGCAATGTTTTCTAGACGAAGATTAGTTTTGGGTAAAAAAATTGGTTCGTTGTGGTTTACTATTGAAGCAATTTCTGCTTCCCAACCACAGATATTAGGAAATCCCGATCTGATTTCTTCCAAGGCAAGGTTAGCAGATGGTGCTGTTGCAATCATATTTATTTCCTTTATACTCGCTGTTTTGTGGTCACTCCTCACCACATGTTAGCGAATGCCTAAACGATGATAGCTAACAACTCGATCGAGTGAACTTAAAATTTCCTTAAATATAATTGTTCATTGTTCATAGCTGTAAGACTAAATTCTAACAATCGATCTAAGATTGCTATAGATTGACAGTATTCCTTCAATTAAGAGCGATCGACATTTTATTTTATTGTCAATTTTAGCTTTTAACTCCCAATATCCCATGAACCATGAACTATGAACCATAAACTATGAACTATGAAAAATTATTTACAACGATCGCAGAATTAGTCATGCATCATTCTCCTTCTGGAGTAGAAGAAGAAATCGATCGCTACCTCCTCGATCGCTTCCGTAGTTTAGGAGTAGAAACTTGGCAAGATCGTGCGGGTAATATTATTGCTAAGATTGCAGGACAAAATCCCCAAAGAGCGATCGCGATTACAGGTCACAAAGATGAAATTGGTGCTATTGTTAAATCGATCGACGACAAGGGATGCCTGCAAGTTCGCAGGTTAGGCGGTTCTTTTCCTTGGGTTTATGGTGAGGGCGTAGTTGATATTATTGGCGATCTGGGTACAACTAGCGGTATTCTCTGTTTTGGTTCCCGTCATATCTCCCATGAATCGCCTCAAAAAGCCCAACAGGAAAATGCGCCATTACTATGGGAAAATGCTTGGGTAGAAACTAAGTGCAATGCCCAAGAATTAGAATCCCTCGGAGTACGTCCTGGTAGTCGCGTGGTAGTCGGAAAGCATCGCAAGCAGCCAATTAGATTAAAAGATTATATTGCCAGCTATACTCTCGATAATAAAGCTTCTGTGGCTATTTTGCTGTGTTTGGCAGAACAATTACAGCAACCAGTTAGTGATGTTTATTTAGTCGCTTCTGCTAAAGAAGAAGTAGGCGCGATCGGGGCGTTATATTTTACTCAAAATCAAAGTTTAGATGCTTTAATTGCCCTAGAAATCTGCCCTCTTGCTTCCGAATATCCGATCGCCGTGGGAGAAAAACCCGTTCTTTTATCTCAAGATGGCTATGGCATTTACGATGAAGGTTTAAATCGCCAGTTGATACAAGCAGCAAAAATAGCCCAAATTGAGTTACAATTTGCAGCTATTAGCGGTTTTGGTAGCGATGCCTCTATTGCCATGAAATTAGGTCATATTGCTCGTGCTGCCTGTTTGGGATTTCCGACAGAAAATACTCATGGTTACGAAATTGCCCATCTTCAAGCGATCGCTAATTGTGTTGAAATCTTGAAAACTTATTGTGGACAAGATTTTGTTTAATTATTAGCAACTAGTTACTGTTTTTAGACCCTAGAATAGATGAAGCAATAGGTAAATTTACCAGGAGATAAATACCTATGAATGATGATAAGTTTAACAACTCGGCTCTTCTTTCTGAACGAGAACTAGAAATCTTACAATTAGTGGTAGTTGGTTTGAGCAATCTCAAGATCGCGAAAACTCTGGAGATCAGCAAAAGAACTGTTGATAATCACATCAGCAATATTCTCAATAAAACCAAAACGGAAAACCGTGTTGAGTTGGTTCGTTGGGCATTGAAATGGGGCAAAGTCTGTATCGATGATGTCAATTGCTGTCCCTTACCAGAACCTCAAAATACTACCAATCAAATGTTTTGTTAGCAAAAGTCAAGCAACTTACTATTTCTTATAGTTACTTTAAGTAGAGTAAAAGCTCGGTTTAGATTAAGTATTGATGAGTAAATCTATTGGCTAAAGCCGAAATAATTCAAGATATTCTGAATTTTAAGGCAATGCGATCGAGCTTAATTTTTGTTCGCATTGCTAAAAAATTTGTAAGGATTCAGGTAGAGGGAGTTGACATAGGGAACATTGATAAGAGAGTATCACCTATATGAACAAGCAAATGCTGCCTCAACAAAGTGATGACGAGTTGTACCAATTGTCTACTGAAGAATTGGTCAAAATCATCAAGGCACTTCAAGCTGAAATAGGACGACTCAAAGAAAGATTAAACCTTGACAGCACAACATCATCTAAACCGCCCTCACAAGACATAATCAAAAAATCAGAGAACAAGAAATTAACAAAAGATACTTCCCAGACAGAGCCAAAACGCTCCCCAGGTGGACAGCCAGGACATGAAGGTAAAACTCGTCAAGGATTCGGGCGAGTAGACCGAATAGCCATCCTAGGACCAGAAAGATGTCCGCACTGTGGAGGAAAGCACTTGAAACCTGATACAGAGAATGTCGAAGTCAAGCAAATCGCGCAGTTGGTTGCCAAGCCAATTGAAATCGTTGAATATCATCGCTATCAGTATCACTGTTCAGAATGCAGCACATTTTGTGCGGCGGATTGGAGTCCAGAAATGATCCCAGGACAAGATTTGTCTGTGAGGCTACAAGCATTAGTTGGCTGGTTGGGTAACTACGCCCATGTGCCATATCCAAAAATCCGCGAGCTACTATTTGAGTTAGGACAAATAGATATTGGAGAAGGAACGCTGGTGGCAACCAATCAAAGAGTTGCTCAGGCAAGAGAAAAACCAGTTGAGCAATTAGGTAATTGGGTCAAAACCTCTCAGCCAAA
>CAZJTL010000003.1:0-75662 GCA_964548905.1 uncultured bacterium | reverse complement strand
CTATCAGCTATCAGCTATCAGCTATCAGCTATCAGCTATCAGCTATCAGCTATCAGTTATCAGGTTTCAGTTATCAGGTTTCAGTTATCAGGTTTCAGTTATCAGGTTTTTGCTGACGGCTGACGGCTGACGGCTGACTACTGACTACTGACTACTGACTACTGACTGCTAAGCTGTAACCCCTTCTAAATCTTCATCAGTCAACTCATATAACTCTCTTAATTTCTGTAACTTCTCCTCATCTGCTTCCCAAAAACCTCGCCCGTGTGCTTCGATCATTCTACCGACAATATTACGAAAAGCTTCAGGATTTGCCTCCCTTAACTTAGCAGCCATTTCTGGATCTAAAGCATAGGTTTCTGCTGCTTGGTCGTAAACCCAATCATCGGTAAATTTAGCCGTACCACCCCAACCGATTAAAGCTGTCATGCGTTGAGAAATTTCGTAAGCACCACCCGAACCTTGACTAGCCATAGCTTCCGCCCATTTCGGATTCAATAGCTTGGTACGGTATTCCATTCGCAGTAAATCTTCTAACTTTCTTGGCGTTGTATCCTTAGAAAAACTTTCGACAAAACTAGTATTAACTTTTTTGCCACTTTGTTTTTCTGCGGCTAGTTTTAATCCGCCCGTATTGCCAAAATATTCTTGTATGTCAGTCAGACCGTATTCAACCGAATCGATTTCTTGAACGATGCGATCGCTCGTTTGCAATAATTGACTCAAAACTTCTGGTCTTGCTTGTCCCTTATCCTTGCGTCCGTAACTGAAAACATTGCGATTCTTCCAAGTATCCGCTAACTCATCTCCAGATTCCCAATTGCCATCCACAACCTGATCGTTTACCAAAGAACCATAATCACCAGCAGGATTAGAAAACAAACGTGCCGAATAATTGTCAACGCCTTGCGCCTTCAAAGCTAAAGCATGTTTGCGAATAAAATTATCTTCTTGCGCTTCCTCTGCTTCAGCCGCACGTTGAAATAAATCATCCAACAACTCAATAATATTAATAAAAGTATCGCGAAAAATACCCGACAGATTTCCCAAAACATCAATACGAGGATGACCTACCTCAGATATAGGTTTCAACTCATATCTAACTATCCTTCCAGTTCCCTCTTTAACAGGTTCAGCGCCTACCAATTCCAACAAAATGCCTAAAGATTCCCCTCTAGTTTTAATCGCGTCTAAACCCCATAACATTACTGCCACCGTTTCAGGATAGGAATTCTTTTCCTCCAAATTTTGAGCGATAATTTTCTTGGCAATTTCCCTTCCTCTTTCGTAAGCAGCAGGAGAAGGCATACGATAGGGATCTAAAGCATGAATATTTCTGCCAGTAGGCAAAACTCCAACACCATCCCGCAACAAATCCCCACCAGGCGCAGGAGGAATATACTCACCATTCAATCCCCGCAAAAGATTCGTCAACTCATCCGTATTTTGACCCAACAGATCTCTAATTCTCTGTGCTTCTTCCAGGCGATCTCCAGACAACTCATCCCCAAAATAAGCCTCCAAATAAGACTTTAACCCCTCCTCAGTAGGCGCTTCACCCAAAGTATGCAAACCAGAAGAAAATAGGCGTTGTTCTAACACCTGCAAATACTCATAAACCTTGACAAAATACTCATTAATCGCCTTCTTACTAAACAAACGAGCATTTTCCAAATTAAAAGCAATACCTAACTTTTCCCCTTCAACAAACTTACAATCTGCTTCCAAACCACTGTCAACAATTTTCTGACAGATAATATCTTTGAGAGCATAATTCTTGTCAGGATCTTCCCGATACTCAGAAATTAAATCCCGCAGTGCCATCAACTCTTTATACAAACCCGCACGACCGTAAGGAGGTACATTATGAGAAATTAACACTCCATAACCCCTTCTTTTCGCAAGCATCGATTCAGAAGGATTATTCGCTGCATAAATATAGAGATTGGGAAGATTCCCTAAAAGAATATCCGACCAAGAATAACCAGTATTACCTAAAGGCGAACCTGGTAACCATTCTACAGTTCCATGCATCCCAAAATGAACGATCGCGCTGGCTTGAAATTCATTTTGCAACCACTTGTAATAAGCTGCATACTGAGGATGGGGCGTTAAATCTTTCTCAAACATCAATCGCATCGGATCGCCAGAAAGTCCCAAGGGAGGTTGTACGCCGATCCAAACATTACCTAATTGCACGCCACCGACATGAAAATTATCTCCATAGGTTTTAATACCAGTACCCGTTAGAGATTTCCATTGCTTCTCAACTCTGGTTGTTAATAAATATCCCAACCATTTTTCTAAAGTTCTGACATTAACTTCCGCAGATAAACGCGGATAAACGCTGATAGGTTCTCGATCGCCCATCTGTGTTAATCTGTGTTCATCGGCGGACTCATCAGCTTCTTTAACTTGTCCGATCAATTCTTCCCCATCTTCAGGCAATTCACCGACGTTGTAACCCTGTGCTTTCAAAGCTTGTAAAAACTTCAGCAAACTTTTTGGCACATTTAATAAAGCTGCCGTTCCCGTCGCGCCGTAACCTGGAGGAAAACCATATAAAATAACGGCAATTTTTCTTTCTGAAGTAGGAGTTTGTCTCAATTTAATCCAGTTTTTAAGTCTTCCTGTCAGGCGCTTCAATCTTTCTGGAATTAAATAAATATCTTCACCTACCAAACCACCCAAAGGAATAGTATCGATCGCGCCATCGAGTTCGGGTAAGGCATATAAAACGACGCTTTGCAATCCCCCAATACCCTGACGAGTCCAAGAATGAATATCTTGAATTAACAAAGGTGCAGCGACAATATAGGGTATATTTTTAGCAGAAAGTATTCTTTTAGCAACTTCTACTTGTCTTCCCGCCTCCATCGAACCTGCGGGACCACCTACCAAAGGAAAGCCAATTGTAGAAGCGATCGCATCCACTTTCACTGCATCTTTGGCAAGAGAAAGAGTTTCTTTAATACCTTTTTCTATTTGTTCCTCTTCGTAGCTAGTCGTCATCCAATCTCTGACAGCAACATGTCCTTCTACCCCATTGATAAAGATTGGTAGGGGAATTAATCCTTCTGCTTCAAAATGACGAATTAATTGAGGTATATAAGGTTGTTTGCTGATGACGTGTTTGCGATATAAAAGAATTCCAACTACAGGTTTAGTATCTTCTAAACGCCGATCGCTGAAAGCTGAAAGCTGATTGCTAACTTCTGCCTTCTGCCTTCTGCCTTCTGCCTTCTCTTGATACCAATCTAAATACTCGCGAGGAGATGTGAAATATCCTTGATAATCTGGATGCAATAACCCCATATTTGGTGTTTCGATCGCCTGGGGAATCTCGCCTACTTCTAATCCCAAATATTTTTCTGCTAACGTCCAGCACATAGCGGCGACGTTTTCTGTACCGCCAGCATTCCAGTAACCATATACAATTAACCAGTTGCGTAAGTCTTGTACTTTTTGCGCTGGAATGTATTTAAGTAATTTTGGCCCTGTTTTGAGAAAACTAATATAACCAGCGAGTTTATCTTCTTCTCTTCTTTTGCTGAATTTATCAAGGATAAATTTAATTGGTTTTGGCATTCCTTTGGGTCGATCGCCGATCGCAAATTTACCCAACTGAGTCAAACTCATTAACTCTAAAGCTGACTCAAACACGAGGCGAATGGGTATATTTTTTGCTCTTTCTCGCAACCACATCACTTGATCGTAATCAAAGACGAGACTGGCAAAAAAGACATCGGCATCTTCTAGTGCGGCGGCGACTGTTTCTGGTGATATAGTAATGTCGCGATCGCTAAAGACAATTATCTCTAACTCCGAACAACGAGAATTAGCTAGTTTGGCAGCTTGACGATACAAGTCTGAGTTAAATGATTCAAATCCAGCGATCAGGACAATGCGTTTCATAGCTTCAAACCGAAACATTTCTTCATACTTCTATTGTAGAAAGAATTTCATTCTGTTGTTTCAGGTACAAGCAAGCGATCGACTAGGACAAAGGTAAAACCAGATAATTTACCAAGGTAATTGACTGCCATCCCAAGAGAAAAACTGCCCGCGATCGCTTGTTTGCAAATCTTCTATAACCTTGAAAAGTTGATTAACCGTGCGTTCGACGGAAAATAATTTTTCGGGTGGCACATTTTTTTGAAAGGGTTGAGAAAGCTGAGTATCAGTAGTCCCTGGGTGCAATGTAACGATGATATTTTTGGGACAAGTCCTCGCATATTCGATCGCTGCTGTACGCATTAACATATTAACTGCGGCTTTCGAGGCGCGATAACCATACCATCCTCCCAATCGATTATCGCCGATACTTCCTACCTTGGCAGAAATGGTTGCCAAAACACTTCTTTCTTGATGGCGAAATAAAGGCAACAGGTGTTTTGCTAGCAAGATCGCACCAATGCTATTTACCTGAAAATAATTCATCAAATTTTCTGCATTAATCTGTCTGAGACTTTTTTCAGGTTGTAGGGACTTTTGATGCAAAATGCCCACACAGTTAATAGCTAAGTGTAATTTGTCTGTAGCTTGCTTGATTTTGGCGATCGCTTCAGTTATTTCTGATTCATTCGTAATATCCACCTGCAAACAAACTAAGCGATGAGGATGTTCTTCTTGCAGTTTAAATAATTCAGCAGCAGTTTCTTGACGACGATAAGTTGCGTAGATACGGCTAAATTTCCGTTCTTCTAACAGCTTACGGACGAAACCCAAACCAATACCACCGTTAGCACCCACAATTAACCCATTGACTCGATCGACTTCTGCAAAAATTGACATTTTATCTGTTTCCTAATCCCTACACCCTACACCCTACACCCTACACCCTAATCCCTTGTTAGTAGCATTCAAGAATTATTAACTGTGATAATTTCTTGAATCTTATGGGGAACTTTATAACTAGATTTAATTAAATTTTTCATTGATTTTTGTCTCTTTGGCATCTATGACAACCACTTCTAGCCCTCCTGCTAAAACTTCACCTGCAAAAGCATTACAAGAAATAGCGCTCAAAAAAATTTCAGGAAGACTGATAATTAATGATTTTAATAATGCTGGTATTTGCTGGCAATTATATCTAGGTGAGGGGAAAGTACATTATGCTCATAGTAATGCAGGTCAACCAGAACGCTTATTTTATCTTATTCAAAAACACGATCTCAAACTAGATTTATTAGAATCTGACTGGCAGCAAGGACGATCGGACTATGAATATCTTTGTGCTTACTGGCGATCGGGAAGACTGAATCTCAATCAATTACGAGAAGTTCTGCAATTGCTGATTGAAGAAGCGATCGTTCAAATACTAAAAATTCCTGCTGCTGAGCTACAATTTCACAAAACAATTGGTCTAGATCCGATTGTCTTGTCTTTGCCTTTAAAAGAAATTGTTCATTCGACTAGTTCTCAAATTACTGAGTGGACAAAAATCCGCACGGAAATTAATTCTCCATTGCAGCGCTTGAATATTGGTAATCCTCAGCTATTTGCTCAATCTCTACATCTGAAAAATCAAACTAACTTAGCAGGAAATTTCACCCAGTATCAACAATCTCATACTCAACTAATCGAACCTTTAAAGCAAGCTCTTTCTCAAAATTGGACTGTTTATAAAATAGCCAGTCAATTAAAAATAGATCTTCTAGAGCTTGGGCAATTATTGCAACCACTAATCCAACAGCAGATTGTCAGCGTTCATTCCTTTAACTATTCACCAGATGCCGCTCAGCGTCAAATTGTTGCTTGTATTGATGACAGCAACACCGTACAGCGTCAGGTTAAATTAACTCTAGAAGCGTCAGGATACGAAGTCTTAGGTTTGACCGAACCAGCAAGGGCAATGACGGCATTAGCTAGACAGAAACCCAATCTGATTTTAATGGATATTAATATGCCAGAGATCAATGGTTACGAACTCTGTCAAATGTTACGTCAGTCTGATGCCCTCAAAGAGATTCCCATTGTCATGTTAACAGGTAGAGATGGTTTGATCGATCGCATGAGAGCGCACATGGTAGGAGCGACAGAATACATTACCAAACCCATTCAACCGCAAGAACTACTGGATGTGATTCAAAAGACGATTAATGCAGGGGCTAGGGGTTAGGGGTTAGGGGGAAAAGTAATGAGTAATGAGTAATAAGTAATGAGTAATGAGTAATGAGTAAAAAACTTCCTACTTCCTACTTCCTACTTTGTTCCCTGTTCCCTGTTCCCTGTTCCCTGTTCCCTTTTTTATCAATGAACCATGAACCATCAACTATGAACAAACTATGAAAACAATCTTGGTTGTTGATGACTGCAAAGCGGAACAAAAACTAATTAGTGCTTTATTGCAACATGCTGGCTATCAGGCGATCGCTACTGATTCGGCTGAATCTGCTTTGATGTGGTTGCAAAACAATACTAAGCCTGATTCGATCGTTTTGGATGTAATTATGCCTGGAATTGATGGTTTGGATTTTTGCCGTCAGTTGCGTAAAATGCCTGAATTTGAGGATATTCCTATTGTTTTTTGTTCCCAAAAGCACAGAGATTTAGATAAATTTTGGGCGCTGCGCCAAGGAGGAAATGCTTATATTAGCAAACCATTTGCACCCAATGAATTAGTTCAAGTCGTCGAAAAATATCTCAATTGAATTGTGCAGGAATTTTTTCAGGTGCAACTGCACGGGGCAAAATCTTTATTAATTCCCTTGTCTAAGACTCTGGGGATAATTTCATGTCATCGTCAAGAAATTTGTGCCATTCCTGGTGTTGCACCTAATTTATTGGGAGTAGTCAATCAGAGGGGACAACTATTATGGATTTTAATGTTGAGTGAGTTTTTGGGATTGACGCAGATCGGCGATCGCGCCAAGATGTCAGAAAAATTATTTGTGCTGACAGTTACATCAGATTCGGGAGCAACAATTACTGAAACAGGGGAACAGCAATCCCAACTTGGTTGTGTGGTGCAAAAAATACAAGGAATTATCGCGATCGATTCTCAAACCTATACTCCAGTCAATGATGAATTTGAGGATGGCGTGAAACCAATGTTATTGGGAATGACCGATCTACAAGGCGATCGCCTTGCTATTCTCGATGTTCAAAAATTATTATCTGTTTTGCGAGCTTATTGAATTATGGCGAATCCCGAACTTTCTGATGGTAATAATCATTTCGAGCAAATTGAAGCCTTAAAAGCGCAATTAAACAACAATCCTGACGATCTTGTCATCAAGATTACTCTAGCTAGTGCGTTGGAAAGAATCGGTCACATTGATGAAGCAAAACAAATCTATCAAGAGATAGTCGCTGGCGATCGCCAAGGAATGTTAGGGGCTAGTGCGGCTAAGGCTTTAGAGTCGATGGCAGGGAGCGGGGAGCGGGGAGCAGAGAGCAGAGGAGCAGAGGAGCAGAGAGGCCCAGAGGCAGGTTGTAGGGGCAATGCCTTGTGCTTGCCCCGACGCAGAGGTGAAGGAGCTTATTTCCAATGGTTTTACAATTTGCCGATCGCTCGCAAACAGCTCATCGCCTTGATTTTAGCAGAAGCAGTCACGATCGGGGCGTTAGGGGTGGGTGCTGTTCTTTTATTGCAAGGATTGCGATCGCAAATACTCAAGCAAAGTCGAGCTGAGTTGGAAGTTTTGCAGATGTCCTACAATACCAAAATCAATCAAATGGGTTTTGGCTTTAAGGGACAAGCGAGAAACCCTTTTATTATCGAAGCTCTTCAACAAAAGCATAGTAGCAAAAAAGTCTATTCTCTTTTGTGGAGTGAACTTTCGATGAGAAAACTAGAATTTGCTACTCTAGTAGATGCGAAAGCTCATGTTATTGTCAATACTGGTATTCCTCGTCGAGGTAGTAAGTTCGACCCCGATCTTTTAGTTACTAAAGCGATCGCTTCTCGCCAACAAATTAAAGCTTCTAAGTTAATTAGCTATGACGAACTAGCCTCAGAAAGTCCTCGTTTTGCCGAATTACGAGCTTTAGATGCCAATGTTAATCCCGCCACCAAACCCAACTTTTTGATCCGCTATGTGATTACACCCATAGAAGCTGAAAATGGAGAAATTTTAGGCGCGATCGTCGCTGGCGATCTACTTAAAAATTCTACTGTCGGTCATACCAATCAAGCCTTTGAAGATGGCTATAGTGCGATTTATTTGTCTGAACCTAACGGTCAATTTAGATTGGCTTCCTCGCAGGAATATAGTGATACTGAGGGAATTATCAATCATCTACCACTACCAAATACAGATATCCTAACCAAGGCAGTGGAAGCTAAAGGCAAATCTGTCAATCAATGGCTAAAGCTCAAGTCAACTGGTTATGGGATGACAGCTAAAGCTATCTTTAATCATGACAATCAGCCTACTGCTGTTTTAGTAAGAGGTACTTGCTTAAATGAATTAAACCATTTGCTTTGGAAAATAGTAGTAATTCAGTCAATAGTATTTGCTTTGGCAGTAGCGATCGCGATTATTTTTGCCGAATTATTCTCAAAAGCTTTGGTAAAACCAATTCATCACTTGCGAGATTCTACTTTCAAATTTGCTGAAGGAGAACGCGAAATTAGAGCGGAAGTTTTTGCTAATGATGAGATCGGTGAACTGGTAACTACTTTTAATGCAATGGCTGACAGCATTAATGCAGCAGAAGCAGACAAAGAAATACAATTTCGACAAAGACAGCTAGAAGCAGAATTACAAGGGCAAGATCAAGAGAAACTTCAGCAAAGTATTAGCCAACTGTTAACAGAGATTTTGCAAACTCAACAAGGAAATTTAACTGTTCGGGTTTCTATAGAAGAAGGGGAAATTGGTTCGATCGCCGATGCTTTTAACGAGACGATCGAAAACTTGCGAACTGTTGTCATGCAAGTGCAGAAAGCTAGCGCTAGCGTTCAAAATTCTGCCTGTAACAATGAGGAATCAGTTAAAAAGCTCAGTCACTTATCTAGCGAACAAACAGAGGCGATCTCTAAAACTCTCTATGCTGTCAGAGAAATGGGACAGTCAATTTATTTAGTTGCCGATTCCGCTCAAGAAGCTGTCGATCTGGCTAGCAATGCTCTTGAAGCGACGAATAAGGGAGAAAAAATGATGAGCAATACTGTTAATAGTATCGAAAATATTCGAGCCAGTGTTGCGGAAACTTCCAAAAAAATCAAGCGATTAGCAGAATCTTCGCAAGAGATTTCTAAAATTGTCAACATTATTACTGGTATTTCCGAAAAAACCAATCTTTTAGCCTTTAATGCCTCGATCGAAGCCTCTCGTGCTGGCGAACACGGACATGGTTTTCGCGTTGTCGCCGATGAAGTACGTCGCCTAGCAGAAAGAGTTACCGAATCTGCTAAAGATATTGAACAAATTGTCGGCGCAATTCAAGCAGATACTTCCGAAGTTATGCAAACTATGGAGAATAGTACCAATCAAGTGGTAGTAGGAACTAAATTAGTCGGTAAAACTAAACAAACTCTGCAACAACTCGCTCAACTTACTCAACAAATAGACATATTACTGCGATCGATTTCCACTAGTACTGTTTCACAAACCGAATTTTCCCATACAGTAACTAAAACTATGGAAGATGTTGCCGAAATCTCCAAAAGTACCTCAACAGAATCACAAATTGTCTTTAACTCCCTTCAAGAATTAGTAGAAGTAGCCAACGAACTGCAAAATTCGATCTCTCAGTTTCAGGTGGAAGAGAGTAGGGGAGAGGGGGAGCAGGGGAGCAGGGGAGCAGGGGAGCAGGGGAGCGGAGGAACAATGAACAATGAACAATGAACTATGAACAATGAACTATGAACAATGAACTATGGCTCTTGACTCATCCAGTTTAGATCTAATTAATCAAGAAGTTCGCAATTGCTTTTTGTATGAAGATGTTCCAGATTATTTGGTTGCTCTGGAGCAAAATATAGAGCTATTGTTAGGGAACGATCGAAATCTCTCTGCGGCGGAGCAAAAGCCGATTTATCAAGAACTAATGCGTATCGCTCATTCTCTCAAAGGAGGAGCGGGGATTGCTCAACTATTTAACCTGAGCCGTTTGGCGCATCAGTTAGAAAATTTAATCGAAGCTTTAGAGAAAGAGCAAATTACAGATCTGCGATCAGCTCAAGATTTTTTGGCTGAGGGAGTTGAATTAATTAATTTATTGGTAACTGCTGCTTTGCGTGGCGGAGATGCAGAAGAGACTAAAGAAGCTGAGTCTCTGACAATTTTCCAAGAATTAGAATCTTTTTTACAAGAACAGGTAGGTACTTGTCAGGATGATGCAGAATTAAAACTAGAGGATAATAATTCTCCTAATCTGTTTTTGCTCAAAACTGCCTTAGAAGTAGATCTCGAAGAATGCTTGCAAAGAGTAGAGAAAACCTTACAAACATCACCATCTTCTGAAATTTTACAAAAAAGCCTCCAGCAGTTTATTGATGAGTGTACCCTACTAGGTCAAGTTTTAAAATTAGATTGGCTAGTTGATACAGCAAGTGGACTTGATTATCTGTTAGAAGCTGATTTTCAGACTGTTAGCGAACTGATGACGGCTACTATTACCTATCTTCGCCAACAAAGAGAGGAAGTTCTCAATCCTCAATCATCGCGATCGCAAGAAGAATCACAATTTTTCTCAGATTCAGAAAAGGAAAATAACGAGGCTACTTTTAGCTTTCGCCAAGTCGAAGAAATTGATGCTACTTTTAGTTTTCAGCCAGTAGACGAAACTGAAGCGACTTTTGTTTTTCGGAAGCTAGAAGATAAAGATGCTAACCCCTCTTTATCCTCACAAAAAGTTCCCGAACATAAGTTTAAAATCTCAGTATCTCGTCTCAATCGAATTAATAATACTTTTGGAGAATTATTGATTAACTACGAACGCCTTAGTTTGCAGCAAAGACAAATCAAAGCAATCGATCGCAATTTAAAAAAACAACTCGAACAATTTACTCCCATCAACGAGCAAATTCAAACTCTCTACGATCGCCTAGCTACCGTCGGTAATCCTCATCTCCCCATCTTCTCTGCTCCCTGCTCCCTGCTCCCTGCTCCCTCTAAAGAACAATACGACATTCTAGAGTTCGATCGCTACACGGAATTTCACTCTAGCTTGCAAAACCTCCAAGATTTGATGGGAAAAATTCAAGAATCGAGAATCGATCTCGATCTGCTTGCTTACGAACTAGAAACAAGTTTGGACGAACTACGATTGCAGTTAAACAGTTTGCGTGGCGATCTGACTAACTCTCGATTTGTCCCTTTTCGGAGTCTAACAGCACAATTTGCTACCTCTTTAGCCAGTCTCAATCAAAAGTATCATAAATCAGTCACCCTCAAAGTTGAAGGAGAAGATGTTCTCATCGATCGCCTGATTCTCGAACAATTGCAAACTCCCCTTACTCACCTATTCCGCAATGCTTTCGATCATGGGATTGAAAGCACCGAACAAAGACTAAGCAATCATAAATCTGCTCACGGACAGATTACTTTTTTAGCTAGTATTGAAGGCAATCGTGTCATCATCGGTATTGCTGACGATGGCGGTGGAATTGATTTAAATAAAGTTTATCAAAAGGCTGTAGCTAAAGGATTATGTCAGACTAGCATCGATCGACTATCTCCTTCGCAAATTTTAGAGTTTTTGTTTGCGCCTGGATTTTCTACAGCAGATAAAGTTACTCAGCTATCAGGACGAGGTGTAGGATTAGATGTGGTGCATCTGGCGATCGAACGTTTGCAAGGCTCGATCGATATAGAGACAACTTTGGGAGTAGGGACATGTTTTACGATTAGCATTCCTGTAAGTTTAAGTATTATCCCTTTGCTATTGTGCCGAATTCAACAAAGAACCATTGCTATTCCTTCTATTAAGGTTCTTGAAATCATCAGCATTGCCGATTTGGTAGAAACTACAGAAATTTTTTGGCGCGATCGCCTGATTCCTCTCTATTCGCTTCTGAAAATCCTACCCTATACTGAATCTGACTATACTGAATCTTCAGCGCCACTTGCTTTAGTCCTTGATGTCGCTGGCGTTCCCATTGCATTTACGATCGATCGATTAATTGAAGAAAAAGAATTAGTAGTTAAACCTTTTGACAATACTGTTAAAATACCTAACTACGCGATTGGGTGTACAATTTTGGGAACGGGAGAAGTGGTAATGGTGATTTCACCAAACCAGTTAAGCCCTTTACTAGTTTGCAATTTGATTGCAACAATTGCACAAGAGCATAATCTAGCTATTAACAAACAAGTAATTTCGATTCTGATTGTTGATGATTCGATCGCTGTGAGAAGAATATTAGATAGCTGTTTGCGTCAATCTGGATATCAGGTTACTCAATGTAAAGATGGTCGAGAAGCACTAACCACACTCGATCGCAATCATAATTTTGATTTAGTCATTTCTGATATTGAAATGCCCAATTTAGATGGATTCGGTTTGCTGCAAGAAATTCGCTCTCGCTGGCAAAATCTTCCAGTTGCGATGTTAACTTCCCGCCATAACCAACTACATCGTCAACGAGCAGCAGATTTGGGTGCTAATGCTTATTTTCACAAACCATTTAATCCCAATCAATTATTACAGGCGATCGAAAAATTTTTTAGGTGAGATCTCAAAGATGAATATTGAAGACAACGCCCAAAATCAACAAGTTACTGCCGTTATCTCTCATTATATTCGTCCTGGTCGCGAATCAGGCTATGAAGAGTGGCTTAAAGGCATTTCTCAAGTCGCCAAACAATTTAAAGGTCATCAAGGGGCGACAATCATTAGACCCCAGCCTGGTTCTAGACCAGAATATGTAATCATTTTACGCTTTGACCACTATAATAACCTCTACCGATGGATGCGATCGCCCGAACGAAAAGAATGGATCGAACGCGCTCAACCTTTAACAGAAAAACCTGAAAATGTTCAAATCTTCTTGTCAGGATTAGAAGTGTTGGTTTCTCTTCCCAACTCCGCTTCTCCCCCTCCGCCAACCTATAAAACTGCTTTTGTCACTTGGATTGGAGTTTTTGTGTGTGTATCGATTTTAGGTCATTTTTTAGGCCCTTATTTAGCAGGTTTACCCTATCTCTTGAATCAAGCAATTATGACAGGATTAGTCGTCATTCTGCTTGCGTATATAGTCATGCCCTGGCTAACTCGTCTATTTCGCAATTGGCTTTATCCGTCGTAAAAACGTATTCTAAGTTAAGTAACCCTAAATACAATCGATCGATGGACTTATCCAATAACTCTCACACTGCCAAGAACCTCGAAGCTGCTTTTGGCGGAGAATCAATGGCAAATCGTAAGTATTTATTTTTTGCTGAAGTGACCCAAAAATTGGGTATGAAGGAATTGTCCAAACTGTTCAAAGAAACTGCTAACCAAGAAACAGAACACGCTTTTGCACATTTTCGCTTAATCCATCCAGAATTAGCAGTAGACGAACCCTCATCTCTAACAGAAGAACAGAAACAAGCGATCGCTGCACGTTGTTTAGAATTAGCAATTGCAGGAGAAACCTATGAATACACTACTATGTATCCCGAATTTGCTGAAGCTGCGAAACAAGATCGCGATCGAGATGCAGTAGCAGAATTTGAAGCACAAACCGCAGAATCGAAAGAACACGCCCAAATATTTCGTAAAGCAGCCCACAATTTTGGTTTACTTACCAGCATCGAACAACACCACGCAAGGCAATATACCGATGCTCTCACTGTTTTAGATGGCAAAACTGTCGTCAAAAAAGCTCCCAGTAGCGAACCTGCTACGCAAAAATGGATTTGTCGTCAGTGTTCCATGATCTACGATCCAGTCAAAGGCGATCCTGATTCTGGAATTGCTCCTGACACAACATTTGCCGACATTCCCGAGGATTGGATTTGTCCGATCTGTGGTGCCGAGAAAAAACTCTTTGTCCCTTACGAAGAGCCTGCTGCGGCTTAAGAAGGGCTAGGGATTAGGGATTAGGGAAGACAATTCGCAATTCGCAATTAAAAACACTTCTCTACTTAAGACTTAAGACTTAATACTTAATACTTAAAGAAGCCTGCTCCCTGCTCCCTGCTCCCTGCTCCCTGCTCCCTTTTATACACAAATCAATTCGGCATTAACCCCTAAAGATTGGGTAAGCTGGCGAATTTCATCCTTATAGATAGGATTCATAATAATTACTACGTCTGGTTGATAATCTTTGAGGAATTCTGGGGGAATTATTTTCTGTCCGCTACCAGCAACAAACATCCCATGTTTGCGAGGATTGAGATCGACGATATATTCAATCTTTTGGTTTTTGAAAATATTTAAGAAGGTGACACCTTTGGAACCCGCACCCCAAACTACGGCTTTTTGCTTTTTGTTAGCAATTTCGTCTAAATTCTTTTGCCAAGTTGTAACTATAGATTGAAATTTAGTAGTAAATTCAGTAATATCTCGATTTAAGGCGGCTAATTCGGACTGGTGGCTGCTATTATTGCTCTTTTCGTGACCTGGTTCCACGGGAATCGCTTCTATACATAAGAATTGTCCGTCAAAGGTTTCTCGAACGTCAGTAACAGCAAATTCATTGTGAGTAAAAGTATGGATTAGCGACGTAGAGACATAGTAACAACAATGTTCGTAGAGAATATCCCAAATTGCTAGATTGCGGAAAGTATGCAAACCATTGGGAACTTCAAAAAAGACAACTGTATTGAGTCGATCGCCAATCGCTTTTCTGAGGGGTTGCAGTAAATCTTCAGGATTGAGGACATGTTCTAGAGTGTGGCGACAACAAATAAAATCTGCTTGATAATCTCGATATTTGTCAGAATATAAATCTTGAATAATCTTGACGCGATCGCTCATATGTTCGTGTTCGGAGCGCGGTACATAAGTTGGATCGAAACCGACACCTCTACTATTACCAATTTCACACAGGGAAATTAAAAAATCTCCTTTACCGCAGCCAATTTCAATAATATCTTTGTTGTGCAATTGATGGCGTTTGACTAAATCTTCTGCCAAAGACTGAGCATATTGTTGAAAACGGGGAGAATAGTGGAGAGAATTTTCATAATCTTGGTCATAATCTAATTTTCTAGCATCGAACGCTACATTTACAATTAAACCAGAATTAGGATCGCAAGCTAGTTTCATATCCCCTTTAGGACAATTTATAGCAGATTCTCGTTCCGACCAAAGCAAGTTGCAATAAATCGGCACGTTTAACATTTCAAAAAAAACCTCCATATATGGAGGTGCTTGCTGAATATCCAGAGATTTAACGGTATCGTTCATTTTATTTAACAGGTGAGCGCAGATTTTTTCAACAATACGATAGCACAATCAAGAGGGAGCAGGGAGCTTTCTAGCAGGAGGCAGAAGGCAGAAGTTTTTTAAGTCATAAGTCATAAGTCATAAGTCATAAGTTTTTACTTGCTACTTGCTACTTGCTACTTGCTACTTATTACTTATTACTCATTACTTATTACTTACTTTTCTCCCCTGCTCCCCTTCTCCCCTGCCCCTCTGCTCCCTAACCCCCAACCCCTAGCCCCTAACCCCTACTCCCTGTTACGATCAAACACCTTCTCTCAACTTATCCAAAACACTGCGATCTTCCAATGTAGAAGTATCTCCAGCAATTTCTTGTCCTGCGGCAAGATTGCGTAACAAACGCCGCATGATTTTACCAGAACGAGTTTTAGGCATTCCTTCAGTAAAACGAATTTCCCCAGGACGAGCGATCGCGCCGATTTCTTTAACAACGTGTTCTTTTAATTCCTGTATCAAGCGATCGGAAGGTTGATAATCGCCCTCTAAAGTGACAAAAGCGACAATTTCTTCCCCTTTTAATTCGTCTGGTTTGCCAACAACTGCGGCTTCCGCTACGGCACGATGAGAAACTAATGCAGATTCTACTTCCATCGTTCCCAAACGATGTCCAGAGACACCGATCACATCATCTACTCTGCCCATTACCCAGTAATAGCCATCTTCGTCTCGTCTGGCACCATCACCAGCAAAATAAACATATTTGCCATCCTTGGGGGGAATATGTTCCCAATAAGTACTGCGAAAGCGAGCGGGATTGCCATAGACATTACGGATCATACTCGGCCATGGATGTTTGATTACCAAATAACCACCCTGATTGTCGCCTACAGGATTGCCATCTAAATCGACAACATCAGCAATGATACCGGGGAAAGGACGAGTAGCCGAACCTGGTTTAGTGGGAATTGCACCAGGTAGAGGTGTAATCATAGCCCCCCCCGTTTCCGTTTGCCACCAAGTATCGACGATCGGACAACGTTCGCCACCAATAACTCTGTGATACCAGATCCAAGCTTCAGGATTAATCGGTTCGCCGACAGTACCCAAAAGCCTCAAAGAAGACAAATCGCGTGCTTTAGGAAGTTGTTCGCCCATTTTCATAAACGTCCGAATGGCAGTGGGGGCAGTATAGAAAATATTGACACCATATTTTTCGACAAGATCCCAGAAGCAGCCAGGATTAGAAGGACGAGGTACACCTTCATACATCAAAGAAGTTGCGCCATTAGAAAGGGGGCCATAGACTATATAACTATGCCCAGTAATCCAACCAACATCGGCAGTACACCAGTAAACATCAGTGTCTTGTAGATCGAAAATCCATTTGGTGGTCATGTGAGTATAGAGATTATAACCACCAGTTGTATGAACTACACCTTTGGGTTTGCCCGTACTGCCGCTAGTGTATAAGATAAACAGCACATCTTCACTGTCCATCGGTTCGGCAGGACAATCGGCAGATACTCCCCCTTTTAGATCGTGCCACCAATAATCTCGTCCTGGTTCCATGTTAATTGGTTCTTTGGTGCGTTGGACAACCAGAACATTAGTAACACTAGGCGCACCCCGATCGGCTAAAGCCAGATCGACTTGTTCTTTTAGCGGAATCATCTTATCTTTGCGGTAACCACCGTCAGCAGTGATCACTAGCTTCGCTTCGGCATCTACAAGTCGATCTTTGAGGGCTTCAGCGCTAAAACCACCAAAAATAACGCTGTGAGGCGCACCAATTCTAGCACAAGCCAACATGGCGATCGCCGCTTCAGGAATCATGGGCATATAAATCCCAACCCGATCGCCTTTTTGAATACCTAATTGTTTGAGAACATTGGCAAATTTACAAACTTCTCGATGCAATTGAGCATAAGTTAGAGTACGAGAATCTCCTGGTTCCCCTTCCCAAATCAAGGCTGCTTTATTTTTGCGCCAGGTAGTGAGGTGGCGATCGAGACAGTTATAGGAAATATTAATTTTGCCATTGACAAACCATTGAGCAAAAGGCGGCTGCCAATCTAAAACCTTATCCCATTTTTGAAACCAGTGTAATTCTTGTTCGGCTAGTTCTTCCCAAAATGCTTCTGGATTGGCTTGTGCTTTGTCATAGAGAATTTGGTACTGAGACAAACTGGTAACATGTGCTTTGAGTGAAAATTCACCAGGTGGAGAGAATAAGCGTTTTTCTTGAAGTATGGATTCTATAGCGGGGCTAGACATAGTTCTAGTTTTTCGTTTTATCTTACTTATGACTATTTTGAAGGCAAATCTTCTTAAACAATCTGAATTTTCGTTAACTACCGACGCTTAATTTTATCGCCAAATATGAAACTATCTCCTGTCTTAGAATTAGCACCTTTTACTTATAGCGATCGAGCTAGCCAAACAGGTAATGAAAGACTTTGAAAACAGAATTAAACTTGTTTTAGACGCGATTGTACCCGATCGCGCTTCAGAAATTGCCAATCGATTGATTTGGGAGACTATTGAATCTGAATATTCATAATCTTAGAGCGATCGCAATCATCAACAAATAGAGTTTTTCCTTTGTGCCTTCTGCCTTCTGCCTTCTGCCTTCTTGCCCTAATGAATCTTAACTTTACTAGGCTCATTATGAGAAGCAATAATTCGATGACAACCAGATTTAGGTTTTGCCCATAAATAGCGATAATCTTGAGGATTTCCCCAACACAAACCCAAATAGACTTCATTCAAAGCAGGATCGATCTCAGCCCATTCAGAATCATGAGCAAGTTTTTCTACGTAAGCAAGATTAATTGGTTGAGGAGTACTTTCAGCTAACCAGAAATTCATTTTAGTAGTGACTTCACGCCAAAAACTCAAGACAGATTCTTTGGCAGCAATTAAGATATCTTTGTCACCTGGAATTGCAATTAATTGATTATGAACTTCAGGAAAACTGAGCGATACATTGTCAAAAGATACCGATCGCCAAATAATACCTGAAACTTGGTGCTGCTTCTGATACTCATGAACTTGGTGGCGAAAATCCCGATAAGCAAAAACTTTTCCCACCTTATTCATATCCAAGGCTTTAGCCATAATTGGCAGGTCGATGCGGTCGGCACAGGACAGAAGAACTCTTTCTCCTCTCCAATTGGCTCTCAGTTCGCGATCGAGAATGTCGATTAGCTCTTCAGTCGTGTAGGGCATCGATCCAGTCATTGCCAGCTAGTTTATCGAGTCTTACTTGGCATTATAAACACTATTGGAGCTGATGAGCAGCATTTCAGGTTATCAGTTATCAGCAAAACAAGCGAGCAGGGTACTATCCCTGCTCCCTAAACCCTAAACCCTAATCCCTAATCCCTAACCCCTAATCTACTCAACTTTCACTACCTTCCCAGGGTTGTCAAATTGAGTTTTAGCGATCGCTTTGGCATCTATTTCTTTCAGGCTGGCGATCATCGCTTCTTTGACTGCTAGAGTTCTTGCTAGTTTAGCATCGTCTATAGCGTAGGCGGTGAATGTCTGATTGCCAAGCTGAAATTTAGTTGATGGTTGTATATTGTCTGAAAGAGCTACATTTTGTTCAAATGTAAAACTTGTGTAATGTTCTTTGTCAGGCATAACTAGGGTTATACCGATACCGACAGCTAACCCTGTAATAGAGCCTCCGAGGAAACCTTTAGCTAACATTTTTAGATTAAATACTTTCATTTAGAGTTCTAATTTCTATGATTAAAAAAGCAACGGCTGAACTATACGATCGCGATCGCTATTGATTTGTGAGTTTCGCTCGAATCGGCTCGAACAAGTTGAGGTGTGTGATTAATTGCTAATGACAAAAATTTGGAGATGAGTGTGTTCGAGATGTTATGTTACTTACCGATTCTATTCTCAAGCTTGCTTTGATTTAGCGATCGCTTACTTGTGCAACTTTCTTGACTGACTCTACCTCAACTTTCAGATGGTTGAATCGCTCGGGAGTCGAGTAAAATTTAAAATCGGTGTTTAAATTATTAAGTTTATTAGCTAGTTGGAGGCGACACATAATTGACGACCACCTATATTTATCTTCATCGATATTTGAATATATTGATATTTTTACAAAGATATTGATGAATGTCAATATGTATGTCAGTATGTGGTGATATGAAAAAATCTCAATCTTCAAATAACTTTTGTTCTCCTTTACTCGCTGGTGGTCTTACTAATGAAGAAGCAACTAATTTAGCTTGTATGTTTCGAGTCTTAGGCGAGCCAGTACGTTTACAAATGCTAAGTACGATCGCCGCACAGCCAAATCAAGAAGTATGTGCCTGTGAATTAGCCAAACCACTAGGATTATCACAACCAACCGTGAGCCACCATCTCAAAGTTATGTACGAATTAGGTTTATTAGCAAAAGAGCGACGAGGAACATGGATTTACTATAAAATTCAACCAGATAAATTAGCGGTGTTGAGAGAGTTTTTTTCTTAGAGTGGTGAATCTTGTCGAGCTAAAAAAATTTGTTTCTGTCGATCTTATTGCTCCTCTGGTAGTAGGAGTTTTATTTTTGCTAATTTGGGAAATTTCAGTCAAGTTAATGGGAATACCTCCCTATTTGCTTCCCAGTCCATCCTTAGTCTTGCAAACTCTAATTAAAGATTGGAATCAGCTTTTTCCTTCTTTACTGATTACTTTACAAATTACTTTAGTAGCTTTTATTGCTGCAACTATTTCAGGGTTAATTATTGCTATTTTGTTTACGCAAAGTAAGTGGATTGAGCGAAGTTTCTTTCCCTACGCCGTGATTTTGCAAACAACCCCAATTGTCGCGATCGCCCCTCTAATCATTATCTGGTTGAGAAATAATACCTTTGCTGCACTAGTTGTCTGTGCTTGGATTGTTGCTTTTTTTCCGATTGTTTCTAACACTACAGTAGGCTTAAACAGCGTTGAGAAAAATCTCAGCAATCTTTTTCAACTATATAAAGCTTCTCGCTGGCAAACCTTGATTTATCTGCGTTTACCTTCAGCTTTGCCTTATTTCCTCAGTGGTTTGAGAATTAGCGGCGGTTTAGCCTTAATTGGTGCAGTGGTGGCTGAATTTGTGGCTGGTACTGGTGGAGCGCGATCGGGGATTGCCTATCAAATTTTGATGTCCAGTTATAACTTGCAAATACCTCGTATGTTTGCAGCCTTATTTCTGACAACTATTTCGGGAGTAATTATTTTTATAGCTTTAACTATTATCTCAGAATTATTGTTAAGTAACTGGCATGAGAGCGCGAGTTAGAGAAGGCATTCCTTTTGGGCTGTCATCTGGGGTTTCCTCAGATGTTTAAACGCCACGCCCTGCACCAATCCAGTGGAGGAGTACAGGTATCCTGCCAAGAATTTCGATGAAAAAAGCCGCCTGTCGGATTTGAACCGACGACCGATCCATTACGAATGGATAGCTCTACCACTGAGCTAAGGCGGCAAAATAGCGAATGCATTACTAAACTAAGTACTTAAACAAAATTAATTACACATTTCACTTTTGCTTTTGCCTCTTGCCTCTTGCCTTTTGCCTTCCTCCACCTGTGAATTTAATGAAAGTGCAATCACTTATTTGTTTAGGTTAGCATTTCCGAATAATCATTATAACTGACCGAGATCGAATCGACTTAGATCGACTAGGAAATTTTCTTAAAAGGGACAGGTGACTAGTACAAGAAATCAGAAGTCAGGAATAAATAGTCAGTCGATGCACTGCTCACCCTATCCATAGCGCCTCTGCGTAAGTCCTGGTTAAGCTAGAATATCCCTTAGTGCTAAGATTTTAATTGCTGTGGAAAATTATAGAGGCGAATTGGCAGCGTTAGCTGCTGCCTGTTTATGGGCAGCTTCGTCAGTCGTTTACACTACTCTGGGACAGAGAATCCAGCCACTGCAATTAAATATCGCTAAAGGAATCATTGCGATCGCGTTTATTTTTGTGCATCTGATTGTCAGTCGCCAAGGCATTCCTAATCTCGATCCTGTTTCTGTCCAGCTATTACTTCTGAGTGGTGCTATTGGTATTGGTTTGGGAGATACTGCTTATTTTTCTGCCCTTAATTATGTAGGTGCAAGACTAACCTTATTAATCGAAACTTTAGCGCCACCAATCTCAGCGTTGTTGGCTTTAATCTTTTTAGATGAAAAATTATCAGCCTTTTCTTGGTGCGGTATTCTGCTGACAATTTTGGGGATTGCTTGGGTAATTACAGAAAGAAATGCAGATTCGGCGATCGAAATACAAAATCGAAATAAAGGAATTTTCTGGGCTGTTTTAGCTGCGCTTACTCAAGCAATTGGGGCAGTTTTATCGAGGAGTGCTTTGACATTATCTAGTATCAGTCCTCTGTGGAGTACTTTATGGCGCTTGTTCGCAGGAGTGGCGATCGCGGTATTGATTCTCCTATTTTCCGATCGCACTCTCCAATTATTTTCCAAAGTGATTTGGACTAGAAAAGCAGTAGCTGCCATACTCCTCACCGCTTTTGCTAGTACTTATTTAGGCATTTTATTGCAACAGGTTTCCCTCAAATATGCCCCTGCTGGCATTGCCCAAACCCTTTCTTCTACCAGTCCTTTATTCGTTTTACCGCTTGCTGCTATGCTGGGCGATCGCATCAGTTTAAGAACAATTTTAGGTGTATCGATCGCCATAATAGGAATAGAAATATTATTTAGCTTTGGTGGAAACAACCAATGAGCGAACAAATCTACAAGCAGAAAGAAAAAATCTTCGATCGCTGGGCACCTAACTACGATTTTCTGTTCACCACCATTTTTTATCAAGCCCTGCACAAAAGACTTTTAGAATATTTAGAGTTACCAGAAACAGCTAATGTCTTAGATCTCGGTTGTGGTACTGGTCGTCTTTTAAATCGTCTAGCAGCTAAGTTTCCTCACCTCAAGGGTACTGGTTTAGATTTATCATCCATAATGCTACGTCAGGCAAGACAAACCAATCAACATCACGATCGATTAATTTTTATCCGTGGTAATGCTGAAGCGCTACCCTTTGCTGAAAATCAATTCGATGCAGTTTTCAATAGCATTAGTTTTCTCCATTATCCAAATCCGCAACAAGTCGTTTCGGAAGTAAGTAGAGTATTAAATAAAGAAGGGCGCTATCATTTAATAGATTATCTTGGTGGAGATATTTTTAGTCCTAAGCTCAAATCATTTGTTCCCATTAGCTTTTATAGTTTTGAGCAAAGAGAAGAATTAGGTAGAAATGCTGGTTTAGAATGTCTGGGTCATCATTATTTACTAGGATCGATCGCTCTGACAATTTTTAGAAAATAGGGGCTTCCTCTGCCCCTCTGTCCCTCTGCTTCTCTGCTTCTGAAGCATCTCTGCTCCCCGTCTCCTCTGCTCCCTAAACCCTAATCCCTTTAACTCGATCGCCATAAATAAAGATAAACCAAGCAAAATCTAGATATAGCGTATCCAATTCAATACAATGTGGCTAGTGCTTATCATCAGCATGTGAGTGTAGAGTTTAAGGAAACTACTAGCAGAGGAATTGAATGTCTTATTTAATTGACGCGGTTATTAATTCTGACGAAAAAGGTGATTTTCTCGAATTAATCGGGAAACTACAAGCCCTAGAAAAGCAATATCTACTTCATAACGACATTATCAATACTTATAATGAGTTTTGTCAAAAACAAGATAACTCTGAACAGTTCTATCAATCTTCTCGTCTGGGAAGACTAGTTTACTACACTCAAGAAATCCTTTTTGAAAACGAAAGCCTGTGTCTAATTATTCGCCCTAAAATAGCCAGACAAGAGGCTTATCGCCTATTTTTGGAAAGTTTAGCCGTTGAACCCCTAACAGTTGGTCAATTATTAGATGTGCGCGATCGCTTTGTCAATCGCTTTCATCCCGAAGAAGGAGATGTGTTTGAAATCGATTTTGCGCCCTTCTACGATTATTCGCCAATCCTGCGCGATCCAAAAAACATTGGCAAGGGGGTGCAATATCTCAATCGCTATCTTTCTAGCAAATTGTTTCAAGATTCAAAACAATGGCTGGAAGCACTGTATAGCTTTCTCAGTTTGCACAGTTACAATGGTATTACTCTGCTGATTAACGGTCGCATTAAAAGTCAGCAACAGCTTTCAGAGGAAGTTAAAGGCGCTTTAAATTTTGTTGGCAAACTTCCCGACGATCTTCCCTACGAAGAATTTCGCTATAAACTACAGGAGATGGGTTTTGAACCAGGTTGGGGCAATACAGCCAGTCGAGTCAAGCAATCTCTAGAAATTCTCGACGAGTTGATTGATTCTCCCGATGCTAACATTCTCGAAGCTTTTCTGTCTCGCTTGCCAATGATTTTCCGCATCGTACTTGTCTCGGTGCATGGTTGGTTTGGACAAGAAGGTGTGTTAGGTCGTCCCGATACAGGTGGGCAAGTCGTATACGTTCTCGATCAAGCCAGAAGTTTAGAAAAGCAATTGCAAGAGGATATTTCTCTAGCAGGTTTGGATGGATTTGGGGTTAAACCAAAAGTAATCATTCTCTCGCGCTTAATTCCCAATAGTGACGGTACTCGTTGCAACGAAAGACTAGAAAAGGTACACGGTACTGATAACGCTTGGATTTTGCGCGTACCGTTCCGAGAATTCAATGCTAATATGACCCAAAATTGGATTTCTCGCTTTGAAATTTGGCCCTATCTAGAAACCTATGGGATCGACGCGGAAAAAGAACTTTATACTGAATTCAAAGGTAAGCCAGATTTAATTATCGGTAACTATTCTGATGGTAATTTGGTAGCATTCCTACTGGCACGACGATTAGGAGTCACTCAGTTTAATATTGCTCATGCCTTGGAAAAATCTAAGTATTTATTCAGTAATCTTTATTGGTACGACCTAGAAAATAGTTATCATTTTTCACTTCAGTTTACTGCCGATCTAATTGCCATGAATGCAGCTAATTGCATTCTCAGCAGTACCTATCAAGAAATTGTTGGCAGACCAGATAGCGTTGGTCAATATGAATCCTATGACAGTTTTACTATGCCTGACTTATTCCATGTAGTCAAAGGTATTGAATTATTCTCTCCTAAATTTAATGTTGTTCCTCCAGGTGTAAACGAAAGCGTTTATTTCCCCTATAACCGTACTGAGGATCGAATTCAAAGCAAAGCCGAAAAACTTGAAGAACTGTTGTTTACCGCAGAAGATCCCAGTCAAATTTATGGCATACTAAATGAACCTAACAAACGTCCTCTCTTCTCAATGGCGCGTTTGGATCGCATTAAAAATCTGACAGGTTTGGCTGAATGTTACGGTCGCTCTAAAGAATTGCAAGAACACTGCAATTTAATTCTAGTTGCAGGAAAAATTCACACGGCTGAATCTGGTGATAATGAAGAAAGAGACGAAATCGAAAAAATGTACCACATTATCAACGAATATAATTTGCATGGCAAAATTCGTTGGTTGGGTGTGCGTTTACCGAAAAGCGATTCTGGAGAAATTTATCGAGTCATTGCCGATCGCCAGGGATTTTTTGTTCAACCAGCTTTGTTTGAAGCTTTTGGTTTGACAATTTTAGAAGCGATGATTTCTGGTTTACCTACCTTTGGTACACAATTTGGTGGACCTTTAGAAATTATCCAAGATAAAGTGAATGGATTTTACATCAATCCCACTAATTTGCAAGAAACAGCCCAAAAAATCCTTACTTTTATCGAAAAATGCGATGCAGATCCCAATTATTGGCAGCAAATTTCCAGCAAAGGAATCGATCGAGTTTACAGTACTTACACCTGGAAAATTCACACCACCCGATTACTTTCGCTAGCAAGAATTTACGGTTTCTGGAATTTTACCTCTAAAGAAAACCGAGAAGATTTGTTTCGCTATGTCGAAGCCTTGTTTTATTTAATTTATCGTCCTCGTGCGAAGGAGTTGATGGAACAACATATGCAAAGATAAATAAGGGGTTAGGGGTTAGGGATTAGGGGCTAGTGAAAAATCAGCAGGCAAAATTGACAAATGGAAGTTATCCCCGCGATCGATCTATTGGGTGGTAAATGTGTGCGTTTGTATCAGGGAGATTACCATCGCTCTGAGGTGTTTAATGAAAATCCAGTCGAGGTGGCGAGAAATTGGTTAGAGCAAGGTGCAACTCGCCTCCACGTAGTCGATTTAGATGGAGCTAAACAGGGAAAATCGATCAATTTAGAGGCGATCGCTGCGATCGTTAAAGCTATTCCTATTCCCGTACAGGTAGGGGGAGGATTGCGTGATCGCGAGAGTATTACTAAGTTAATCAATCTTGGTGTCGATCGGGTTATTGTCGGCACTGTTGCCGTCGAGCAACCAGAATTGATACAACAACTCTGTCAAGAATTTCCAGGTCGAATCGTAGTTGGTATTGATGCACGCAATGGTAAAGTAGCAACGAGAGGATGGCTAGAAACTTCTGAAATAGAGGCGACAGAACTCGCTCAACGGATGGCAAGATTAGGAGCAGTTGCTATTATTTATACTGATATTCATCGCGATGGGACTTTAAGTGGACCCAATTTAGAGGCGTTACGAGAATTAGCGACAGGGATAAAAATTCCTGTAATTGCTTCTGGTGGAGTTAGTTCTCTTACCGATGTTCTAAATTTATTGGCACTCGAACCTTTAGGTGTTACAGGCGCGATCATCGGTCGAGCTATTTATACTGGAGATGTAAATCTAGCCGAAGCAATCAAAGCTGTTGGTTCTGGACGCTGGCAAGATGTTCCACCAGATCTTGATTCTTCTACCTTCGCTTAAAAGTCTAATCTGCCTCCTGCCTTATTCCACAACAACACACCATTCATGTAATTGATATTTAACGCAACTATTTTGAATGAGAGGATCTTGTGCCACAATTTCCTTAGCTTCTTCTAGGGATGAGGCTTCAAATAATAACATGCCCCCTCCTTTTTCTGCCCAGTATCCAGTGCGTGCTTTGTGTCCTTTGGCAATTAAATCTTGAACATAAGCTTTATGTGCTGGTACATATCGATCGAAGGTGGTTTTATCGACGATTCCTTGTTCGATTTTGACAAATACTGGCATATTAAATCTCGATCGCTGACAGTGAATAATTCTAAACGACTATTTTTTATTGCGCTCTTACCTCCCGAAGAGGTAAGACAATTTGTCGATCGCGTTAAGCAACACTTTGCTGAAGTTTACAATAGTCGTGCCGCACTGAAGTCACCGCCTCATATTACTTTACAACCACCTTTTCAATGGCAACCTGAAGATTTACCACTATTGGAAGCAAGATTACAAGAATTTACCCAAATGCGATCTCCTGTTCCGATGCAATTAGATGGCTATGGTGCTTTTAAACCGAGAGTTATTTATATTAATGTCTTGAAAACTCCTGAGTTATTACAGGTTCAGCAAGCATTAACGTCAGAGTTAGAGCTATCCCTGCAAATTATCGATTCAGCTTCTAAAAACCGCCCTTTTGCACCTCATTTAACCGTTGGTTTCAGAGATTTAACTAAACCAAATTTCTACAAAGCTTGGCAAGAATTTCAATCACAACAGCTACATTTTGAATTCATCGTGCCTCAGTTAACCTTGCTGGCACATAATGGAAAGCGATGGGAAGTTAAAAGTCAGTTTCTCTTTGGCGATCGCTAATTTCAAGCTCAACAGTATTGAATTGTTCTAGAGTAATAACTACAATGAATTTAACAATTAGTTACAATGAATTTAACAATTAGTTACAATGAATTTAACAATTAGTTACAATGAATTTAACAATTAGTTTCTCAACATTGAGTAAAAATTAGCCACACCGATTAATATTTACCTGACAAGGATGTAGGAAAGAAGCCAATGTTAAAGGATAAAATCAAGCAGATTCTTCGACCATACTTCCGTTTAACTGCAAATATTAACCAAGGGATTAACCTGGAAAATAAGTGTTGGGATTATTGGCTTCAGACTAAGGGACTGGAAGGAAAGCGATCGCTCTTAGGAGATTTTAATGATTTTGAGTACCGCATAAATCCTCAATCAGCAACTATTAGTTATCACAAGGCAATTCTAGATGATTTGAGCCACCAATTTGACATCTCTGGGGGTCAATTGATGAACCATTTCAAATTCATGTTGAGAATGCCAATTGGGCTGATGACGATCAAATATTTGTACTGATATCTCGGAAATGACTTGTGATTATAATAATCTTACTTGCTGCTGTAGTTGCTTTCTCTCTGGCTTCTTCGGTACTATTTCCTTTCGCTAGCGCAACCCCCATGCGACGATAGGGACGAGAATCTGGTTTGCCAAACAACTTGATATCCACATCTGGTGTGGCTAATGCTTCAGCTACACCTTTAAAAACAATTTTATCTGAATGTTCGCTGGCTAAAATTACCGCACTAGCTGAAGGTGCAAATACTTCTATTTTGGGAATAGGTAAACCTAAAATCGCTCTTAGGTGCAATTCAAATTCATTCAAATTTTGAGAAATTAACGTCACCATCCCTGTATCGTGCGGACGGGGAGAAAGTTCGGAGAAAATTACCTCATCTTTAGTCAAGAAAAATTCAACTCCAAATATTCCCGCACCACCTAAAGCATCGGTAACTTTTTTGGCGATCTCCTGTGCTTGTGCCATTTTATCGTCAGAAATAGCCGCAGGTTGCCAAGATTCCTGATAATCACCCCTTTCTTGCCGATGTCCGATCGCGGGACAAAAAATAGTTTCTCCATTCCATTGTTTAATTGTCAACAGGGTAATTTCAATCTCAAAATCGATAAACTCTTCGATAATTACTTTCTGGGTATCTCCCCTCGCGCCTGCAATTGCATAATTCCAAGCTGTTTCTACTTCTTGAGTCGAATGAACTAGAGATTGTCCTTTTCCAGAAGAAGACATCACGGGTTTGACAACATTGGGAAAACCAAGGCGATCGCTGACGCTTTTCATTTCCTCTAAGCTAGTAGCATAGGCATATTTAGCCGTTCTCACCCCTAACTGCGTATGCGCCAATTCCCGAATGCGATCGCGATTCATAGTAAAGTTAGTAGCCGCGGCGGTAGGAATTACTGTATATCCTCTTTGTTCGAGTTCGAGTAATTTTTCGGTACGAATTGCTTCAATCTCTGGAACGATGAAATTTGGCTGATATTTTTGGACAATTCTTTCGAGATCTTCGCCATTAAGCATCGAAATTACTGCCGATTCGTCCGCTACCTGCATCGCTGGTGCGCCTTGATAGCGATCGACTGCAATTACATAATTACCCAGTCGTTGAGCCGCAATTACAAATTCTTTGCCTAATTCTCCCGAACCCAACAACATAATTTTTTGCGGTAATGCGATCGCTGTTTTCATGGCTTTAAAAGGAGATATTACTGTTAGAGAGTGGGTAATCTTAGCATAAATTAGTCATCAGCTATCAGTTTTCAGTCATGAACTATTCGATAAGGTGCTAAAAAAGGTATTCCCAATCCGATCGTCATAAAGAGAAAAAGATTACCGCTTTTAATAGTATGAATTATATCGGACGGAACACCTGTAAATCTTCCTAAAACCATGGCTAACAACCACGCACCTAGATAAAATCCAGCAGAAAGAAGACGAATATTGCGATCGAGATCGAGTCCAAATCGTTGAGCTGCTATCCAAAAAAGAAAGAGTATCCCAGGATAGGCGATAAATATGGAGAATTTAAGCATTGAAAAAAGTTGAAATCCAACTTTTGCGGCAAAGACAAAAGCTGATGGACCGCCTACAAAAAATAACCAAATAGAGATCTTTAGAATCTCGTAAATTGGAATGAAAGTTAGTAAAAATAATCCAGTTAATTTGAGGCGTTTCTCTAGAGAGGGAAGATTACTACATAATGCAAGCCAAGTTGCAAATAGTCCAACACCAAATGGAATCGCTAGATGATAATAGGATAGCCACTTTAGTCCCTGCCATCCCCGCAATTCTACCTCAAAGCGCCAGATAAAAGTGATTAAAACACTTACAACAACTAGTAATCTAAATTTTTGATGAGTATGAATTGAGCTAGCGATATCTTGAAGACGCACAGTGTTGTAATTTTTCCAAGGCTTTAGATGAGCAGACAAAATTTAGCTCGCGTTTGTAAATACAGAAACCGCTTTTATTGTCAAGTAATTTTTACAAGCGTTTACAATTTAATGTTTTCGTCTAGTTTGCTATGTGAACGAGAAATAAGACTTGTAGAGGTTTTTCCTAAAAATGGACACAAGAGTACTGCAAACTTGTACAAGTATTGTACTCAAATACTTATGTTTTCGTCAATAAGTAGGAAATTTTCGGAACGATTTTTGGTCATCGTGGGTTTATGAATTTTTGTTGAGAAAATTTTTTGATTTAAATATTAAAACTCAATCTAAAAAGGTTAAAAGTTTAAATTATATACACTGGGACAAAATTAAATTAATCGATGTTAAGTACAAAAAAATACCTAAAACTGATAGAAACACATGAACCATGAACTATCAGCAATGAACCAGAAACAATTTTTTACCAAAGTTCTAAAGTACCTGCCAAAAAACTAGCACGACAAGCATGTCTTTGAATCTTGCCACTAGAAGTCTTAGGTATGCCGCCAGGTTTGAGTAACAAAGTACTATGCACTTGTAGGTCGTGATTTTTCGAGATGGCTTGACGAATCGATTGGATTAGTTCTTTGCCATCAGCATAGTCTCGTTTGGTGCTACTATCGCTATGACCATTCCCATTTACTTTAGCCACATCCCAATAACGGCGATCGACTTCAGCTAAAACAATCAATCGTTCTTCTCCATTAATATTGACGGAAAAACCAGCAGAACAACTAGGTCTAATAAAAGAATTGCTTTGTTCGACTGTCCTTTCAATATCTTGAGGATAATGGTTGCGACCGTTAATAATAATTACATCTTTGAGACGACCAGTCACAAATAATTCCCCACCCTCGATAAAACCTAGATCGCCAGTACGTAAGAAGGGTCCCTCCTCAGTATCGACTAAATAAGCCTCAAAAGTGCGCTTGCTTTCTTCAGGTTGTCCCCAATATCCTTTAGCAATACTTGCTCCCGATACCCAAATTTCACCCACTTCTCCCACTTCACATTTAGTTAAACGATCGGGGTGAACGATCGCAATTTGTCGATCGCTCATGCTTTGACCGCAACCTACTAAAGTTCGAGAGTTTTCTGCACCTGTCACCGCAGGAACAATGCGATTTTGTTCTAGCGCGTCAGCTTGGATGGTTTTAGCCACTACTGAAGCAGTTTTCTCTCCTCCAGAAACGATCAAAGTTGCTTCCGCCATCCCATAACAAGGATAGAAAGCTTCTGGACGAAAACCACAAGGGGCAAAGGTTTTCGAGAATTGCACTAAAGTTTCGTAGTTAATTGGTTCGGCACCGTTAAAAGCAACTTCCCAACTACTAAGATCGAGGGTTTCTAATTGTTCTGGTTTGACTTTACGAACACAGAGATCGTAAGCAAAATTGGGTCCACCACTGGTATTAGCTTGATGTCTAGAGATAGCTTGCAACCAGCGAATCGGACTTTGCAAAAACATTAGAGGTGACATTAAGATCACGGGAAAACCACCATAGAGGGGTTGAAGAATGCCACCAATTAATCCCATATCGTGATAGGGAGGTAGCCAAATTACACCCTTGCTATCGGAGCTATGTTGAAAACAGCGATAGATGATCTCTAAATTATCGAGTAAATTGCTGTGGGCAATCTTAACACCTTTGGGTTCGGCAGTAGAACCAGAGGTATATTGTAGAAACGCGATCGCATCGCCACTTAGTTCTGGTTCTTGCCAGAAGTCTTCTAAGTTGAGAGGAAGGCGATCGCTAGCTATACAGGTTAATTTTTCTAAACCTGGGGTTTGAGTTAGCATTCTCTCTAAGCTAGGAAGACTAACACTGTTAGTCAGCGCTAAAGTCGCACCAGCATCGTTAATAATGCTTTGCAAGCGAGACAAAGTACGATTTGGTCTGGGTGGATAGGCGGGAACCGCAACTACTCCAGCATAAAGACAGCCAAAAAAAGCAGCTATATAATCCAATCCAGGCGGGTAAAGAAGTAAAACCCGATCGCCAGGAGAACAGAGGGATTGCAGTTGAGCAGCGATCGCTCTTACCTGTTGGTCTAATTGTTGGTAAGTCAATTTGACTGCATCGGTTTCCCCGTCTACTAAAAAAGTATAAGCAATTTGCTCTGGTTGTTCGCTAGCTCGGTAGCGCAATAAATCTATTAAAGTTGCTGCTTTAGGGCTTGTTTTTAGACCAGTCATTCCCTCTTTGGCTCTATTTCTTGTAAATTTATATCATAATTTTTATTTTTTAACTTGGTTGAGAAAATAATTTCTCTAATCGTTTGTCCCATTTCTTTTGATTGATATTTACATCTTGAACAAAAGGAGACAAGGCAATTAATTTAATTAGTAACTGATTCAGTAAAGACAAAGGAAAACGTACTGGTCTAACTATATCTACAAATAAAATGACTCGCATTCCTTCTGTCTCGTTCCAGACTTCATGAGGATAGCGATCGTCAAAAACTAAACTTTTTCCTTCTTGCCAAAATCTAATTTCTTCACCAACTCGGATTCTGCATTTACTAGCTGGTTCTGGTACGATTAATCCCAAATGATAGCGAATTACACCTTTATACGGTCCCGTATGTTCTGGAATGTGTTTGTGAGGCAAAAGAATCGAAAAAAAAGCCGTTTTCATCCCAGGTATTTTTTCGATCGCTTTGGTGGTTTCAGGACATCTGGCACAGTTCTTGGCAGCTTTCAGTCCATAAGCATACAGTAGGTAAGTTTTCCAAAGATTGTCTTTGGTTATACTGTATTGGTCTTGAGAAATATCTTGAAAGTTAGGCAATTCGTCTTTGTGTTTAATTACATTTTCAAGTTCTTGACGAATTAATTGCCAATTATTTTCTAATTCTGGTATCCAATCAAACTTTTCTGTCTCAAAAAATGCACTATTGCCAATTAAAGAATTTTGTTCGATTAATTTTTCTAATTGCCTAAGTAGTTTTTCTCCTAGATGTAAAACTATTTTTCGATTTTTTTCTTTTATTTTTGTATGTAAATTAGCAATTTTTTCTGTTATAGCAACCATAAATTATCTGATTGAAATAGTACTCTGTAAACTTGAAATCAAGAAATCAGATATGTCTTTAAACTCGATCGAATTTACGACAAACTCATCAAAATCAATCTTGACAGACCAATAAAGCCGACTAAAAAACTATCTAATAGCTTAAAAATATCAAGTTTCAGTCAATCATAGGGGTAAGTTTAATCAATTTCGGTTAATTTGGGGCAATCTAGTAGTCCACATGCCAAAGTGTCACGAAGGCAGGAGGCAGGAGGCTTTTATGCAGAAGGCTTTTATGCAGGAGGTTGGATTTGAAGGAACAGGAGTTTAGGATTTCTTGCCACTAAGAACCAAAATTGTTTTCAAATCAACTTTTAAACGCGAAGCATCCATATTTTTTTAGGTTTAGGGCTATACACAAAGAAAGTTTCGCGGTAATATAATTTTTGTCGCGAAAATATTTAAGATGTACGCTACTCAAAAGAATCAACTTAGACGATTGAGCAGCGGGTTTTTGGCTAACCCTTTAAGGATTTATATCTCTTAAGAATCCCCGCTTATTTCTTGAACATTCGTTCAGAACGTTATCTATGGGGAGTGTCAAAAAACTCAATTAGTGGGTTAGTCTCACAATAAATGCAACTTAAAAGTTTTGTTTTTTTAAGCTCTCTTTTTTCGATCGCAGCGATCGGTGTTACAGTTTCAGCTCAAGCAGGAACAATTAGGGGCGATCGTCCCCTAGATCGATACCAATCTCTAGCCGCAGATTTTCCTAGTATTGGTGAAATTCAGTTCAAAACTGCTAATACTGCGGGAAGGTGTTCTGGAACTTTAATCGCTCCGCAATGGGTTCTTACTGCTGGACATTGTCTTTATCAAGAAAAAAGTTATGGCGGATTTGTCAATAGCGCTTCATTTACTCTTGGTGAAACCGTTTATGATACCAATACTAAAATCACGCCTAAAGATTGGACTGGAGACATTCAAGACTCTTATTTGGGGGAAGATATTGGACTTTTAAGATTGAATGCACCAGTAACTAATATTCAGCCAGTAAGTTTATATTCTGGTACTGAAGAATTAGGCAATTTAGGCGTAATTGTTGGTTTCGGTCAAACTGGTGACGGTATCACTGGTTCGACAGCAGGAACGGGAGGAAAAAAAACAGCAGGAACTAACGCGATCGATGCGACAGGACAACAATATAGCTCAAACTATTCCAATCGATTGCTATTGGCAGATTTTGACGACCCAAATGGTACGACTAACATTTTAGGTGATGCAATCCCCTCAGATCTAGAATATGGTCTAGCGCCAGGAGATAGCGGTGGTGGTGTCTTTGCTAATGGCTATTTAGTAGGAGTTAGTTCTTTTACCAGTAACAATTCTAAGTATGGAGCAACTCTTGGGTTAACTAGAGTATCATCCTCTGTAGATTGGATTAGCTATGTTGTTAACGGTGGCTGGCAAAGCAGCGATCCATCTCAAGTAACTAGCGATCCTAATCTTGCCAATAACATCAAAGTCAGCACTGTTACCGTCGCCGATTCTCAAGTTAGTGAGAGCAATGTGCAAACGCCAGAACCTTCAAGCGCGATCGCGGTTTTCTTGGTTAGTTTTGCATCAAGATTGTTTTATAGTAAACTTAAGCATAAATAATAATACAGTATTTATAGATTTTTTTATGGCGTATCTATAGGTAAATTTGAGAAAACAAAAGAGAAAGTTGTGCATAGCTGCAAAATTCTCAACATATGTAAATTTAAACTCGATAATTTATCGTTAAGCGAGATTTTGTTCTATTGGGTTTGATCTATATCTGTTTGCACAACCTCGGAAATTTTTTGAGCGTCGATTATGAAGTTAAATCAGGCAATAATTCCATCAACCATAGCTTTGTTGACAACAATTGGTGTAAGCACACTTGCAGCAGCGGGAACTATCAGAGACGATGGTAAATACAGTGACTATGAGTCTATAGCTGCAAAATATAATAATGTTGGTTTATTGAACACTGAATCGGCAAGATGCTCTGGAACTTTAGTTGCTAGTCAATGGGTATTAACCGCAGGACATTGTGTCTACGGAGATAAAAAATGGATCGACAGAGGTACATTTAATCTAGGAGAAACATCCTATCAAGTCGATCGCAACAATGTATTTTCTACCAAAGGATGGACAAGTAGAGAAGAGCTAACAGAAGGCTATGATATTGGATTATTTAAGCTCACTTCTTCGGTTACAGGTATCGATCCAGCCATTCTCTATACTGGGACGGAAGAGGTAGGTGAAAGAGGTATCTATGTTGGCTTTGGCAATTTGGGAACAGGAACAACTGGTGCAAAGACAAAAAATGATTCGGGTATCAAGATTGCTGGAGAGAATAACATCGATCGCCTAGGATCCCAATATAATCAGAATTGGTCGAATAACGTCTTATTGTCTGACTTTGATTCTCCTTCTGGTTCTAGCTTATATAATGAATTTGGTTCGTCTATTCCTTTAGATTTTGAGTATAGTATTGCCCCCGGTGATAGCGGCGGTGGAATGTTTATTAACGGCTATTTAGCTGGTGTTAACTCTTTTTATAGTAGTGATGCCAAGTATGGCTCTGTTTTTGGAACTACTAGAGTTTCATCCTATGCTCAATGGATCGGCAGTATTATTAATGGTAACTCAGTAACAGAAGAAGAAGTAAGCAGCAGTATTGTGCCTGCAAGCGCGGAAGAAGAAACCAACAATAATGTCAATCCTGTTTCTGGAGCAAATGCAACAGTACCAGAACCATCAACGCCAGTCTACATACTCTTGTTGGGTATTATTTTTGATCTATTTCGCCGACGAACAACAAAGTAAACTTAAAACAGGACTAGTAAAGAAGTTTCTACCGAAAGCATTGTTTTGGAGCAAATCCAGGAAGGTTTAAGGCAATAGTAATTGTCTCTGGTTCACAAAAATCCGCTAAAGTAAAAGAGACAGATTAGCGCTAGAAACTTTAAGCCAGAATGACATCTTCTTCGATTGCTGTGAGAGAGTTGCCCTTGTTCCCACTTCCTGAAGTGGTTTTATTTCCTGGTCGTCCTCTACCTCTTCATATATTTGAATTTCGCTACAGAATCATGATGAATACGATTCTGGAGTACGATCGCCGCTTTGGCGTTTTGGCAGTAGATCCTGTCAATCAGGAAATAGCCAATGTAGGCTGTTGTGCAGAAATTATTGATTTTCAGCGTTTGCCAGACGATCGCATGAAAATGCGAACTCTAGGACAACAGCGTTTTAGAGTCCTCGAATACATTAGAGAAAAACCCTATCGAGTGGGTTTGGTACAGTGGATTGAAGATAAACCACCTACTCAAGATTTAAGATCAATGGCAACTGAGGTAGAAAACCTATTGCGAGACGTGGTTCGTCTTACAGCTAAACTAACCGATCAGAAAATTGAGTTACCTGAAGATTTACCCAAGTTACCAAGAGAATTATCTTATTGGGTTGCCAGTAATTTGTCTGGTGTAGCTTCCGAGCAACAAACTTTATTAGAGATGCAAGATACTGCCGAACGCTTGCAAAGAGAAACTGATATTCTTGCTTCTACTCGCAATCATTTAGCTGCTCGTGCTGCTCTCAAAGATGCTTTTCAATGAGCTTCCTCGATTGAATTGTCAGCAATAGTTGAGAGATGGTAACTGCCAAAAATCTTTAATACTTCGGTGCAATCGAGTAATTCAGTCAAAGCAGCTCGAACATCAGCATCCTGAGCGCTACCTTCTAGGTCGATCGAAAAAATGTATTCCCCCAGCGATCGCTTGGTGGGACGAGATTCTATTCGGCAAAGATTGATGTTTCTTTTGGCAAAAACTTGCAGGGGTTTAACTAAAGCTCCAGAGCGATCGGGTATGCTGAAAGCTAGAGATGTATAGTTGCCCTCCGACCCCTCAGAATCTAAATTTACTACCCAAAAGCGGGTACAATTATCGGGATAATCACCAATATTTTCGGCAAGTATTGGCACGTCATATAGTTTAGATGCTTTTGGAGACGAGATCGCTGCTGCCGTCAAATCGTCTTTAAGATATTTAAGAGCTTCTGTAGTTGAATTAGTTGCCATCGCTCGAACGTTAGGAAGATTATTTTCCAACCATTTCTGGCACTGTGCTAAAGCATGAGGATGAGAATAAACGGTTTGAATATCTTGTTGGGTGTGACTGTAAGATAATAAAGCGTGAGAAATAGGTAAGACTAGAGCTTGTTGAATTTTGAGGTTCTCTAATTCCCAGAGAGTATCTAAGGTAATAGCAACGCTCCCTTCGATCGAATTTTCGACTGGAACTACTGCTAAATTTGATTCTTGTTGAGCTACAGAACGAAGAGTTAGAGCAATGCTAGCATAGGGTTTTAAAACAGATTCTTGACCTTTTTCTTGTTTGAGCCAGTTTTGATAGGCGATCGCTGCTGTTTCTGTATTAGTTCCAGTTGGTCCGAGATAGGCAATGGAAATAGTCATCAAAATTCTCGGCAGGATACCTACACGCCCGCCACTGCATTGGTGTAGGAAGAATGCCGAGCCTCCAATATAGGTTTTACTTTTAAATTTGGATGATGTATGATGCTGGCATGACTCAAACTATAACTGTATCTTGCAAGCTTCAAGTCCATCCAGATATTGTTCCAGAAATTGATAAAACGTTGGAACGATTTGCTGATGCTTGTAATCGCATCCTCGATACAGCCAAGATGGAAGGCGTGACTAACACGACTAAACTTCACCATCTGACTTATTACCAAGTTAAAGATGCTACGGGATTGAAAGCTAACCACATCTGCCAAGCAATTAGGCGTGTAGTCGGCAACCTGAAGGCATCTTACAAGGTAAAAACTTTTAGACCTACTAGCATTTCTCTTGATGGTAGAAGGCTTCTTAGAAGGCTCTCTGGGCGCGAACGTAGATTTCAAAAATGGCTCAACAACAATATATCCAAACAACTCGTTGCAGAAGCAAAACAACTTAACGCAGGATTGGCTTTTGAGGATTTGACTAATATTAGGCAATCTCTCAACAAAAAGCCTAGAAGCAAAACCGAGAGAAGAAAAACGAACAATTGGTCGTTCTATCAACTCAGAATGCAAGTTTTGTATAAAGCCGCCATTGCTGGAGTTGAGGTGGTTTTTGTTCCATCCGCATACACTTCCCAGACTTGCGCGAGATGCCACCATGTTCACCCGCTCCCTAGAAAATCCTATCGGAGTGGGAAGAAGTTTAAATGTGGTAACTGTGGGTGGGAACATGATGCTGACGTGAACGCTGGTTTGGTAATCTCTCAACTTGGGGGTGTCTTTGTAAACCATCCCGAAAGTTCGGCACTAGTTTGTCAAATGGGCGGACAATTGTCGCTCTTCCCGATGAACTGGGACTAGGGCTAAAGCCCTTTCCTTTCCGTTAGTTTGGGATGGGTAGTTTACTTAATATGCTCCTATAATGCTATAAGTCAGACCAGCTAATACTAGAGAGGTAATAGCAACGTAAATAAAATCTCGCCGCCACAAGAAAGCCATTAAAGAAAAAATTACACGAATAATTGGAGTAGCAATTAGTAGCAGCAGTCCAAGTTGAATAATACCACTACAATTCCCAGACAAAACTGCCTTCAATACTCCTATTGGAGAACATAATCTAGATGGTTCTCCCTGAAAGAAATTATAATTAGCTGGCTCGGCACCATAATCGATCAGGTAAAGAATACCACCTACTAAAACTACGGTACTAGCGATGAGAACGCCGTATTTTAGGAGATTGCTGAGAAAAACCTCGAATTGCCGATCGCTCTTGCTTTTGGTAATACTAACATTAGAAACGTTTTGCTCTTGACAACTTTCGCGATCGCTTTTGATTTTGTTTAGTTCAATGATGCCTTGCTCTATAAACACTAGTTCTATTCCTTTTTTCTTGTCAGCAGATACGATTTAAAATATGGGATTATTCAATTGGAAGGCAAATTAGCATAAACTGCTTTCGTACATTCTAAAGACCTCCGAGCAAATTGTTATAAACCATTTTCAAAGCCATTGCTACTAGTACTAGACTGAAGATAATTCTCAACACTTGAGTTTGAGCGCCCACAAGGGTTTTTGCTCCTAGCCAAGCACCAGTTAATACACCTAGCATTACAGGCATTGATAAGCCAGGATCGATGTAACCTCTTGCTAGATAAACTCCCGCCGACACTGCGGCTGTCACCCCAATCATAAAATTGCTGGTAGTTGTAGAGACTTTAAAGGGAAGATTCATCGCTCGATCCATCGCCAATACTTTCAGCCCTCCCGAACCAATACCGAGCAATCCAGAAAGGGTTCCAGCTAAGATCATCAAGACAAAACCAAGCGGTACGGAATGAACCTGGTAAGATATTAATCCCTCGGCAGTTGGATAAGTACTATTGAGGTTTAAATTAGTTGCTATGGCATCGCTCGATTCATCGTCATCATATTCAGATTGTGGTTGTTGAGCTAAATAAGCAGAATAGAGGAGAACGATCGCCAGCACGACGGTAAGTGCTTTAATTGAAATAAAAGCAGCGATCGCAGCACCCAATAAAGCACCAATAGTAGTTGCTACTTCTAAAAACATTCCCAGTCGCAAATTTGTGTAGCCCTGCTTGATATATGCAGATGCCGCACCTGAAGAAGTTGCAATCACAGAAACCAAGGAAGCACCAATGGCATAGCGAATATCTACTCCAAACACAGAAGTTAAGAAAGGAACGATAACTACTCCTCCTCCCAAGCCAGTTAGCGCACCCAAAAAGCCAGCAGCAAAAGAGCCAATCCAAACTAGTAAAGAAAATTCTAGAATGTTCATTAGTTAGATATATACAGTACAGCGATCGTATTCATTCGTGATTTCACTCAGCCAATCTTAAGCAACTTTTATTCTACTTCTCAGTAAACGATCGCTTCCTTCTCAGTTAGGTCAGTCATTCTAATAATCAAAGAAACAAATTAAATAATTCGATCGCCAAGAGAGGAAGAACAATCATGAAACGTCTATTAATCGCTACTCTATCTACTTTAACTTTTGCTGCTACTGTCCCAGTATACGCTCAACAAGTAACAACTATGAATCAAAATACGAATCAAACCATGACTCGTAAGATTGTAGAAGTTACCCCTTTTAATTTAGTTCAACATGGTTATCAAGGTTATTTTACAGAGCAAGGTATTCCAAGCGGTGCAGCTTTTCTTGGCGCTGTCAGGAGAGGAAGAGTTGGCGCTGAAGATTTAGTTAAGGGTGGAATTGCTCGCGGTAGACTGACACCAGAAACTCTCAAAAACCAAAGCTATCTCCATTATGTTCGAGTTCAACTTGAAGGCTTAAAGCGGGCTAATTAATTAGTTTTTAACCAGCTAATCTAGGGTAAATAAGCATTGGTTAAGAAAAGATGGTAGGGGCAATCCCTTGTGGTTGCCCGATCGCATTTTCTTTAGTCAGAACCAGGTGAGGGAAGCACGCTCATCGTAAAATTACCCATTCTAAGAGCAAAATTATCAACGCAAACATCCTCCTGTGTGCAGCCATTTTCAGGCAATTTTCCAATAAATTGGCGAAACTGTTTTTGCTTGCCGTATTTCTGGTAGTTTATTAATTAACCCTTATCTTCAAGAAAAACTCTAGATCGCCTAAATTTTCATTCAAAGACGATGATACCAGCCCAGTTAAATAATCGTTACAAAATTATCAATGAGCTAGGAAGAGGATCTTTCTGTGTAACTTATTTGGCTGAGGATATCGATAATTATAACTCTCGCTGTGTTGTCAAAAAATTAGATCCTTTCTTTGCCGATCGCCAAACAGCAAAACGATTATTTATTAGAGAGGCAAATATTCTCCAACAACTCAATGATACTAAACAAATTCCAGATTTTATCGAGTGCTTTGAAGAAAATGAGAGCTTATATTTAGTAGAAGAATATGTAGATGGTAAAACCTTAGATCGGTTATTTAATAAACCATTAAATCATCACTATGTAATTAATTTGATTGAGGAAATACTGCTGATATTAAAACCCCTTCATCAACAAAATATTATCCATCGTGACATCAAGCCATCTAACCTAATCCGACGCAAAAAAGACAATAAATTAGTTTTAATTGATTTTGGAGCCGTTAAACAAATCAATACTGAAAATGGATTTACTCAGCCACAAAAAAACCAAACTCGTATCTATACTGGAGGTTATGCTCCTCTAGAACAAAGAGAAGGAAAACCCAATTTTAATAGCGATATTTATTCTGTAGGAATGACAGCGATTCAGCTATTAACTGGAAAGCATCCCAAACATTTGTTCAGGGACGAACAAGAAAATATTATCTTTCCTCCAGAAATTAAACTGAAAAAATCCCTGGTTAATATTTTAAATAAAATGGTACGCATCGATGCCAACGAGCGTTATCAATCTATAGAAGAACTAAGCAAAGAGCTAAAAATATTTACGCAGAAAAGAAATAGTTGGCAAGGGTTTTGGCAAGATTTTGATGCCATCGATACCTTAGAAGCAATCATCAAATCAATTGTCCAAAATGGCACAACTGTCACATTTGGTCTGGGAGCGATCGGCACGATCGCGATCTGTGTAGAATTGTTTTATCCTATTGTTCGACCTCTATATTATTCTTATCAAGGCGATCGCCTACTGGAGACAGATCGACCAGAAGAAGCTCTAGAACAGTTTCAAAATACTATTAGCCTCAAAAGTGATTCCGCTTCAGCTTGGAAAGGACTAGGTACATCCCTGTTAGCGATCGCTCAAAAGGATGAGATGCAAGCTACTTATCAACAAGCATTAATAGCTTTCGATCGAGCTCAAAATTTCGACGATCGAGATCGTTATATTTGGTTCAATCGCGGTTTGGTTTTGGAGAAACTAGGCAACAATCGAGAGGCGATTACTTCTTATAATCAAGCGATCGAGCTTGGATTTTTGCCTGCAATTACTCATCGAGACAAGTTAGAGCAAGAAACTTCTGAGTAGGGAGGCGCTTTGTATTCTGAGGGTAGAGACGCGAGATCTCACGTCTCTAGGGAATCCGCTTAAAAAAAACTTCAACATAAGTTATCAAAACGTGATATTATTTCTTCATGAACCAAGTTCTCACAGTCTCTTGCAAGCTCCAAGTATCGCTTAAAGCCGTCGCTAAATATAGAAGCGACACTGAAAGCGTTTGCGGATGCTTGCGAATGGGTAAACCAAGAAGTTAAGCCAAATCTGATGAATGAATTGGCGATACAATCTCTGGTCTACCAAGACGTGAGGACTAAATTCGATCTATCTGCTCAGTTGGCAATACACGCCATTAGGCGAGTAGCTGGCAACAGGAAAACAGCCAAGAAAGATAACAAGCCAGTTAAAGGATTTAAGCCGACTTCTGCCACCTACGACATTAGAAGCTTCAGCTTTCGAGAGAAAGATTGGACTGTTAGCCTGACCATGGTTGGTGGTAGAGAAAGATTTGGCTTGGCGATTGGTAACTACCAAAGAGGATTGCTTAAAGGGCAAAATCCTAAAAGCGCTACTCTTTCTAAGAGAAAAGATGGTAGTTACTACCTGAATATTCAGCTTGAATCGATTCCGCCAGAACCAGTTAAGACCGATAACGTTTTGGGTTGCGATTTGGGTAGAACAGACATTTGCGTTACTTCCGAAGGAGAGAAATTTAGCGGGAAACAAATAACTAAAAATAGAAACAAATACGCACAACTGAGGGCAAAACTCCAACAAAAAGCCGCGAAAGGCACGCGCAGCACTAGACGTAGATGTCGGGGACTGCTCAAACGGTTGTCGGGCAAGGAAAAACGCTTTCAGTCGCACACCAACCATACGGTCAGTTATCGCTTGGTGCAACAAGCTAAAGTGAACAGCCAAGTTATTGCGCTCGAAAACCTTACAAAAATTAGAGAAAGAACCAACCAATTGCCACAAAGCAGAAAGAATAAACGGCTTGGTAATTCTTGGGCTTTCTACCAGTTGAGGCAATACTTGACTTACAAAGCGGTTAAGTTTGGTGTAGAACTCGTATTTGTCGATCCCAGATATACCAGTCAGATGTGCCACCAATGCCACTATATTCACCCTGATAGGGGCGAATCGTATCGGAATGGGAAAAGGTTTGCTTGTGGTCATTGCTCTTGGTCTGGAGATGCTGATTATAACGGGAGTCGTAACATCGCGGCTCTTGCTAAGGTGCTTTTAGACGCGCCTTGCGGTTCGGGTCTTTCTTGTTCTTTGAATAGGGATGATTTAGGGCTTCTGAAATCCCTACCCTCCGCGTTAGCAGGGTAGGGAAGTTTAAAAGTCAACAGCTTAAAGGTCGTCTGTGCTAAAGATAATTAAGATGCCTGCTTCCTAAGTACCTAAGCAAAATTAATTACACAAATTGCTTTCCTGCTCCCTGCTAGAAAGCTCCCTACCTCCGCCTATGAATTTAATTTTGCCCACCTACTTATAGTTAAGATCTCCGCTCATTCGCCTAAATAAAAAAACAATGAAATCAGTTTCAGAATATCTTGTAGCTAAAAAACTGAACCAACAGAAAATTATTTCGCTAACTTGTTATGATTATCCTACCGCAGTATTAGAAGAAAAAGCTGGAGTCGATCTGATCTTTGTTGGCGACAGTGTTGGTACTAATGTTTTAGGATATGCTGACGAAACAGAGGTAACTATGGCTGACATTCTTCATCATCTCAAAGCGGTAAGAAGAGGTGCAAACAATAGTTATATTTTGGCAGATCTACCCTATGCTGCTTACGAAACTCCCGAACAAGCATTAAATAATGCACAACAATTAGTTGCTGCTGGTGCCGATCTGGTTAAATTAGAAGGGGCAAAAATAAATATTGTCACTCATTTAGTTCAACATAATTTAATAGTATGTGGTCATTTAGGATTGCAACCACAAACTCATCAGCAAAAAGTTTTTCAAGGTAAAAAGTTTCCTCAAGCGCAACAATTAATTGAAGATGCCCTAAATTTAGAAAAAGCTGGTATTGAATTATTAGTATTAGAGTTAGTACCAGAAGAATTAGGTAAGATTGTCACTGAAAAATTAAAAATTCCGACGATCGGTATTGGTGCAGGGAGGTTTACCGATGGTCAAGTTTTGATTGTTAATGATATTTTGGGGATTACACCAAGAAAATTAAAATTAGCCAAAAGATATTTAGACTATCAAAATTCTTCAGCACAAGCGATCGCTCAATACAAAGAAGAAGTCGAACAAATTATTTTTCCAGCATCAGAAAATGTTCGTCATTTAGAAGCAACAGAATTAGAAAAATTACTAGAATGGTTAAAGGTTTATAGTTGAAAGTTCATTGTTCATTGTTCATTGTTCATTGTTCATAGAACATTTGTGCAATTACTTATTACTTATTACTTAGTTTTCTCATCTCCTTGTGTATGCCAAGTCCGAGTTGGAGAACCTCGTTAAGTATATTTTCATATTCGTTAATTTGAACATCTGGTTCAAAGGACATCAAAGCTACTAAATTATTCTCTAATTCTGTTAATAATTCATAGCGATTAGAAGTTAAATTTTGATGATGTCTAATCAGCTTTTCGATTCTTAAAGCATTAATTAAACTTTCTTTCGTGATGGTTAAAGCTTCTACGATCGAGTGGCAATTATTTTGATAATTTTCCTGGCGATCGCTTTTCTGAAGAGATTGAATTTTATCGATGACAATCAGCTTTTCAATTAACTGATTATATTTATCTAATTTATCAATTAAGATAGCTAAAGATTTTAGCTTAATTGATTTTTTCCAGAAATAAAAATTAGTGATAAATAGCAACAAAAGTGTAATGCCAATTACTATAAATAATAGCTCGGTAAATCCAGTTGTATTATCTACTAAATCTCCCGTTCTTTTTAAGACGATCGAACTCAAAGGAATAATGAGGATAAAGCTTAAGACAAAGATTGCAACTGCTGTTAATCCTACCGAAAAGATATGTCGATAATCGCGAATAACTACAGCACGATAAAGATCGATCGCTAAATTAGAAATCAAATCCAAGTCGATAATTCTATCTATTTCCTCGCGATCGATTCGCAAATTCTCTAAGTCTGCTCTCATGCCCTCTTCATCTTTCATTCTGCTTGCACAAATTGTATTTTCTCTTGCCTTTTGCCTCTTGCCTTTTGCCTACCCCCACCTGTAAATTTAATTTTGTGCAATTACTTAATAAGTTTAATCGATTAGCTGTTGAATCCAACGGTTCTACCAATTATTTTGAGAACTTCAACATAAAAATTGCTTTCTATCTCACGAAAAAAAGCAAAAGGCTCACCAGGACTGCTAAAAAATGGTCTAAGAGTCCATGCTAGTTGACTACCAACAAAACCATAGAGAAATAGCCATGCTTTCACAATATTCTTACGATTTATAGGAATTTCAGCGTCTTCGTTAGTAACGATACGCATACCTTGATAAAAAAAGTTAATACCAATTAAACCTGTAATCGAAAAAATGATGATATTTAAAAGTCTAAAAAAATTGTAATCGTTAGTAGAAAGACGAAAGAAAAATGAGACGGGTGCAAAGCCAAGCAAGGTGACACTAATCATTGCCATGCAGGCTAATAATAAAGTCAAATATTGTCCAAAAGTACGTTTTGAACCAAAGATAATATCGAAAAAATAAAGAGTAGGTAAACAAATTATCATGGTCAGTAAATATAGTGCAGGCAATTTGATTGCAGAAGCAATCATTTGCATGACACCATTAGACGAACCAATAATTGCACCATACAAAGATAAAAAGAGCGAGCTACAGATTAAAAGAGAAATACTTTTTTTGCCAATTTTAAAACCTTTATTGACTTCTTCTAGAAATTTAGGGCGATCGCGCAGCAGATCTATTAATACGTCGAAATAATTCATGTTTTTTGCGAACTAATTATTGATTTTTTCGACAACAAAATTATCTCTGATAGCAGAGATAGATAGATAGATAAATATGATTAATTGTCGAAAATTAAAATTATAGTAACGAATAAGCGCCGATATTCCTAGGCTAAATTAGCTGAAAATGGATAAATACATCAAAAATTTAATTTGAGAATCTAATCGTAAAAATTTTGCAAAGATCGTAAAATAAAGTTTAATTTTTTGCCCTTATTTAGCTTAATAAACTTCTGGATTAACGCAATGGGGCAATCTTTCCCCCATCAATCCAGCGATTAAATTTGCTACTGCCATAGTTGCCATTTTGCTTCTTGTTTGCAGGCTAGCACTACCGATATGAGGCGTAATAATTATATTTTCTAAAGTTAATAAAGGACTATCAACGGGAATCGGTTCTGGAGAAGTAACATCTAAAGCAGCAGCAGCAATTTGTTGGGTTGATAAGGCTCGATGGAGTGCTTCTGGATTGACGATCGCGCCTCTGGCGGTATTAATCAAAATTGCCGATCGCTTCATTAGTGCCAATTCGCGATCGCTAATTAAATGATGAGTTTCTGGTGACAGAGAAGTATGTAGAGAAATAAAATCAGACTCTTGTAATAATCGATCTAAATCTAAATATTCTGCGCCTGTTTCTGTTTCAATTTGGCGATCGAGTCTGTGCTTGCTATGATAAACAATTCGCATCTCAAAGCCTTTGGCACGGCGGGCAACCGCTTGACCGATGCGTCCAAAGCCAATAATACCAAAGGTTGAGCCAACCAGATCCGCGCCTAACAATAAAGTTGGTTCCCAAGTTTGCCATTGCTGCGATCGCACGAATCGATCTGCTTGGACAATTCTTCTAGCGGCTGCCATCAACAGAGCAAAAGTTAAATCGGCAGTAGCATTAGTTAACACTCCTGGCGTATTACCCACAGGAATTTTTTTAGCTGTAGCCGCAGCCAAATCGATATTATCGTAACCTACCGCCATTTGACTGATTACTTTAAGAGATTTTCCCGCGTTAATTAAATTTGCATCAATGCGATCGGTAAGCAAACATAATAAACCATCTAGGTGTTTAATTTTCTCTAACAAAAATTGATCGGGTGGCGGTTGGCGTTCCTGCCAAATTTCCACTTCAGCAATAGCGTAAAGAGGATCTAAATTGACATCGGGAAGTTGACGAGTAATTAGGACTTTGTTCATTGCGAAAAAAGGGAGTAGGGACGGCGCTCACTATGGCGACACAGGTTCGCCATCCGCGCCTCAGCAGGGAGCAGGCAGCAGTTAGTAAAATTTTGAATTTTGAATTTTGAATTTTGAATTTTCCCTACCCCCTCGCTCAAAAAAGAATGGGGAATTTCACCTGAAAACAACTACCAGCATTCACTTTACTAGTAACACTAATTTTGCCTCCATGACTTTGGGCGATCGCGTTGGCGATCGATAAACCCAAACCCGTTCCTCCTTCGCGACGAGAACGAGCCTTATCTGCACGCCAAAAGCGATCGAAGATATAGGGTAACTGATCGGGAGGAATACCAATGCCAGTATCTTTAACACTGACGATCGCCGCACGATTTTGCTGAACTAAGCTGACGGCTACAGTTCCACCTTCAGGGGTGTATTGCAGAGCATTTTGAACTAAATTAGATAACAATCGGTTAATTTGTCCTTTATCACCCAAAACAGAAACATCTGCCAATAAATCTGACTTTAAAGCTACTTTCTTCTCTTGAGCAAAAGGCTCTAGCAAAGTGATTAAATCTTGGAGTACTTTTTTTAAGGGAATAGCAGTAGACTCCCGTGGTGGTGTATGAACAGTGTCGTCAGTCCGCGCCAAGAAGAGTAAATCTTGGATTAATTGACTCATTTGAGAAGTTGCAGAAGAGATCGCTGCCATTTTTTTGACATCTTTAGGATGAATTCTCTCTGGATGATTTTGCATCACATCCACAGATGCTTTAATAGCAGTTAAGGGTCCACGCAACTCATGAGAAGCGTCGGCGGTAAATTGTTTGAGTTTTTCAAAACTTTTTTCGATCGGTTCGATCGCTTTTTGAGTTAGCCAATAACCACCAACACCAATCAGCAACAAAGTCATCAACGCACCAATTATTAATACCCACAACAGTTGGTTTTGGATGGCTTTTACTTCAGTAGTAGATTGACTGGCACGAATAAAACCAGTGATAGCAGGTTTTTTCCCAGGATTAGAGCGATCGCGAATAAAGACAGAGATAGTATAGCTTCTAATTGCCACTTTTTTAGGCTGACCCGCTAAATTCCAAGAACCTAAGATTAATGGTTCTTCTAGTTTAATCGAACCTTTTCTTGCTAAAACCTGTCCCTTTTCGTTAAACCATTCCAAGCTTTGTTCATCACGGTTAAAAATATCTCGCCAAGGAACTTCATTAACGCGATCGAGATACTGACTTCCCTTAGTTTTGACATCATTTAAAGAAGGTGCAGCCGCCTGAGCAAGATTATTCAAGTTTTTGTCAAGTTGACCGTACAGACTGCGACTAAAAAAGACATATACTCCCGTACAAAAGAGGCTCAAAGTTGCCCCCATAAAGAGCATATAAGACAATAACAGGCGATCGCGCAAGCTTAAATTTTGAAACATCGATTGCTAATCCCTACTCCCTCCTATTCTGGCTGTTCCTTGAGACGATAACCCAATCCATAAACTGTCTCAATTAAGTCATGGGGTGCGCCTGCGGATTCTAGTTTTTGTCGCAAACCTCTAATATGAGCTTTAACCGTAGCTTCTTCGGGTACTTGCTCAAAGGGCCAGAGATGCTCTAGGATTTGAGCGCGACTGAAAACGCGACGACCATTACGAAGAAAAAACTCTAGTAATTTGTATTCTTTGGGACTTAAAGGCAAAAGCTGTTCCTGATAAGATACTTCACAGGTACTGGGATCTAGGCGTAAATCTCCCCATTCTAAAACAGGAGGCAAAGCAGTACTACCTCGACGCAGCAGGGCGCGGATTCTAGCGGTCAATTCTTCTAAGTCGAAAGGTTTAACCATGTAGTCATCAGCACCTGCATCCAAACCAACTACTTTATCGGTAATTGTATCTCTCGCTGTCAGCATGAGAATGGGAATAGAGCAACCTTTAGACCGTAACCTCTGACAAAGTGCTATTCCATCCAGCTTGGGCAACATGACATCAAGCAAAATCAAGTCATAGGTAAAAACGTCCAAGAGTTCCCATGCTTCTTCTCCATCATAGGCAACTTCCACAGCATAATGCTGATCGGCAAGGTCTTCAGCGATCGCGTCGCTGATTCGTTCATCATCTTCTACGATTAAAATCTTCATGTTTTCTTAGGCGTGACTTAACTTTTTTTTCGAGTAAGCTATCAGAAAGACGATCGATAAGTTAGCAAGATTTCATAAATAGCTCGAAGAATCAAGTAAATCGATCGATTTCGGTGAAGATAACACCCTATAATTCTGGGAAGCAAATAGTTGAGTTTGTCATAATTTATAAATCTCCACTAAAAAATTATAGAAGAAAAAGAGTATGAGCAAATCTAAGAGTGTGCCAGTAGGAATAATTGGGGCTTCTGGTTATGGTGGAGTTCAGTTAGTCAGATTACTGCTCGAACATCCAGAAGTAGAAATTGCCTATTTAGGAGGCGACAGTAGTGCAGGAAAGCCCTTTACTTCGCTTTATCCCCATCTGAGTCATTGCTTCGATCTCAACATAGAAGCGATCGAGCCAGATCTAGTAGCTTCTCGCTGCAAAGTGGTTTTTCTTGGTTTACCTAACGGGATTGCTTGCGAACTGGCTCCCATCTTAGTTGAAAAAGGTTGTCAAGTTTTAGATTTATCTGCTGATTATCGCTTTAGGGATTTAGAAACTTATACTACTTGGTATCAAAAAGAACGCAAAGACCAAGCAATCGCGTCTACTTCGATATATGGCTTACCTGAGTTATATCGCGATCGCATTAAAGCATCATCCTTAATTGGCTGTCCTGGTTGCTATCCTACCGCTAGCTTACTCGCACTCGCTCCCCTGTTCAAACAGGGTTTAATCTACCCAGAAACGGCGATCGTTGATGCTAAATCTGGTACTTCTGGTGGCGGTCGCCAAGCAAAAACTCATCTACTATTAGCAGAAGCTGATAATTCTCTGGGTGCTTATGGAGTAGCTGGTCATCGTCATACCCCAGAAATCGAGCAAGTTTGCAGCGATCTAGCCAGAGAAGAAGTTAAAGTTCAGTTTACGCCCCATCTCGTTCCTATGGTTAGAGGAATTTTAGCCACTGTTTACGCTAATTTAAGGGATCCTGGCTTAATTAGAGAGGATTTAATGACAATTTACAGCGCTTTTTATCGTTCCTCTCCATTTGTCAAAATTTTGCCCTCTGGAGTTTATCCACAAACTAAATGGGCTTGTGGAACTAACCTCTGTTACATCGGCATTGAAGTCGATCCACGTACCAACAGAACCATTGTTATGTCAGCGATCGATAATTTAATTAAAGGACAAGCTGGTCAAGCAGTACAGTGTTTAAATTTAATGATGGGATGGGAAGAAACAGTAGGACTGCCTCAACTCGGTTTTTATCCTTAAAATTAATCATAGTTCATAGTTTATAGTTCATTTTTCGTCAGCCGTCAGCCGTCAGCAAAAAGATTAGTTCTTTGTATTAATAGTTTCTCCTTTTCTTACCGAAAACTGAAAGCTGAAACCTGAAATGCTGATAGCTGATAGCTAATCCCTGATAACTGATGACTGAAAGCTGCCATATCAAAAAACTGAAGAATGTTATCTTGGGCATCCTTTTAATCACTTTTTTTCCCATGCCAATTCAAGCGGAAACCGTATTGGAGAAAATAAAAAAAAATGGTGTGATTAAAGTGGCTGTGAGAGAGGATGCCGCGCCTTTCGGCTATTTAGATACTAATAAAAATTTGACGGGATATTGTATCGATTTTATCGATTTACTTAAAGTAAGAATCAAACAGGAATTAAACCTGAATATTCTCTCCATTCGTTTACTAAAATCTACATCTTCTAATCGTTTTGATTTAATTGAAACAAGAACGGCAGAAAAATCAGAAGAACCATCTGCATATTTAGAATGTGGACCGAATACTATTGATGCAAATATTCCTAGAGAAATAACTTTTTCTAGTGCTTTTTTCGAGACTAGGATTCAATTTTTAATTAGGAAAACTGACGAAAAGAAATTTACTGCCAATAATAATCTCAAGGGAATAACAATCGGGGTAATTGGCGATACTAGTTCCGAAGCCTTTATCATCAAGAATTATCCAGAAGCTGAGATTGAGCCTTATTATGGACTTACAGCTAGAACTAGAGGCGTACAAGCTGTCAGACAAGGTAAAATAGATACTTTTGTTAGCGATGGTATTCTTTTACAAGCAGAAACGGAATTACAAAACCTTTCCTTAGAAAATTATCTCTTAGTACCAGAAAAAAATCGAACTTGCGATCGCTATGGCATGATTATTCCTAAAAACGATACTCAATGGCAAAATTTAGTTAATTCTGTCATTCAAAGTGAAAATGGAGAAAAAGTCTGGCAAAAGTGGTTTGGTAGTATTTTTAACTACGCGGAAGTGGATAAAGATGTTTGCAAACAATAGGGGACAGGGAAAACCGTCGCGCTATACTCGTAGAATTAGCGTCGGGTAGTTCACCTTACTGCGACAGCTTGCCAGAAAAACTTAGACGCGCCCTGAAGGACTTGAACCCTCGACATCAGGTTTTGGAGACCTGCGTTCTACCAACTGAACTAAGGACGCATAAATTAGACCTACTGATTATAGCGCAAGGCAGTGCCGTTTTAGCTTCGAGCTTGCGCCAATCTTATTTTTAAATAGAGCGATCGAAACGCTGCTGAATACGAGTAGCTTTACCAACGCGATCTCGCAAGTAAAACAATTTAGCACGACGCACTTTACCGCGACGCTCGATTTTGATATGTGCGACAATCGGAGAATGGATCAAGAATACTCTTTCTACGCCAACGCCTTGGAAAACTCGACGCACGGTGATAGTTTCATTGATGCCACCATTTCGCTTGGCAATTACAGTTCCTTTGTAAGGCTGTACTCTTTGTTTGTCTCCTTCCTTAATCAACACGCCAACTTCAACGCTGTCGCCAACGTGAATCTCTGGTAAATTTGTTTTTAAATGTTCCGCCTCAATAGAACGGATAATCGCTTCAGCATTCATGGTCTTTATAAAAACTCACAATTCACAATTGTACGCTAACTAGCCTTTATTTGGCAAATTTTTTTGGGTTTAAATTCTGAGGCGATGGAGAATAGTTATTTTAATTTTAAATCGATCGACTTGATTAAATCCAAGGGCATTGCTTGATTACTAATTTTATGAGCGTAACTAGCATTTAAGTAAGGTTGATATTGAGAATTTACAGTGATATAAGTGCCAAAAAACGCTAAACCAATTGCTTTAACATAATTTTGAGCAATTTTAGGATCGGGACCAATTACTTCGGTTGGAAAAGCAAGCTCTTCTCCGATTGAGGAAACACCAAGAGTGGAAAAATGAGTTCCCTTTTGTAAAACGGCTAGATATTTATCTTTTACAGTTAGCCAAGTAAATGGTTCAATTTGTTCTGATAATGCTGGTGTAATCAGATCGTCGCTACCAGCAATAATTGTCACAGGAATTTTGATCTGACTTAAACTTGCTTGTCCAAAAAAAGCGCTGGTGAGTGGATTAATAGCGATCGCCGCCGCAATACGACGATCGTGAAAATCATAGCTGGATTTGGGCAATTTTAAGCCTAGACATTGCAAAATCAAAGATATATTCAAAGAACTATCTAATTGTTCGCAAGTATTTTCTAAATGATTGTAGTCAATCCGAGCGCCAGCCAAGGCTAGAGCTGTATAAGCGCCAAAGGATTGACCGATAATACCTACCTTTTGTACGTTTAGTTGTCTGGAATAATTATCTTCCAGATAATCTAATAAAAATTTAACGTCTAAAGGGCGATCGATGATTTCCTGCGGAGGTGTGACTTCTCTAGCAAAACCATTTAACAAAGCTTGGATTTGTGATGCATTACTACCTGGATGTTCGATCGCTGCTACCGCAAATCCGTAGGAAGCTAAATGTTCGGCTAAATAAGTATAGGTGGTGCGATCGGAACCAAGTCCATGAGAAATAATAATGAGGGGAGTGGGTTCAACTCCTTGCTGTTGCGGTAGGTAAAAGTCGATCGGTAATTTTCTATCTCTGTCAGGATCTTCGAGTTCTAAGGTAGCTTGACTATAAGGAATCGGTCCTCGTTTTCGCAAATCTGGTAAAGCAGCAACATCGATCGGTGGTGAATTCTGGATTTCTCGATTTGCTTGTTGTCGAACTACAGAAATAGTATTTTCAGTGATCTGAAGCAGATTATCTAAATCGTTAATAATCGCTAAGCCATTTTCCGAATTAATTCTAATGCCATAGGTAGGAAACTTTTGCAAAACAGTCAAAAGATTCAATCCCTCTTTGTTAGTAGCAGCTAAAATTAAGGCGGAGCGAAGAGCATAGAAACCAGATTGACGGCTAGTAGTCTGAATAACTTGACCAACTCGCCTGAGAATTGTTTCTCCTTGAGGAGAATAAAGAAATTGAGAAATTGCTACTGGTGTTAAATCTACTGGCGAAATTAAAGTTTGACGTAGTTGTTCTAGTTGTTCTTTAGTTAAATAGTCGGCAAAAAAATCTAGTCCTTCTTCAATTTTTCCAGTTTTTGCATATGTTTCTAGAGCTTTTATGGGGAGAGAAAACTCCAAAGGACCATAGTTGACATAAATCCGTTCTGCCGATCGCACTGGTTGGGCTAATATAATTGGTAGGCTTAAACTAAAAGCCAAATGAGAAATAATTAGGATTAATTTTTTAGATAAAAAGCGCCTAAGTCTATTATTTGCTACTGTTGCCTGTTTTTGTTCTACTGCCAGTTTAGCAGCCTTAGACTTAGGGCGAGTGAAAAGAATCATCTTTAAACGGTGCCTATGCAAATCTTAGGTATAAAAACGCTTAAAAATACCAAAACAACCGTTAATTAAGTTATTTATCGTTAATCTTGATTATATCCGATGAGTGAGCCTGTTGGTGGATGAGATAGCTTCAACGAAATTCCCTTCTAAAAAGCGATAAGCGCTACCGCGCTCGTACCGAACGCGCTTGTAGCATAAAAACTGTAATTGATTTGATTTGTGATTTGAGACAATCGAATTTTGAATAAAATGTGATTACTCAAGCGATCGTCTCTAGCAAAAGTAAAGACAATCGACTCAGTTAGTTGCACACGGCGTTAAAATCATTAAATGAGTATCATTCAAGCAATTAGAGGAACAAAGGATATTCTGCCAGAAGAAGTAGGTTACTGGCAGTTAATCGAAACAACAGCCAAAGAAATATTAACCAGGGCAATTTATCAAGAAATTCGTTCTCCCATTTTTGAGCAAACCTCTTTGTTTGAAAGAGGCATCGGCGAAGCTACTGATGTGGTGGGGAAAGAAATGTATACTTTTCTCGATCGCGGCGATCGCTCGATTACCTTACGTCCTGAAGGTACTGCTGGTGTAGTACGCTCCTACATAGAAAATAATCTCTACGCTCAAGGCGGAGTGCAGCGTCTTTGGTATACTGGTGCTATGTTTCGTTACGAACGTCCGCAAGCTGGTCGTCAGAGACAATTTCATCAGATTGGAGTTGAGTTAATTGGTAGCGATTCTCCTCGTGCTGATGTAGAAGTAATTGCGATCGCTACCGATATTTTACAAGCTCTTGGCTTACAAAACCTCCAGCTTGACTTAAACTCAGTCGGAAACGGAGACGATCGCGCTGCTTATCGAGAAGCCTTAATTAACTATCTCACTCCTTACAAAAACGAATTGGATAAAGATTCTCAAGACAGACTCGATCGCAATCCCCTCAGAATTTTAGATAGTAAAGATGCAAGAACTCAAGAAATAGCTCAAGATGCACCAAAATTAATCAATTATTTGGGGGAAAATTCTCAACAACACTTCGATCGCGTACAGCAATTATTAACCGATTTGGGGATTGAATATCAGATAAATCACTGCTTGGTAAGAGGATTAGATTACTATACCCACACAGCTTTTGAAATCAAATCTGACGATCTAGGCGCACAAGCTACCGTTTGCGGCGGTGGACGCTATGATGGACTAGTAGCCGAATTAGGTGGACCCGATACTCCTGCTGTTGGTTGGGCGATCGGCATGGAAAGATTAGCGATCTTGTTGCAACAATTACGACCAATTCCCACCATTAGACCAGATTTTTACCTAGTTTCTCGCGGTGAAGCAGCAGAAGCACAGGCTTTATTAGTAGCCCAAAAATTACGCACAACTGGATTTACAGTGGAATTAGATTTAAGCGGTAGTGCCTTTGGCAAACAATTCAAACGCGCCGATCGCTCTGGTGCAGTAGCTTGTTTAATTATTGGCGATACAGAAGCCGAAAATAAGAGTGTTAATTTAAAGTGGATGCGATCGGGAGAACAACAAGCGATCGCCATCTCCCAATTACTAAGCATGACAGACGAACTACATCAACAAATTAAGGAATATAGTTCCTCGATCGAAGTATAGGGACTGAGATGTCGATCGGTGTGGTATTAGAGATGAGCGATCGAGGTGGCGATCGCTCGGGCTAAAATTTAGGGGCAATATTGACCGTTGCCTTTCTTCACCAATAAATTTAATTTTGTCCAACTACTTATTATTTCTATGAACATATCTCCTAAAACACAGCCTCTTTCAGCACAACTTCACAGATATTGGGAGTTGCTGTATGTTTTAGTGGAACGAAATTTAAAAAGACGTTATCGAGGTTCAATTTTAGGTGTTTATTGGTCGCTGCTAAATCCTTTAATCTTAACTGTTATTTATACAGCTATTTTTGGCACAACATTTGCTCGTTACTATCAAAATTCAATTGTTAATTATGCCTTGGCAGCATTTACAGGCTTAGTAGTAATTAACTTTTTTATTTCTTCTACCAATCAAGCCTTAGAATCTCTGGTAAAAAATGGAGATTTGGTCAACAAGATTAGTTTGCCTCTGGCTGTTTTTCCTCTGTCAACAATAGGCGCAAATATATTTCAATTATGCGTGGGAATGCTTCCTTTGTTGGCGATTATCACTTTAATTATCACCAAAAACATTTTTAATGTATTGTTATTATTATTGCCTTTATCTGCTCTAATTTTAGTTTGTGCTGGAGTTGGTTTTTTTGTCAGCGCTCTTTATGTTTTCTTTCGGGACTTACCTTACTTTTATGAATTAGTTGGTTTTGTGGTGTCGTTAAGTTCTCCCATTTTTTATCCAGCCGAAATAGTACCAAATCAAGTCAAACAAATTTTATTACTCAATCCTTTGTTGCCAATTATTGAAAGTATTCGTCAAATTTCTTTATTAGGACAGTTACCCGATCCTATGGCGATCATTCAAGCTTGGTTGGCTGGAATGGTAATTGTTACTTGCGGTTGGCTTTGTTTTCGACGTTGGCAGGATCGATTTATCGATTTACTCTAAACACGTCCAAAAGTCTCACATCAGTCCATAATGAAAATATGGCATAGCTTTATATTTCTTAATCATGGCAAGAGACTTACGTGGGTTCATCAAACTATTAGAAGAAAAAGGACAGCTACGACGGATCTCAGCCTTAGTAGACTCTGACTTAGAAATTGCAGAAATTTCCAATCGAATGCTACAAGCAGGCGGCCCTGGCTTATTATTTGAGAATGTCAAAGGCTCATCTTTTCCCGTCGCTGTTAATTTGATGGGAACAGTGGAACGTATTTGCTGGGCGATGAATATGCAACAACCCCAAGAATTAGAGGCTTTGGGCAAAAAGCTGGCAATGTTGCAACAACCAAAACCGCCGAAAAAGATTTCTCAAGCAGTAGACTTTGGCAAAGTTCTCTTTGATGTCCTTAAAGCGAAACCTGGTAGAGATTTTTTCCCTGCTTGCCAACAGGTAGTTATTAAAGAAGAAGATTTAGATTTAAACACATTACCTTTGATTCGTCCCTACCCTCAAGATGCAGGCAAAATTATTACTCTGGGATTAGTAATTACCAAGGATTGTGAAACAGGTACTCCTAACGTCGGTGTATATCGTCTGCAATTACAATCAAAAAATACCATGACCGTTCATTGGTTATCGGTACGAGGTGGTGCCAGACATTTACGTAAAGCGGCGGAAGCTGGTAAAAAATTAGAAATTGCGATCGCCCTGGGTGTCGATCCACTGATGATTATGGCAGCCGCTACACCTATCCCTGTAGATTTATCTGAATGGTTATTTGCAGGATTATATGGAGGTTCGGGAGTCAAATTAGCTAAGTGTAAAACTCTCGATCTAGAAGTGCCAGCCGATTCAGAATTTGTTTTAGAAGGCACGATTACCCCTGGCGAAATGCTACCAGATGGTCCTTTTGGCGATCATATGGGTTATTACGGCGGCGTAGAAGATTCGCCTTTAATTCGCTTCCATTGCCTGACTCATCGTCAAGACCCTGTTTATTTAACCACATTTAGCGGTCGCCCTCCCAAAGAAGAAGCAATGATGGCGATCGCCCTCAATCGTATTTACACTCCAATCCTCAGACAACAAGTCTCGGAAATTGTTGACTTTTTCTTGCCAATGGAGGCATTAAGCTACAAAGCAGCGATTATCTCTATTGATAAAGCATACCCAGGACAAGCAAGAAGGGCAGCTTTAGCTTTTTGGAGTGCTTTACCTCAGTTTACTTACACCAAGTTTGTGATTGTTGTCGATAAGGATATTAATATTCGCGATCCGCGTCAGGTAGTTTGGGCAATTAGTTCTAAAGTCGATCCGTCTAGAGATGTGTTTATTTTGCCAGAAACACCCTTTGATACTCTCGATTTTGCCAGCCAGAAGATTGGTTTGGGTGGAAGAATGGGTATTGATGCAACTACCAAGATGTCTCCAGAAACTAACCATGAATGGGGTGCGCCTTTGGAATCCGATCCAGATGTAGCAGCTATGGTAGAAAGACGTTGGGCTGAATATGGGTTGAATGATTTAAAGTTATCGGAAATTGACCCTAATTTGTTTGGTTATGAAATGTAGTTTCTGAGTAAAAAAGTCCACAGATAAACACCGATAAACGCCGATAAATAAGAAGATCGCTCTACCACTGGAGTCTAAATGATCTGGGGATTCCCGCCAATGTTTTTCTGGTTGGATCAGAAAACGTCGATCGCGAATATGCTAGTTTTATGGTTATTTCACCATTTTAAAATCCTACATACTTAACTCAGATGAGCGATCGAGAGCAATTAATTGATTATTCTTCAGTAAACTCTTTAGCTGAAATTTGGTCGCTGACGGCGCAGCGTTTCGGCGATATTCTTGCCCTTGACGATCCTAATGGCAAAACACAAGTAAAACTTACTTACACCCAATTAAACCAGCAAATTCAACAGTTTGCAGCCGCCTTACAAGCACTCTCGATCGCACCAGGCGAGAAAATTGCCTTAATCGCTGATAATAGTCCTCGTTGGTTCATTGCCGATCAAGGAATTATGGCTACTGGTGCAGCTAATGCCGTTCGTTCTGCCAGTGCTGAAACACAAGAATTACTCTACATCATACAAGATAGTGACAGCATTGCTTTGGTAGTCGAAGATGTAAAAACCCTCGCTAGACTGACAGCCAATTTAGCTCAATTACCAATACGTTTAGTAATTTTACTCTCTAGTGAAACTCCACCCGCGATCGAGAATTGTCAGGTTTTCAATTTTGAGCAATTAATGGAATTGGGAGCAAAGCATAGTTTTCAACCAGTCCAATTAACTAAACAAAGCTTAGCTACTCTAATTTACACTTCTGGGACTACTGGTCAACCAAAAGGTGCAATGCTCTCTTACGGTAACTTAATGCATCAAATTAATACTCTGGAAACCCGAATTGATACAGAACCAGGCGATCGCTTTCTCAGTATTCTTCCTAGTTGGCACGTCTACGAACGCAGTTGCGAATATTTTTTGCTCTCCCGTGGTTGTACCCTAACTTATACCAATCTTCGTAATTTTAAAAAAGACCTGCAAAAATTCCAACCTCGGATTATGGTTGGTGTACCGAGGTTATGGGAATCCCTTTACGAAGGAATTCAAAAACAATTAAGCGAACAACCGCGATCGCGCCAAAAATTAATTAGCTTTTTCCTGAAAAACTCAGAACGCTACATTATAGCTAAGCGAATTGCTAATAATATGAGTTTAGAGCATTTCCATGTTTCTGCTAGCAAACGTCTTAAGGCTAAAGTAAAAGCGAAGATGCTAGCACCTCTCCACGCCCTAGCCGATCGCCTTGCTTATGGTAAAATTCGCGCTGCTGTAGGAGGAAATATAAACGTCTTAGTAAGCGGCGGTGGCTCTTTGGCAATGTATCTCGATACATTCTATGAAATTGTCAATATCCCCCTCATTGTCGGCTATGGATTGACAGAAACTGCTCCCGTTACTAATGCTCGTAGTCGAGAACACAATTTACGCGGTTCGTCTGGAAAACCCCTTCCCCAAACCGAAATTCGCATCGTCGATCCTGAAACTCGTGTCACTTTACCCCAAGGAAAAACAGGTTTAGTTTTAATTCGCGGACCCCAAGTAATGCAAGGGTACTATAAAAAACCAGAAGCGACCGCAAAAGCGATCGACTCTGAAGGCTGGTTTGATAGCGGTGATTTGGGTTGGGTGACAGCAGATAACGATTTAGTACTTACAGGAAGAGCAAAAGATACGATCGTGCTTTCTAATGGGGAAAATATTGAGCCACAGCCGATCGAAGATGCTTGCTTGCGAAGTCCTTATGTCGCTCAAATTATGTTAGTAGGACAAGACCAGCGATCGCTAGGTGCTTTAATTGTACCCAATCTCGAAGCACTGCAAGAATGGGCAAAACAACAACAACTCAACCTCAACATTCCCGATCCAGGTATTACTCCAGCAGATGCAGAAACTAGCGACTTAAACAATAAAGCCATTCTCGATTTATTTCGCACCGAACTCAATCGTGAGGTACAAAATCGCCCTGGATATCGTCCAGACGATCGCATTGGTGTGTTTAAATTTATCGTCGAACCATTTTCCCAAGCTAATGGCATGATGACACAAACTTTAAAAATTAAACGTAACGTAGTTGCTGAGTGCTATCGTCAATCAATTGAAGGGATGTTTAGTTGATAGTTCATGGTTCATTGTAGAAAAAGGGAGCAGGCAGCAGGCAGCAGGCAGCAGTTAGGCAAGAGGCAGGAGGCAATAGGCAATAGGGTATCATTTTTTTCCCAGTCTCCCCGTCTCCCTACACACCGAAACCTCTTCCGCACACCGAAGCTCCCCTTGCTCCCTGCTCCCTGCTCCCTGTTCCCTCTCCCGAAGGGAGTTGACAATTAACCAGTAACCGAAGACAAATGACAAGGAACAATTCAAGGAAATAAATTATGAATACTGGAACAGGTTTACTTTTAAAACGACCAGTTACTGTTAAGGCGATCGTTACTCCTCGTTGGAAAGAAGAAGTACAGCAACAATTACAAGCACAAGTGTCTCAGTTAGATGGACAAATGCAGCAATTAGAAATGCAGGCGCAAAGAACCGTAGAAGAAATTCAAAAAAATAATCTCAAGCCTCCTTCTGCTCAAGTGATGCAGCAGATTGAAAGCATTCAATTGCAAGTCAATCAGAAAAAAAATGAAATTCTCGATAAAAAAAGTCAGCTACTTCAACAATTGCAACAAATCCAATTATTAGAATTGGAGCAAGAAGTAGTTCAAGCACAGATGGAAAGCGTATTTCGTCTTGATAAGGGAGATAACTTAGTTAAAAAAATGAACGTAGAAGTTGTCATGCGTGATGGCATTGTTGAAGAAATTCGTGGTGAAATTTAGAAATCGATCGCACTAAGTGTACGCTGGGAAGGAAAGTTGAGATTATTATCGATCGATCGTGACTAATCCTCCTCGTATTCTTTGTTTAGGCGAAATTTTATTCGATCTGCTTGCCGATCGAGCTGGGCGTTTATTGTCTGAAGTAGCATCGTGGACTCCTTATCCAGGGGGCGCATTAGCTAATGTCGCCTCTGCTTTAGTTAAATTGGGAACACCAGCAGCTTTTCTTGGCTGTGTCGGTAAAGACGAGCCAGGAGATCGACTAGTCCAGCTTTTAGAATCGATTGGAGTGGATACTAGGGGCGTACAGCGCCATCTCACAGCACCTACTAGAAATGTGTATGTGCTGCGTTCTGAGACTGGCGATCGCTCTTTTGCTGGCTTTGGGGGTTTAGAACCAGATCGCTTTGCTGATGCTTATCTAAATGCCTCGTCTTTACCAGAGCAATTATTTCTAGATGCAGAATATTTGGTTCTGGGTACTTTAGAATTAGCTTATCCTCAAACCAGAGCAGCCATTTTCCGCGCTCTTGAGCTGGCAGATCAATATAATATGAAAATTGTCTTAGATATTAATTGGCGACCAATGTTTTGGCGGGATGCCAACGAAGCGCTACCCTTAATCAAAAAACTTTGGCAATATATTGATTTTCTCAAGCTTACCGATGAGGAAGCCAAATGGCTATTTAATACTACCGATGCGGGAGCGATCTGTTACCAACTCGATACCGTAGAAGGTGTTTTAGTAACTAGAGGCGCTGGTGATGTCGGCTATTGTCTCAGTGACAATGAAGGCAAGGTTACTCCTCCCAAAGTTAGCGTACAAGATACTACAGGTGCAGGAGATGCTTTTTTGGCTGGTTTCCTGCATCAGTTATGTAAAAAGAAAATTTCTGGTCTTGCCAATCCGCAAATAGCTAGAGATATAGTTATTTATGCTTGTGCTGTTGGTGGGTTAACAACTACTAAACCTGGGGCGATCGCTGCTCAACCAACTGCATCAGAAGTAGAAGATTTTCTCTACTCGAATACAAGTAAAAGATAGCAAAAACTCGAATAAATGAAATCAGGAAGGGAGTCAACGACTTGCCGTGTTTCGTCTCGACTCCCTAACTGGTTCGCTCCTCACACGCCCAATAATATAATTTAGGGCTTCAAAAACTGTCAATGCTTTTGAGAAAAAATTTTTTTTCACAGTTCTACCAAAGCAGCAATACCAATCGATTCTTCAATTAAGATTTTCAGCAATAACTGAACAGCAGCAAGCAATCCTAATCTTGCTAGAACTAATTGAGATTTTTTGCCAGTATTCTCTTCATAAATTCGGCAATTATCCCAAAATTCTAGAAAAGCTTCACTTAAGGACAAAGCATTTTTAAACAAACTTGCACTTTTTAATACAGTCAATGCACTGTTCCCTGTTAAGAGTTCCCTGTTCCCTTTAATACCTAAAGCGTATAAAGCATCTATAGCCGCCAATAATTCTAGAATTAGTTTAGTTTCCGCAAAATGCACCAGCAGAAAATTACCCTCTCGATCGAGCCAAGGAATAGGAAATGGTTGTTCTATTTGCCAAATCCCCTGAGTAAATTGACGATCTTGAAGTTTAATTAACCCTGTTTGTTCTCCCAAACGCAGCAGGGAGCAAGAGCGTACATGAGCGTATTGTAAGATAAAAGGCTCAACTCTCTTGGGGAGAAGGCAGGGGGATAGGTTGTTGGTTAGAGACAAAGATGAAGGGAGGTTAAATTCGCTCAATTTCTGCAACCAATTGGCTAAAAACAATCTATCTGCACAAAAATCAATCCATCCTGGGGATGATGCTTTAATCTTCAAAGATGAGTAAGATTCAGAGGCAAAAGGCAAAAGGCAAGAGGCAACAGTGTTATGAGTTTCTCTTGTCTCTCCCGAAGGAAGTTGTGTTTTTTGGTAGCTGGTTACTAAAAAGTCAACTAACTGTTGAGCAGTTTCTTGTGATGATAATTCGAGTATTGGTGCTAATTGATAGGCGATCGAGCAACGATAAATAATTTCTCCTCGATCGCAAAACCTATGTAACTCAATCTCCTTTTTTTGTAGGCTAATACAAGTATCTTTTTTTACAAGTTTTTTTAATAAAAATTCATCTATTGAGTTTACTAAATACTTTACAATCAGAGCTTGAATTGACAAGCATTGACGATTAATTCGCCAATTTAAACAATAAAATTTTTCATAAAAATTATTATTTGCCACAACAAAAGCAAAGTTTAGTTAAGAAAAGAAAATTTTCGTATTTTCAGTTTTTCAGTTGCTTATGGACTCTTTCTCCAGATCGCCAAGGTCTTCTCGTCCTTTTTTAATTAGACAACAAATTAGTGATTGGGCTAGACAAAATTATCGTAACAATAGTTTTTATAAGGACGAATTAATTCCAGCTAGAGAGGGACTACTTTATCTAGTAAAAAGAGGAGCGATTCGACTGACAAGTACGATCCAGAACAATAATTCTACAGAAACGGCATTTTTAGGTTTAGTTGCCGAAGGACAACCCTTTGATATTATCGTTCGTAACCCTTTTACGATTGAAGCTTACGGTCAAGTCGATCTCACTTCAGTAATTTGGTTGCATTGGAGCGATCTAGATAATTGGACTGATTTTCGTCGGGAAGTTTTAGAAGCATTTTTTTATCAATACCAACGACAATTATTATTTTTGAGCGTTCTCGTGCAAACAAATACTAGCGATCGACTGTTAAATTTTTTAAAACTATCGATCGAAGAACACGGCGAACAAACAGAACAAGGTTATTGTTTACCTTTTGCTCTAACTCACTCTCAAATTGCCAACGCGATCGGCGCTAGTCGAGTCACTGTCACCCGTTTGATGGGACAATTACGTCGAGAAAACTTAATTTATACTCATCAAGATCATTTAATCTGTGTGCCTGAGTTGTTCGACTAAATGGCTATAATCAGCAGCAGACATTCCTGACTTAGCAGAGATCATAACAGCTATGTGTTCGGGACGAATTCCTTGAAAAAATTCTTGTAATTGCTCTGGAGAAAGAGATTCAGTAAACCAATAATCGTGACAGAGATTTTCTGATTCCAAATAATGCTCGGACTTATCTTTGAGAATGCGATCGACAAAAATTCCATACAGTACGAACTCAGAAAGATTCCAAGTATTAAACAGAGTTTCCATCCAAGACTTCCCAGAAACCTTCTCTAAATGCTCGCACATCTGGATGACATGATTGCGCTTCCAAAAGATGACATGACCGATATAATCGGGGATAGTTGGGTCTACATCGGGTAAACCCAACAAACGACTAGCAGATTCATGCCATTTACGATGCCAATTTTTTTGAATCTCATTTCCTACTACATCTTGGAAAAGTCTGACTTTACCATCACGGATAAAATGTTCATCCCTTAAAGGACGGACAAAAGCTACATCCGAATCCACAATTACCGAAATCTCTGCTTCAATCTGTTGAATCACCGCAATTTTGACAATCTGCTGCATAATCCAATTGCGGACAGGAAGCGTTTTCAGACTGAACCAACTCTTCCGATAAACAGGTATACGCCTAATCCACCAAGGAATAATTGATTCAACTACTAATATTTCAGTATTGGGTTTTTCCAATTGACGAAAAAGCTTGAGATCGCTTTGTTCGACAATAATATAGTGTTTAATTTCAGGGGGAATAAATTGCTCTACACTTTGACACAACAAGCGACATCTTTCAAAGTCTGGAGTGTAACTAGGGGTGATTAGGGCAAAGTTTAAACTACTCAAGATTAAGAACCTACTTAATTGACGACTTCCCGACTCTATGATGCGTTGAATGACTATTAGCGTCAATGTGATTATTCTTCTCTGCGCCTGTGTGAGAAATAAATAAAGAGTGGTTTAAGCTAAATTTAGTCTGGACGAATCGCACATTCAGTTTTTGGAACAGTTTATAGTTCTACCAAATCATTTGCAAATTCAAAACAAATCCAGACAAAATATCCTCACCCGAAAGATTCATAGGATTATCTAAAACCTCTTTCTCTCTTCCTTGTCGATAAATTTCTACTTGTTTTTCTTGAGGATTAATCAACCAACCCAAACGAGTACCACTATCTATATATTCTTGCATCTTATCTTGAAGCGTTTTTAAGACATCGGTGGAAGAACGCAATTCAATAACAAAATCTGGACACAAAGGCAAAAATTTATCTTTTTGTTCGGGTGTTAGAGCATTCCATTTTTCTATTGGAATCCATGCAGCATCGGGAGAACGATTTGCGCCATTGGGAAGTTTGAAACCAGTAGAAGAATCAAAAACTACACCTGAATTTGTTTGTCGATTCCAAAGTGATAATTCAAAATTGATGTCTGAATTACGTTTTCCTGTCGCTCCTCCCGTTGGTGGCATAACGATTAATTCTCCTGTCGCAGTAAGTTCAAACCTTAAATCTCGGTTTGCTTGACAGAGTTGATAGAATTGCTCGTCATTAAATTTAGCGATCGCAGGAATATTTAAAACTATTGCGCTCATATCTTGTAGGAAGATAATTGAAATTTAGGATTCAATTTTAGCGCGATCGCTTTTTAATTAGCATTTTTCAGAGAGCGATCGCGGCAATTATTCAATCAACCATAGATCGCCGCTCTGTAGGTTGGGTAAAACGAAGTGAAACCCAACGGCTTTAAATATGTGATTAAGAATTAAAGAACTAGAGCATCTCTAAAAACTAACAATTATTACTCAACCATCGCTCAAGGTCGTCAAAAGTTTCAAAATCAAGCAAATCCTCTGTCAGAGAATCTAATTGATTCGGTTCTAAAGATTTAATCCTTGTGGCGATTTCCTCTGGCAGATTACCCAGTTTACGGTTAAGTAGACGTAATATTGTATTGCTTTGCCCTTTCTGTTCCCAAGATGTAGTAATCTGCATAATCTGTTCCTGTTCCCTTGTGTCCATTGTACCTAACTCAGATTGAAATAACGCTTCCTCAGTATTTCCGATTGCTATATATTTTTTTGAGAAATACTATTAAGTATTTCATTCCATTTAACTTTATGAATGCTTTGTAATTCTCGATCTATTTCTAATAAATTTGAGTAATTTTCTATGAAATTTTCTATAGAAGTAATTAGCCTTAAATAGTATTTTAAAGTTGGTATAATTCCATTAATAATAATTTGACATCCATGTTGATCGGCTATTAACTTTATTTCTGTATTTATTTTATCTAATTCTGATTGCTTAATCTCTCCAGATGTCAATATGTAGTATCTTCTGGGATTATATTTTATGATTTTTTCTTTAGCATTTAACACTATTGCCAGATCGATATTTTTTTGATGTTTAATTTCTAGTACTTCTAGTAAGTTTTTATTTTTATCATAAATTTCTATATCTCCTGATTTTTTAGAAGTTAGATCTGATGCTGTATGACTACCTAATGTTTCTAAATAACAGGATTTATATCTTTCTACTTCTTGAATTAAACTTTGATAAATCGCGTAAAAGGCAATTACTGGTAGTTTAGAGGCCCCAGAAGTTTTGTAATTAAAACTAAAATGGTCTTCTAAAGAGTGGATTAATGTGACAATGCTAATTTTATCAGCATTATCAATTTTTATCATCTTAATTTGATTAGCTTGAGTAACTTGTCTAATTTGATGTAGAAGTAATATAGTAACAAATTCAGCTTTAGCTGGATTATTTTGGATAAAATCAATCAAATGAAGGAAAGCTTGTTTAACACTTTGATTATTAATGTTTCCTTTGTAATCTAAATTATAGGGATGAGGTTGTTCTAAAGAACGAGTAAGCCAACCACTTTCTGCCATAGATGGAAGTCCCAGTTCTTTTAAAGTTGGTGTAATGTATTGAGTATCTATAGTTCTACCCGAAAAACCTCCAGTCATATTTGATTGATGAAATCTAATATCCTGACTAGGAAAAAGAACTTTATGTACTAATAAGGTTAATAAAACAGTATAGACACCTTTTTGTTTAGAACAATTGTCTGCTATTACACTAATAAATTGTTTATATTCATTTAAAATCTCATCTTCAATAGGCTCCACATCAATCGCTCGATCGTATAGCTGCAAAAGCTTTTCTTTGTGATTCACTGGAGTGACACCTACAATTTCTAGTTGAACTATTTTATTTGGAATATTGAAAAAAGGTTTTATCTTAGTAAAATGAGAATCTAATGAAAGTATTTGTTGCTTAATTTGAAAAGCTAATTCATAGATCATAGGAATACAAACAGAATTACCCACTTGCTTATAAGCAGATCCTAGTACTGGATGAATCTGAAAATCAGGTGGAAATCCCATAATTCTGTAGCATTCTTGAATTGTAAGTTTACGAACAGAATTTTGTTCGGGAATATAAATAAAAAATCTACCTGATGTTTCTTGTGATGGAATAGTAGGATGAACCCCTTCTGTAGAATAAATACGATTGGGCTGATGATGAACTCTAGAAAGGTGATGAGTATTTGGTCTTACACCCTTTTTCCAAATAGTTTTATTACTACGATATCCTACAAAAATTAAACCTGAATCTTGTTGATTGGGAGTTTCAATTAATGTATATTCTTCGGCCTTTAAATATTCAAAATCTTGTTGTAAACACAAAAAATTTTTTAATTTAGGAATAGGTTGAATAGTTTTAATTAAACTAAAATTAAATCTTTTTTCTTGGGTGGCAATGATAATAATTCTTTCTCTATTTTGAGGCAACCCAAAATCCTTAGCATTGAGAATTTTGTAATCCACTAAATATCCTAAATCTTCTAAAGAAGATAAAATTATGTCTAAAGTTTTACCTTTATCATGATGAAGTAAATGCTTAACATTTTCTAGTAAGATCGCGCTTGGCTGTTTCGCTTCTATAATTTCGCATATATGAAAAAAAAGTGTACCTCGCGTATCCTGAAAACCTTGTCTCTTGCCACAAATGCTAAAAGGCTGGCAAGGAAAACCTGCGGTTAAAACATCAAAATCTGGTATGTCTTGGGGAGCAATTTTAGTAATATCGGGTTTTGGTTTTTCTCCGAAATTTTTCCAATATACTTCTTGACAAGCTGAGTCAATTTCACAAGAATAGACGCATTCATATCTAGCTTGTTCAAAAGCAAGTCTAAACCCTCCAATACCAGAAAATAAATCAATAAACTTTGGTGTTTGGCTATTCACTCTTTCAAAACAGTATCCACAGACATCAAAGTATAGGTGAAAGAGGGCAATTATTCAATCAACCATAAACTATCTAACACTAGGAATTAAGCGTTCAGCATCGGCTAAGAATCCAGCGTCATTTAGAGATGTGACTGCTCCATCATAGTCTTGTACCCAGAATTTTTCACCAAAACGAACAAAAGAATGTTTGCCACCATGACTAACTACGGCTACTACTGGTACTTTGACCTGATTTCGATCGCCTGAATATTGTTGTAAAATTACTTTAAGAAGATTCTGGGCTGAAGCGTCTAAAGCTTGTTGAGATGTCATTCTCACGATTACCATACGGACATCTTCTACTGGTTCAGCATCATCTACAATTAGCTGAAGGCGATCGTTTCTTTTATCAACTTTTCCCCAAATAATTAAACGAGCATCTTCTTTTAAAACTTTTTCTATTTTTTCATAGGCATCAGTAAAAACTACCCCTTCAATTTCTCCCGAAACATCTTCCATCTTGATAAAAGCCATCGGTTTACCTGTTGCAGCTACAACGTGTTTTTTAACAGCAATTAACATCACCACAGCGCTAATTTTCTTGCGAGTTTTTTCCTCTTCTAACTGACTTAAATTAACGGGGGATAAGATTTTGGTTGCTTCTTTGATGGATTTGAGGGGATGATCGGAAACGTAAAAACCTAAAGTCTCTTTTTCGATTTTTAATTTTTCTTGAATAGAATAATCTGCAACTGCTGGAGCGCTTGGTGCTTGCTCGAAACTATTTTGCTGGTTGTTAGTTTCTGCCCTCTTATCTCCCATCAAATCGAACAAATTCATTTGTCCGCTTTCTTTTTCTTTAGCACGATTTTGCGCCCAAGTAATCAGTAATTCCAAATCGGCGATCGATTGTCTGCGGTTGTTTTGCAGGCGATCGAATGCGCCGCAGTGTATTAAAGTTTCTAAAGCACGACGGTTAACTACGCGTAAGTCTACCCGTTCGCAAAAATCCGCTAGAGATTGAAATCTGCCAGTTGCTTCTCTTGCTTTTAAAATATTTTCGATCGCTCCTTGTCCTACTGTCGGTACTGCTGATAACCCAAACAAAATCTGGCGATCGACAGGGGTAAAATCGGTTTGAGAGCGATTGATATCGGGAGGTAGGACTTCTATCCCCATTTTTTGACAATTTTCCCGATACTTTTCGATTTTTTCTTTGTTATCACTACTGGCAGATAGCAAAGCTGCCATGTATTCAACAGGATAATTTGCTTTTAAATAGGCAGTTTGATAGGTAACGTAAGCGTAAGCAGTGGAGTGGGATTTATTAAAACAATTAGAGGCAATTAATCCGTTAGCTAATAAAAAATTATGGTCTTTTTCTACGCCGATGTCGTAGACTGGCTGAACACTTAAAGTTTTACGACTAATGATTTTTACCATGAAACTTAACGCCGAGCGGAGATCTATACAATAAAGGAAAATGATTTAAATTTTTTAATTTACTCCTGATTGCCTAGCCATTTCTATCAATACTTGATGACTACTTTGCGCTCTTTGAGCTTCTAATGGTTGACGTTGAATATAGCTGCCATCGCTTTGTAAATCCCAAGCTTGTCGATCGTCTGCTAGCATTACTCCCAAAATTTCTTGTAATTCTTTAACAATATCTAGATCGAGAACTGGTGTTACAGCTTCTACTCGTCGATCTAAATTGCGAGGCATCCAGTCAGCACTACCTATATATACTTCTTCTTGACCGTTGTTGTAAAAATAGAAAATGCGAGAATGTTCTAGAAAACGACCGATAATGCTGATGACTCGAATATTTTCACTGATATCTGGAATTCCAGGACGCAAACAGCACATTCCTCTGACAATCAGGTCTATTTCTACTCCTGCCCGAGAAGCTTCGTACAGGGTTTTAATAATTTTGGGATCGACTAATGCGTTCATTTTGGCAACAATTCTTCCCGTACCGCCATTAAGACAATTCTCAGTTTCTCTCCGAATCATGGAGATCATCCGCTCTCTAAGATTAACTGGCGCAACTAATAACTTACGGTACGACTTTTGCCTGGAATAACCAGTCAAAAAATTAAATAAATCGGTTAAATCTGCTCCCAATTCTGCTCGACAACTCAACAGTCCCAGATCCGTATACAAACGAGCCGTTTTGTGATTATAGTTGCCTGTACCAATGTGGACATAACGGCGAATCGTTTTTTGTTCGCGGCGTACTACTAAAATCACTTTAGTATGGGTTTTTAAGCCATACAAACCGTAAACGACATGAACCCCTGATTGTTCCAGTTTTCGCGCCCAATTAATGTTATTCTCTTCATCAAAGCGAGCTTTTAATTCTACTAAAACAGCAACTTGCTTACCATTTTCTGCTGCGGCAATTAAAGCATTGACGATCGGCGAGTCGCCTGCTGTACGGTATAGGGTCATTTTAATTGCCAGTACATTAGGATCGTAAGCTGCCTGATTAATAAAGCGCTGGACGGTACGGCTAAAAGAATAGTAAGGATGGTGCAGCAAAATATCTTTTTCACGAATTAGGGAAAAAAAATCGCCACTATCCTCAGCTTCCGCATTACCGTTATCGATCGTAAAATCTTTAAGACGATGGAGAGTTTGAGGAACAGCAGCATTCCAAGGTGGATCTTTCAACTCGGGGAAGGATAGAGACATAAAGTAGATTAAATCTCCTAATCCCAATAAACCATCAATTTCGTAGACATCTTCTGATTTGACATCTAATTCATCGATCAGCATCGATCGCACGTTATCTGGGGTAGAAGATTGAATTTCTAAGCGTACTACCGAACCACCAAGACGACGTTTTCGCAATTCTTGCTCGATCGCCAGTAACAAATCATCAGCTTCATCTTCTTCAACGGCGAGATCGGCGTTACGAGTCACTCGAAAAGTGTAACATTCCTGTACATTCATCCCAGGAAATAAGGATTCAAGATTATGAGCGATCGCTTGTTCTAAGGGAACACCAGTCCAAGCAGAAACTTGTCCCTTATATCTCTGTCGTAATTCTTCTGGTAATTCGATGAAACGAGGAAGAACTTTGGGGACTTTAACCCTGGCAAATAATTCTTCTTCAGTTTCTGGATCTTGAACAACTACAGCTAAATTGAGGCTGAGATTAGAAATATAGGGAAAAGGATGACTCGGATCGACAGCTAAAGGAGTAAGAACGGGGAAAATTTGTTCTTCAAAAAATTCGTCTAGATAATTTCTCTGTTCTTGTGAGAGGTCTAAATAATTGATGATATGAATACTATGCCCAATTAATTCCTGGCGTAGAGTAGATTCAAAATGTTGGTCTTGTTTGCTCATCATCGGACGCAGGCGTTCGGCGATCGCTTGCAATTGTTGCCTGGGAGTGCGACCATCGGGGGTTAGTTTGCTAACACCTGCTTCTACCTGCTGCTTCAATCCTGCTACCCTTACCATGAAAAATTCGTCTAAATTGGCACTAAAAATTGCCATAAATTTAAGACGCTCCAAGAGAGGGGTGCGAGGGTCTAGAGCTTCATTTAAGACGCGATAGTTAAATTCTAACCAACTCAATTCTCGATTGAAATAATATTGAGAGTCATTGAGATTGATTTCTTTGGCGATAGATTTACGTGCCATATTTCCATTTCCTAGATAAACCGATCTGATTGTTGATTCGATCTGTTCGACTGCGTGTTTTTTGAGAAGCTAATCTTTAGCACCAACTTCGATCGCTCTTTTGATGTACTTATCTTATCATTATCATCTGAACTCAGCACAATTACGTCAGTTTGTGGATGGCGATCGCAGATAATTTTAGTCGGTTAACTAGGGATTAGCTGATAGCTGGATCAACTCGCGATCGACCAGAAACAAAACCAGAAAGTAGACGCGATCGCTGCCATGAGGATGGTTATCCAAATCGCCCAAATCAGATTTTGACCTTTAGTAAAGCCATAGGGTAATAAAGTAGCTTTACGCACTAAAGGTTCAGCATTAGCTGGTTCTAAAAGTTTTGGACAGCGATCGGATATACCACGATTAATCAAACAAGCAACATTGACAATCCTCTGTCCCATCCGAAACTCAAGAAAGCTTTCTGGTGAAGCAAAATAAATTCTTCCCACTTCTGCAGATGGTCGAAAAACTACTGAGATTACCTGTGCCATAATTGCTAGGGACAAAATTATCTGCATTAACCATCTTTTCTGTTTTTTCAACCCTAAGAGTGTTTTTAAAAAGACAGGTATCAAAGGAATCAATAACAAATGCACAGAGGTGACATGATATCTGGCACCCCAACCTGGATCTCCATGCCAAAAATCCAGCTTGCTAGTTAGGACAAGATGAAGGGCAAGATTGAGCAGACAGTTAATTAAATACCATTGAATATATACAGAAAATCTCTTCCAGAACAAAACCGCTAAGATCGAGCAAGGCAATAAGAGAGGATCGTAAATAAAAATACTTTTAGCAGGAGAAAACAAAACTCCCCAAATACCTACATGGGGAGGATTATTAAAGGGAAAATTAGCAGGTAATAAAGGCAAACCAGCAAAAATCGGGTCATTATTTAATTGTTTAATCGCCGAACCCTGCCCGTTGAGCCAAAAACTACCAAAACGTAAGTAATCAATAAATCTACTTAACAAATTTAAGGGAATAAACCCGACTACCCACCATCCCAATAATTTAATTATGGCGATCGGATTATGTTTACCTCGATTTTGATAAATTAAACCACCCAAGAAAAATAGAACTACTGTCAAAACGTGAATAACGCTTGTCATCCTCATTAACACAGCAGCACCTAACGCCATACCACTGGCTATTGCCCAATAGAACTTACCGTAACGCAAACAAGCTAAAACGGAGGCATAGCCTAGAGTTACAAACAGCAAGACTTGATTGTTTTGCTGTGGTTGCTGCACGTAACTAAGAACAGTTGTTCCCAATAACCAAGTAATACTAGATAAAGCAGCTAGCTTGGGTGGAAATTCAAATAATTTCAGCAACCAAAAACCAGCAAGTACTACTAAAAGATTGAGAGGAACAAAAATTGTCCAGCTAACAATTACCCGTCTTAAAAAACTTTCGTCTGTTTTAGGTAAGACTTTGTGTAGTTGAGAACCTAACCAATCACCAGGAAGCATGATTAGGGACTGTCCCACCTCATAGGACATATATCGTTTTCCATTTGCACCTGCGACACCAACATTATCTAATCTAGATTCAGGTTTGTAATTGGGTGGTAGAGTAATTTCTTCGCTTCCTGTCCATAAGGCATGAGTCATTTGTAATCTAAATAATGTATCTCCAAAAATCTTGGTAGGGCTGACGACAATAATCCACAACAAAGCAATTAGAGTTATCTTAATTACAATTTTCATTAGTCTTGGTGGCTGGTGCTAGTAGTTGGACGATCAAGCTAAAATCTGAGGCTATGCTTAAAGTCAATCTTTTACTAACACAATATAGACTGAGGTGATTTGAATGTCGATTTATTCTACTTAACCTCAGTTCGGGTTAAGACAGCTTAAAGGGAGGGTAGCTATCAGCATTTCAGCTACGATCGCACTGCTTTCTTCTAAGTATCTCGAACCTAATTATTTGTAAGTGCCTAAACACAATTAATTACACAAATTGTATTTTCTCTTGCCTCTTGCCTATTGCCTTTTGCCTACCCTCACCTGTGAATTTAATTTTGTGCAACTACTTATATTCCATATTTCCCTAACCCCTAATCCCTAATCCCTATCTCAACCATCCAATTAATGCAAGCATGACTACTTATCCTCTATGCCATGTAGTCACTCCACCAGCTTTATCGACCAAAATAATCCCTTTTGCTTTCAACTCATCACGAAGGCGATCGCTTTCCCCCCAGTTTTTGTTTTTTCTTGCTTCAGTACGCTGTTGAATTACAGCTTCAATCTCAGCATCGCTAAAACCACCTACAGTATCATCTCGATCTTCGACAAATTCTGCTTGAAAACCGAATACATCTGCTAATTGCTTCAGTGTATGCCATTTTTGTTTTAATTCTGACTCATCAGCGTCAGTTTTGCCTTGATGGACTAACAGATTCCCTTCTTTGCGTAATTCTTTAGCAATTTCAAATAAAACTGCCAAACCGCCAGCAAAGTTAAAATCGTCATCGACTGCTGCTTGAAACTCTTGAGTAATAGTTGTATCGATCGCCTCTTGAGGGTTTTGACTAGATAAATCCCAACCTAACTGTTTGCCATAGCGATCGCCAAATAATAATCCTTCTTTAAGTGTTTCCCAACCATTAGTAGCTGCTTCGATCGCTTCGGCAGTAAAATCGACTGGTTTTCGGTAATGAGCTTGTAAGATAAATAAACGTACTGCCATCGGTTCGACTGGGCGATCGAGTAAATCCCTAATGGTGGTAAAGTTGCCCAAGGATTTTGCCATTTTCTCGCCGTCTACTTTAACCATGCCATTGTGCATCCAATAATTGGCTAAAAGCTGACCATTAGCGGCTTCCGATTGAGCAATTTCGTTTTCGTGGTGAGGAAAAATCAAATCGCTACCGCCAACGTGAATATCGATCGTTTCTCCTAGCTTTTCTCTCACCATTGCCGAACATTCGATATGCCAGCCAGGACGACCTTTTCCCCAAGGTGAATCCCAAGCAGGTTCTCCAGGTTTGGCGGCTTTCCAGAGAGCAAAATCAAAGGGATCTTTCTTTTTAGATGCTTCTGGATCTTCTACTTCAACCCTACCACTAGCACCAGCAAGCATATCTTCTAACTTTCTTCCCGAAAGCTTACCATAGCCATGAAACTTACAGACACAGAAATACACATCGCCATCGGCGGGATAAGCGAAACCTTTTTGTTCGAGTTCGGAAACTAAATTTTGAATGCCAGCGATCGAATGGGTAGCACGGGGGTAATCATCGGCGTTTCTAACCCCTAAACGCTCCATATCTTCAAAATATGCCTTAATAAAGCGTTCTGAAACTTCTTCCATCGAAGTTCCTAGTTCTTTAGCTCGGTTAAGAATCTTATCATCAATATCAGTAAAATTCTGGACGTATTGCACCGCATAACCACGCCACTCTAAATAGCGACGCACTACATCCCAAACCATACAAGTCCGTGCATGACCGAGGTGGCAATAATCATAGACGGTAATGCCACAGCAATACATCCGCACCTTACCATTTTCTAGAGGTTGAAATGGTTCTTTTTGACGGGTTAGAGTATTGTAAATCGTTAAGGTCATGACGATGTGATTAATTCAACTAGTACAATTAGGCAATAATAGAGATACGATCTAATCTTCCTATATTCTGACGTTTTCTTTGCGAAGTTTATGCAAACAGTCGGTACTCAGCCTAACCTCGAAAGTATAGAAGCCCCAAAAAAAGGTTTACCCGTAACCATTATTACTGGCTTTCTCGGTAGCGGTAAGACAACTCTACTCAATCACATTCTTACCAATCAACAAGGACTTAAAACGGCAGTTCTAGTTAACGAATTCGGTGAAATTGGCATTGATAATGAATTGATTGTCTCCACTGACGAAAATATGGTGGAATTGAATAACGGTTGTATCTGCTGCACGATCAACGAAGATTTAGTTAACGCAGTTTATAAAGTCCTCGAACGAGAAGAAAAAATTGATTATTTGGTTGTAGAAACTACAGGATTAGCAGATCCGTTACCTGTAGCACTGACTTTTTTGGGGACGGAATTACGCGAGATGACTCGTCTCGATTCTATTATTACTCTGGTCGATTCAGCTAATTACAGTTTGGATCTGTTTAATTCTCAAGCTGCCTATAGCCAAATCGCTTACGGTGATATCATTATTCTCAATAAAACAGATTTAGTTGATGAGGCGGATGTAGATTCACTGGAAATTAGAATTAGAGATATCAAACAAGATGCCAGAATTCTACGTTCTCAAAATTCTCAAGTTGCTTTACCTCTAATTCTTAGTGTCGGTCTGTTTGAATCGGATCGATATTTTGAGCCTGAAGAGTCTCAACACGACCATCACGACCACGATCATCACGACCATCACGACCATCATGATTGCGGACACGACCACGACCATGACCACGACCATCATCACCACAATCA
>CAZJTL010000002.1:6983-76670 GCA_964548905.1 uncultured bacterium | reverse complement strand
CAATTAGAAGTAACCCATCAGAGCGACTTTTGCTGTAGTGACTGGCAAGATGTTGAGCGATACTTTCAAACCAGTTTTTTACGCCTGTTTTGCTGGTGTTATAGCCATGTATGACAATTAAAATTTCTGCATCACCTTTATGTTTTTGCAAATGTTGAGAAATTTCGTTTAAACATGCAAAATCACGGGTAAGATCGTCTTGCCGAGCTTCAATATTGTCTTCGATATTAATAGGGGCAGTACTGGCAACAAAATATGCAGGAAAAGGCAAATTGTTTGGGCTAAGTTTTTGAATAGATAGTAGAGGGGCAGTCATAGCAAGGTATCCTTATGGCAAACAATTTGACAAACAAACAGATGCCCCTGCTCCGATACTTCAAGCGCTTCACATCTAGCCACTCGATAGAAGCATGAGGTAAGTAATTAAATGGAAAAAAAGACCTAAAAAACCGCGTTTGATGCTTAATTATAACGCCAGTGAGATAGATAACTGACACTTTACATTAATTAACCAAAACTGGTAATTGACCACTGATCGCTCGCCTTTTATCCTCTATTAAGAGCTTAATTAGCGTCTGAAGCCACTTGCATTTCTGGGACTTCATCGGTCCAAACCGTAAATTTAGCCAAATTAATTGGCTTAAATGAGGTAGTCAAGGCAGTATCTACCGCATCGCGTCCTCGAACCATTAAGATTCGTCCCACGCGAGGGAAGTTGTGACGGGCATCAAAGGTGTACCATTGATGATCCAAGTAGACCTCGAACCAGGAACTGAAATCCATAGGCGAGGGTTGAGGCGGGATGTCGAGATCGCCAAGGTAGCCAGCCACGTATCGAGCCGGGATATTCAAACAGCGACACAAGGTAACTGCCAAGTGCGCGAAATCGCGGCAGACTCCAGTGCGCTCAGTGTAAACTTCATAGGCAGTTTTGGTCGAGCGAGCATACTCGTAGCCAAAGCTCACGTGGTCATGAACCCAATCGCAAACAGCTTGCACCCGTCTCCAGCCAGTTGGTGTTCGCTCAAAGATTTTCCAAGCAATGTCGGAAAGGCGATCGACTTCACAATAGCGGCTACCGAGTAAATAGGGAAGTACCTCCACGGGTAGGGATTCCACAGCTATCTCTTGAGCATTACAATTAACTGTATCGGGCTGGCTGTTGTCTGAGACCACAGCCTCATTCCAGAAGCGCACACGACCTGCTGGCAAGACGAGGCGACCTACCCGATTGCCGAAGTCATCAACAAATTCTTCCACATCAATCTCTGGTTCAATTCTCAGTCTCTCGGGCTTTTTTACCTTCGAGAGCTGCGATGGATGCAGGTAAAGCTTCAAGAGCATGGGGGCAGGTGAAGGCACATCAAATAAAAATTCATAACCAACGCGAATTAACATCTTTGAACAGCGTGGAATATTTGAGTAGTTGATTTATAGCGTTTCTCAAATCAACGAGATACAGTTGTTTCTATTGCCTATTGCCTATTGCCTATTGCCTTCCTCCACCGAGGTGTATCTCACTCAACCGAGAACTGCTATATCTTTTTGATTTAGCAACAGAAAATTTTTTAAGTTGAGCATTTAAAACCTAAATTTAAAATAGCATTTTAGCTTCCCAAAATCTGTTTGCTCATCAGCTTTTTCTCCGACCAACGGCTGCGGAACTAGCAGAGCATCAAGCTGATTTTACGGTGATTGCTGTACCATAATCTTTACAATTCCTATCAACTACTTAAACAAGACTAAATTTTTTCAAGGGAAATGTCAGGGATTTTGGTAAAGTTCCAGGTTTGGTAACGGAAGATTGGACGATATAGAAAATTTGTCATCTAGATTGCATATATCGTTAACCTAGATTAATTTTCTACTAACATCAGCAACAAAATAACAAATCAGAAGAGCAACAAATAACATCATGGTGGAAATCATCAAACAATAAATTCGATCGCGCCACCATGAGTAAATCCTCTTTAATTAGCATTTTACGTAAAGCTTATCGAATCGAACAAATTTCTCGAAAAAAGGGCATTCCTACCACAGAACTCTTAGAAATATTCAAGCAAAAAACTTCTCGTCGTCGTCTACTACAAGGTAGTTTGGGTTTTGCTACTGCGATCGCTGTTTCTAATTGGAGAGAGCAAGATAATTTGGTATTGGCTAAATCGAAAACACCATCAGTATTAATTGTCGGTGCAGGGATTGCTGGTTTGACGGCGGCTTATCGCTTGCAAAAAGCTGGAGTTGCTGTCGATATTATTGAAGCCAGAAGGCGAATCGGCGGTAGAATTTATAGTCTTCCTCGTGCAGCAGGTACATCAATCACTGTTGAGTTGGGAGGAGAATTTATTGATAGCAATCACGTTTCTATTCGCAAATTGGCGCAGGAATTGGGTTTAACCATAGTCGATATTAAGACGATTGAGAAAAACTCGATCGAGGATACTTGCTTTTTCAATGGCAATAAAATTCCTCTGTCCAAGCTTGTTGATGATTTTGCACCTGTAGCGCAACAAATAAGTAAAGACTTAGAGGCGATCGCCGATTTTGAAAGTTACAAAACTCCTATTCCTGCGGTTACTGCCTTAGATTCTCAATCGATTTCTGAATATTTGGCTAGTATTCCCGATACAACAGAAACAATTCGTCAGTTATTAGAAGTTGCTTATAAAGTGGAATATGGACTAGAAGCACAAGAACAATCTTGTCTGAATCTTATCTATTTAATTGGCGCTCAATCGGATAAATTCGATCTTTATGGCGAAAGCGATGAACACTACACGATCGAAGGAGGTAATTCTCAAATAACACAAAAAATAGCCAAATTATTCCATAATTCAGTAGAAACGGAGACGATTTTAGAATCGATAAAAACTCTGTCTGACGGTCGTTATTTAGTAAGTTTACGTACTGATGGCAAAACCTTCGATCGCAAATACGAAAGAGTTTTATTAACTCTGCCCTTTACTATGTTGCGTCAGGTAGATCTGAAAGTGGATTTACCTCCAGCTAAAAAACTAGCTATAGATAATATAGGCTACGGTACTAATTCTAAATTAATTACTAGCTATCAAGAAAAAATTTGGCGCGATCGCTATAATTCAACAGCCAGCGTTTTTACCGATCTTGATTTCCAAAACACTTGGGAAAGTTCTCTAAGTCGTTTAACTCAAGGAGAAAGTACGATCACTAATTTCGCTGGTGGTAAGCATGGTGTATCTCTAGCGACAAAAACACCAGAATTTCACGAACGAGAGTTTTTAGCGCAAATAGAATCAGTTTTTCCTGGTATTAGTAATGTTAGACAAAGCGATCGTCAGCCGATCGTCGCTCATTGGCACGATGAAGAATATAATCGCGGTTCTTATGCTTGCTATAAAGTAGGACAGTGGACGCAAATGTATGGTGTCGAAGGAGAAAGAGTGGGGAATCTCTTTTTTGCTGGCGAACATTGCTCTCTGGAGTCTCAAGGTTACATGGAAGGAGGTTGCGAAACAGGTGAGGCTGCTGCTGTAGCTATCTTAGAAGATTTAGGCTTAAAATAAAAGCTACTATTCAAAAACTACATCTTCGTAGAGTGTAAGCATTTCCCCTTCAAAATCGATACTTTTTAACTGATATTTCTTAGTCTCTGGTGTAAAGGATTGTAATATCCACAATCCCGCTTCACCACGGCGAAAACACTCAACTCTTTGACGTTTGCTATTAATTAAGACATATTCTTGTAAACTATCAAGGGTTTGATAATCAGCAAATTTATCACCTCGATCGAATGCTTCCGTAGAAGCAGAGAGAACTTCAACTATCAAGCAAGGATACTTTTTATAAGTAGAACTTTCCCGATCTCTGCGATCGCAACTAACCATCACATCAGGATAGAAAAAACGATTAGCTTTTTCAACTTGCACTTTCATGTCAGAGATATAAACTCGACAATCCGAACCTCGGAGATGGTTTCGCAACAAGGCAAAGAGGTTTCCAGCAATGGTGACATGGGCATCAGTTGCCCCTGCCATCGCATAAATTTCTCCGTCCAGATATTCGTGCTTGATCTCGCTTTGTTCTTCTAGTTGCAGATATTCGTCAGGAGAAAGATAGGAATGTTGTGAGGCAACCATAATTGATTATTTGTTTAACGGTGAGACGTTGAATTCATATAATCTCAAGCTACACATGTAAGCACCAATACCAACGCAACCTTGAGGTAGTCGATCGAGCGGTTTTTCGGCTACTGCTTGAGGAAGTGGTTCTTTTGTACCGTATTCCCAGACGGTAAAACTATATCGATCGGGATCTACTACCATTTTCCAGCAGTATTGTTTTCCAGGTACAAGCTGAGACATGGGCTTTTTCACCTCACCAAGACTGGGATTAATTCGTGCTAGGCGACGGCGTATCCCCCTAATAATCTTACCTTTCCAAAAAAGAGGCAAATTGAGTATTTGTTCGTCTAAAATATAACTGCCTTGGAGTTTACGATTTTCATCTCGATGTACATCTACTCCGAAGCGAATTCGCATCCCTTTAGTAAGGGAAGAATAATAAGCTAAACCTGTAGTCCATTGAGATGGTAAGCAAGTACCATCGCCTTGAAGATGGGGATTAAACTTAAAAAATACACCGCAATTATGATTATCTTTTAGTATTGAAGTGATGCAAAATCTAGCCGTAATTTGATAGCTATCTGTCCAATCGTGGCGACCAAATAACATGATTTTGTCGTAGCCTGCATCTTCTGGGCGTACTTCTAAAAAAAGTTCATTAGTGTCTTTATCTCGATCGATCTGCCATTTACCTTCGAGGACTTGTCCAACTTGTTGCGGGTAATCGATCCCTTCTAAATTGAGTTTAAAACTAGGAGTTTTTTCGGTAAACCAATCGAGTGGAAAATCAACTTGGTATGTTGTTGAGTTTAAATCTCGATCGATCGCTCTTAAAACAAGTGTATTATTTGATTGTAAATTTTCAAGCTCGATCGTATCAATATTAAAATCTCCCAGGTTCTCCATGCGCTCGGCAACTTGGTTCAAACTATTAAAGAATACTAGTTTTTCGGGGCTACCATTTAAAGAATAAAATAACTTATCTATTTTAGTGGGATCTTTTAAGCGACCAACTACGTTGAAAATTTTTTGTGAGCCTACTTTAGCGGGAACACCAGCAACCAGATTCCATAATTCGATTGTATTTGTCCGATCCATATCTTAATTACAATTTTCCAAACCAGGCTAAATAAAATGGATGAACTTAAAGTTCATAGCTCATAGTTCGTAACTAATAGCCGTAAACCTAAATTCTGATAGTTTATTAGGTTAAAAGGCAGTTGAATTATGCACTTGGCATATAATACAACATTCTTACCATTGCTACCTTATTAGCCATAGTTATTAGTCGATCGCCAACAAAGTTAAATTAGACAAATCATAATTGGCAACTCACATTAGTTTCACCTATATTAATTTGATTTTTTCTTACTTTTAAAATAATTTTTTTTTACTTCTCTGAATATAGAGACCGATAATTTACAAATTTTTTTCTATTTTATGATATTACGCTACAATAAGTCGAAAACTTGGTTGGATATCGGCTTGTCAATGTTATATAAAACTTTATGGCAAATTTTCTCAATTCTTAATCTCGTAAATTATTATTTACTGGTAAAATAAATTTTTAGTTTTAGTTGCTGGAACTGTATTAAGAGGTACATTCTTTTGACTAATATTCAATGAACCGTTTAGATCTGTGATTAATTAGATGTCCATCCTTGGTCTTGTAAAAACAACGTTTAATCCATTTATCAAAGAACTAGTATGCTTAAAGACTAAAGCGTTGTTTCAAGAGCTTATGGCTAGACATAGCTTCCACTTTCGGCAAACTCGCCGCCACCTCCTCACAAAAAGCTCGATCGCCCCAAAATCAGTCCTCCACAAGGCACTACCCCTACTGGCTGCTCCCCTGTCAAAGAAGCTGTTTTTGATTCGAGGAGTTTGCTCCAAGCAGCGATCGCATTGGATTCGGTTGTGCCAACTACATAAATTTATTTTTGCCACATATTTAATCATGAGGGGAAAAATAATCTCAAATACTAAAACTTTAAAGACTATAGGGCAGTATCATGCTTGCTTGCTTGGTTTTGCTCGATTGTTTTATCACTCATCCAATTTGCGACTTTCAATAATTTCCAGTGTCTGACGGTAACGGTATATCCAAACTATTACAAGTTTTATTATGAGGAATCAAGATTTAAACGTGCATACAGACCAAAATTTAGCAAATCTGGACTTATTCACCAAGTCACTTGCAAAGCTTCGCAACGACTCGGAATCGTTTCAGAAGAGATATGCTGTGGGTAAACCCTATCCTCACATAGTTATTGACGACCTGTTTGAGCCAGAAATACTCGATCGCGTTGTGTCTGAATTTCCCAAGGCTGAGAATCGAGATTGGATTGATTGGAATACCGATTACGAAAATAAGGCTACCTCTAAGGGAATTGCTCGATTATCAATGTTTACCCAAATTTTCTCTTTATGGCTTAACTCCAGCGAATTTATCGAGCAAATCAAGTTGATTACAGGCATTGAAGACCTAGTTCCCGACCCCCTATTTTTTGGCGCTGGTTTACATGATATGTACAGAGGCGGCTGGCTAGAAATGCACGCCGACTATACCAAGCATCCGGTTCTACCCCTGACTCGAAGAGTCAATCTACTCATTTATTTAAATAAAGATTGGAACCCCGACTGGGGTGGTGGTTTAGAACTTTGGGACAGTCCTAACCCGACACAAAAAGTCAATTATCCTTGCTTTTTTAACCGTACTATTATTTTTCCGACTACCTCAAAAACGTTACACGGCGTACCGAAGCTTTTGTCATGTCCTCCCGATCGCGGTCGTCAACTTTTGTCGATCTACTATTGGAGTCCTGCGCCTTCTGCTGTAGAGGAGGGAACCCTCATTACATGGGCATCAGAACAAAATTGGATGATGAAGACAAAGAAAAGACTTAGGAAAATTGTGAAAAAATTAAACTGATTAGGCAGGAAGTCGGATGCAGGGTTAGTTAGCGAAGAAAATGTCCCTCGCTAGCAACAATTTTTAAGTAACAGATAGTCAACACAAAATAATCGCCAACGCAACAATGAAAATCGTCTTTGTCAATCAGCCGTGGACTATTGCTGCTCCTCCTCGTGGTGGAGATTCGATCGGAATTTGGACTTATCAAGTAGCGCGTCGTTTGGTATCCAAAGCTGATATTACAGTTTACGGATGTAAATATGGTTGCCCTGATTATACAGAGGGGGGAATTCATTATCGAGGTATTAGCAGCAAGATAGATAGGTTGCTGTTACCTTTTTGGCAGAAACTCGATCGCTGGGAAATTAGACCCGCTAAACGTCCTGCCTATATTTCTAAATTATATTATTGCAATTATTTTTCAAATATAGCACAAGAATTAAGTAAACAACAAGTAGATATTATTCATATTCATAGTTTTTTTCCCCACCTACCTCTCTTTCGTCGCTATAATCCTAAAGCCAAAATCGTCCTGCATATGCATTCTGAGTGGCTGTCCTTAATTGATGAAAAAACAGTCGCCAAAAATATTATTTATGCCGATCTCATCCTCAGTTGTAGTGAATTTGTTACTGATAAAATTTCTAAACGGTTTCCTCATTTAGCCGATCGCGCCATCACAGTTTTTAACGGAGTCGATACAGATTATTTTGTTGGTAACGAGTTCTATAGAAACAATCGCAACAACCTCGATCGACCAAAAATTTTATACGTAGGTAGAATTTCCCCAGAAAAAGGCATACACGATTTAATTGATGCTTTCAAACAAGTAGTTAAACATTACCCACAAGCTAGCTTAGACCTAGTAGGTGCAGAAACTAAAGCTAGTAAAGAATTTGTTGTTCGCATCAACGACGATCCCATTGTCCTCAATCTAGCTCCTTTTTTCTCTGGCAGTTATATGGAGCAACTAAAACGTCGTATTCCTTCTGAGTTGAGCGATCGCATCCATTTTGTCGGACCTTTCGATCAAGAAAAATTGCTGAAATATTATTGGGATGCCGATGTCTTAGTCAATTCTTCCTTGAGTGAATCATTTGGGATGAGTTTAGCAGAAGCAATGGCATGTCAAATTCCTGTTATTGCTACTAGAGTCGGTGGAATGACTTCAGTAATTGAGGAAAACAAAACAGGTTTACTAGTCGAACCAGCCAATCCTGCTGCCTTAGCTAAAGGTATTATAGATTTGCTTGGCGATCGCGATCGGCGAGAACAAATGGGAATAGCAGGAAACCAACGTGCAAAGGAACTCTTCGATTGGGATAAGATTACAGAGGATATTTTGTCTAACTACAAAATGATTAGTTGGGAAAACTCCCTGGGTGTCGATTAAAATTGTCGCGGTTAAACTGGGAAAAATCTTAAGTAAACAATAATTTGAGTTAACCCAGGTCAATAATGAAAATTGCCTTGATCAATCAACCGTGGAGTTTTGCTGCACCTATTCGTGGTGGAGATTCGATCGGAATTTGGACTTATCAAGTAGCGCTTCGTCTGGCATCTATTGCTGAAATTACTATTTATGGTGCTAAAGCTGGCGATCGAACTGATTATATGGAGGAGGGAATTCGCTATCGAGGCATAACGAATAAAATCGATAAATTGCTGACACCTTTGCGAATAATCGATCGCTTGGGTATATCTAATCCCAAACGTCCTATTTTTGCGTCGGGATTGTACTACGGTAATTTTATTAAACAAGTCGCCAGAGAAGTAAGCGAACAAGAAGTAAATATTATTCATATTCAAAATTTTTCTTATTACGTTCCGATCGTTCGTCGTCTCAACCCTAAAGCCAAGATTATTTTGCATATGCATTGCGCTTGGCTGACACAACTAGATCGAGATTTAATTGCCAAACGTCTTCCTGATGCCGATCTGATTGTTGGCTGTAGTGACTATGTTACCGATTTAATTCGCCAACAGTTTCCCCAAGTTGCCGATCTCACTCATACTATTTTTAATGGTGTAGATACTAGTCATTTTGTCGATAACGAACTCATCAAAAACAATCGCCATCACGAACAACCAAATATTTTATTCGTTGGTAGAATTTCTCCAGAAAAAGGCATACATGTTTTAATCGATGCCTTCAAACAAATAGTTAAATATTATCCCCAAGCTAGCTTAAATATTATTGGTTCTGAAGCGATCGCCGCCAAAGAATTAATTATTAACATCAGTGACGAACCTTACGTTAAAGACTTAGCCGCGTTTTATCCTGGTAGCTATCTCGAAAAACTAAAAAAACGGATTCCACCAGAATTAAGCGATCGAATTAATTTTGTTGGTGGTCTACCTCAAGAAAAATTGCTTCAATATTATTGGAATGCCGATATCTTAGTCAATCCTTCTTTGAGTGAATCCTTTGGCATGAGTTTAGCAGAGGCAATGGCTTGCCAAGTTCCCGTTATTGGTGCGCGAGTTGGTGGGATGACGAATGTAATTGAAGAAGGTAAAACTGGCTTATTAGTTGAACCAGCCAATTCTTCTGCTTTGGCTCAAGCAATTTTAACTCTTTTAGGCGATCGACAATTGTGTCAGCAGATGGGAATAGCAGGAAATCAGCGAGTAAAAGAACTCTTTTCTTGGGATAAAATTGCTGAAGATCTTTTCTCTCGCTATCAAAGGATGTGCGATCGCTAATTAATTTATGTTTTTATCTCTCAAACTCTGGGCGCGTCAGCTACTATTATCAAAGTTAAGTCCTTCGCTGGAAAAATTCGATCGAGATAGTTTAGCGCGATCGGCGATCGTCTTCGCTCCCCATGAAGATGATGAAACATTGGGATGTGGTGGAACAATTGTCCGTAAGAAAAAAGCAGGAGCAGATCTTAAAATAGTCTTTATGACTGATGGTAGCAGCTCTCATGCTCAACTAATCTCAGCTAGCGAACTAAAATCCTTACGTGCTAGTGAGGGTGTTGCAGCCGCCATGACTCTTGGTTTAGCAGCGAGTGATGTTACTTTTTTAGAGTTCGTTGACGGTAATTTATCCCAAAATCGAACAGAAGCGATCGCCAAAGTCAAAGCCATTTTAGAGCGCGATCGACCAGAGCAAATTTTTATCCCTTATTATCGAGATGTGATTTCCGATCACGTTGCTACCAATCAAATTGTTCTTGCTGCACTCAAACAAACCAATTTAAGCGTTACCGTTTACGAATATCCAATTTGGTTCTGGAATCATTGGCCGTGGATTACGTTTTCATTCAGTCGTAGTAAGCTGGTTGGGTTGTATAGAAATCTCAAAAGCGCTCCCAAATCTTGGCTACGCCTGTTGAAAGATTTCAACTGTATTGTCGAACTTGATGGGGTAGCAGAGATCAAGCGTCAAGCGCTACAACAACATCAAACACAAGTGAGCCGCAGGCAAGATAATCCTAATTGGCAGACTTTAGCAGATATTTCCAACGGTGAATTTGTCGATTGTTTTTTCCAAAAGCAAGAATTATTTCGACGTTATCGAGTCTAGCTGCTCTCTGTAAATTAAAGTTGTTGAGACAAAAGTCTAGACAATAATCTAAAATATTAATACTGGAATATTTTAGACGCATCATGTCGGCAGTCAAGTCACATCTCCATAGTTTAGATCCACTATCGATTCGTAATGGACTGGCTATTTCCCAAGAACGTTTGAGTACCTTACTCAAAGTTAGTTCTAAAACTGTCAATCGTTGGGAGAAAGAAAAACGGCAACCTCGCGATCCTGAAGTGCTATGGCGACTAGCAAAACTGAAGGAAATTAAAGATTTAGGCTTAAAAGTCTACACTCCAGAAGGATTCAAAGAGTTTCTGACAACTCCCCTGCCAATTTTTGCAGGAAAAACTGCTTTTGATTTACTTTTTGTTGGTGATTACGAACCAGTACTTGCTGCTTTAGCCGCAGATTTTGAAGGAACTGGCTTTTAGAAGATGTCCCTGCAAAATTACATAAAGCCTTGGTGTGGATATGCGGTTAGACATATACCAGATACGCCTGGAAGTAATTACGATATCTTGGATTTTAGTTACTGTGGTAGAAGCAATGAAAATCGATGGAATGTAGCTGGCGAACCTACCCTTTATCTAGCCAAGGACAAGAATGTTGCTTTAGCTGAATACGCCCGTCACTTTGAAGTCAATCGTACACCAGGACTGGCTGCAAAAACTTATCGCCGTCAAGTTTACCGCATAGAAGTCAAACTAGAATATTTGCTCGACTTGTGCGATGCTCAAGTTTGGCAAGAACTATCTCTAGTAAATGCACCCGATTGCTTCAAAGAAAAATCGATCGCTAGAGCTACAGCACATTTTATTCGCAATACGACTCAAACTCAGGGAATTATTATTCCTTCTGTAGCTTTTTTAGATAACTTAGAGCAGTGGTGTTTAGTTTTGTTTTTAGAAAAGTTGCCGACAGATCCACATCAATTTCTACTTTCTGTTGAAAGCGACGGAAGTTTTCAAATCTCCTAAATTAAGCAATTATGCAAATTTTTCATGATTTCCAGGCAAATAATCGCTATAAAGACGTAAATTGCTCGATAATTGTTCCCCACGTACAACCCTGAAGTTTTTTACTCATTACTCATTACTCATTACTCATTACTTCCCCTACTCCCTAATCCCTAATCCCTTCTTACGCTTTTGCCTCTGCTTGCTGTTGCAGGAGATTGACGATCGCGCTTTTTTCCAACAAACCAACCAAGACATTATCGTCACCGACTACGGTTAATTGCTGAAGATTTTCTGTCTCTAAAATTTTGATTACTTCCAATAGAGATAGCTCAGAGGAAATAATTGTATTGGTTGGTACTGGTTGTAGTAATTCGCTTACTTTAACCTCTGTCCATTTAGAAGTAGGGATGCGCTTGAGATCTTCAGTGGCGATCGCACCGATTAGTCTTCCTCGATCCTCGATTACTAAAAATCTTTTCCAAGTATCTTGACCGATGACATAATTATTGGCAAAGGTTCTTAGATCTAGATCTCCAGAGATAATCGGACTTTCACTCACGGCATCTTTCGCTGTGTAGCCGTTTAACTGTTCTTGTACTTTGGCATATTGTGCGGAAAAGCCAGCATTCTGTAATAGAAACCAACCAATTAACAAAGTCCAAAAACTACCAAAATTGGTTATTCCTAGAATCCCTAAAGTACCGACGATCACTCCCAACCAACCAAATAATTGACCAAAACGGCTAGCAAAAATGATGCCTTTGTTGGGATTACCTGTGACTTGCCAAACGATCGCTTTCAAGACGTTCCCACCGTCGAGAGGTAAACCAGGAATGAGATTGAATAGAGCTAAGACTAAATTAATCTGTGCTAGTAACCCGACTACGGCGGCGATCGGTGCAGGAAAGGCAAAATTAACACCGAGCGCAGTTAGTGCCACAAATAATAATAAACTCACTAATGGCCCTGCGATCGCTACTAACAAGGCTTGTAAAGGGGTATCAGACTCTTTTTCTAATTGAGCTAAACCGCCAAAGAGAAATAAAGTAATCGATTTGACTTGAATACCCTGCGCCAAAGCAACAAAACTGTGTCCTAATTCATGTGCCAATACTGAAGCGAATAGGAGCAGTGCGGCAAATAATCCTAACAACCACGGTAAAATGCCGACTAATTGAGGAAAATGAGCTAATTCAGCTCCATAGCTCAAGGTAACTAAACCTAAGACAAAAAACCAAGATGGATTTACATAAAAAGGGATACCAAATAAAGTCCCAATCCTGATATTGCCGTTCATCGGGCAACCTCCAATTATAATCGGCGGTAATGTTAATTATGCTTTTATATGAAACAAATTGTAACGAGTTACTGAAAAGAAATTAATCCCAGTTGTTAGAGTAAAAACCGTCCTCGTGATTACGGTTCGGCAATCGCATAAATCGGGCATAATAAAGTTAGTGAGCTTTTTGTTGTCTATGTCAGCTTCTTTTGGACAGATGCCCGAATTCTACAATCAAGAACAGATGCAACAAATCCTGCATCTGGCGATCGCTCGTCAAGATGATGATGGACTAATTTCGCGCCAGCAACTAGAAGAAATTGCCAGCGAGATAGGAATTGATGCGGAATGTTTGCAAGCAGCAGAACAAGAATGGCTGGTTAATCAACAGGTAAAACAAGAACAGTTAGCTTTTAACTCCTATCGCCAACAAAAGCTAAAACAAAAAGCTTTTAAATATTTCCTAGTTAATACTTTTTTCGTCTCAATTAATTTGTTAACTGCTGGTACTATTTCCTGGTCACTGTACATTTTATTATTGTGGGGATTACTATTAGCAAATAACGCTTGGAAAACTTGGCAATGCGAAGGGGAAGAATACGATCGAGCTTTTCAAAACTGGCAACTTAAATATCAGTTCAAGCAATCTTTGAATTCACTTTGGCAGCGATTTCAGAAAGCTTTGCAGGTTTAAATTTTATTAATTTTAGGAATTTTTTTCTTAATGTTAATAGTTAAAGGATTGTAGGCGATCGCGACTGCTGTAAGTGCAAATGCTAGTATCGCTGGTACTGAAGGAATCCAAATTCCTTGACAGAGAATAAGATAACAGCATAAATGCAAAGAGATCGAAGCTGTAGCAACTGTTGTGAGTAAATAAATACATTTTTGCCAACGATTGTAGATTAAATTGCCACAATAGAAAATTGTACCTGCGACAAAAGACCACAATAATATCCATCCCGATTCTAACCACTCAGGCAGCCAATGCAATAACTTTCGTTTATCGATAACAGCACTAATTATTTGACTGACTTGATGAGCATGAACGAGAACTCCTGGTAATCGTAAAGAGAGCCGATTATGACTAAAAGGAGTATCATGTCTATCTTGATTGGGAAGATCGATCCCAACTAAAACAACGCGATCGCGAACCATCTGTTCGATTTGCTGGTTATTAAGGTAGCTCAGTATCTCTCTGAGGGGAATGGTTGCTGGAGGAGAAGAACGATAATTAATCAGAATTTGATAGCCTTGAGTTTCTGTTTCTGGTAATTGATAGCCACCAGCATTTGTAGTCAACTTTTTCAGCAATACATCACCGATTTTTAGTCCCTCTGAGGTCATTTGGCGGGGATATTCCTGTAAATAAGCTAAAGCTAGCTGTAAACTGAAAGAGCGATCGGTTTGACAAAATTGGTCTGGAGTCATACCAAGGAACTGACGGCGAATTACATTGTCTGGATCGTAAGGAAAATCGCTAAATCCTACTTGGGTAATCGCTAAATTTGAGGCTGGTTTAATGCTGATCGAATCGCTTACTGGGTTGTGAGCTTGACAAACCCCAATTAATTGCGGTGTTCGAGCAATTAAATTAGCTAAGGATGGAGAAAAAGGACGATCGTGATAGATATCTACACCGATCGCTCGTGGTTGGTAAGGTAAAATTATCTGTAATAATTGTGTCAAAGCTTCATCAGCAAGAGAACCTTGCATGGACATTCCCATTTTCTGCTGGTAAGCGATGTCAGCTTCATCAATTGTGACTACCAAGATACGGCGATCGGGAGGTTCACTCTGTCGCCATTGCATCAAGCGATCGAAGGCGATCGATTCCCAATTTTGTAAAACTCCTAGCGATCGCACTCCTAACAAAACATTGCTGACGAGCAAACAAACTAAGAAAATACCTAATAAACTACTCCATTGCCATCGAGACAAAAGTTGTCTCAATTTCCGTCGCATCTCCAACCAAGAAAACTGCGCTACTCTCTCTCTCCCTCTCCTAGTCTCCCCTGCTCCCTCTGATCCCTCAGTCTCTCCCCGTAAATTTTGCCAAGAAGGTGGGATAGTGGCTGGATTTTGATAGATGATTGGGAGCCAACTGGCGCAAGGAAAACGGTTTTCCCATCCCTGTAGTTTTTCTCTGGCAATTCTGGTAGCAAAGTAGAGAGAGTCTCCACTAGCAAAGGCTCCCAGAAAATTTTTTAAAAACTCTTGAGCTACGCGATCGGGTATTGGTTCGCGCATGACAATAATTTGTGGGAGTTGCAGTTGCTCCAGTTGATTAGCTAAACCCAAACCATCGCAGGAATTAAAAATTGCTATTTGCAACCCTTGAGCGATCGCTTGATTGAGTCCATACTTCAACTCTTCGATCGTCAAACTATCTTCAGCATTGAGATAAATTCTGCCTTTACTTCTCTCTGTTTGGCTATGTCCAGCAAAAAACAGCAAATCCCAAGGTTTTTCCCACAATAAATAATTCAATTCTTGACGATTTGGTTCTACTAACAATGCCACTTCTGTATCGGGTAAAGCTTGTAGTAATTTAAGATCGGCTTCTGTATCGATATCTTGGCTGTCACCTATAACTGCTAAAATTCTAACCTTGGGTTGGCTAGTCACTTTTTTAGGTGAATTGACTTGTTTGAAGCTTGAAGTACCAAAAGCCAATTCAGCTTGTGGATAACGCTCTAAAAAATCCCATAAATGCCAGGGAAGCTTATGCAATCTACGATCTTCTGCACGTAACAAAATTCTAATTGATTCGTGCCGATTTAATTCTTCTCTTAATAATTTATCGATCGCTCGAAAAGAATCTGACTCTAGCCAATTTTTCAGTTCTTCTCCCAGTTTATAGCTTAGTTGCAGCAGTTTTTCCACTGCATCGATCGTGCCACCATAGATAATTTCTTGTGGTTTAATTCTGTTTGTCAAACCAAGACAACGATATTGTTGTTGCCATTGCTCCAACGTAGAGATTAAACTTGGTGCCGCAGGTAAGGCTCCAGATGCACCTGCATAAGGAAGTTTGCCTTCAAGTCCTAGTTCTAGATTGACTAGAAATCCTCGCTCGTGCAAATCTCCATTGAATTTGATGACGACTAACTTTCCCCAAGCTGGCAATTAGTTATCCCTCATTGATTTATTTAGGTTAACAATTAGCTCTCAGCCTTGGGCATTGGCTGTTAGCTTTCCCCTACCCCCATTTATACAGTTACACATTGCGCCTCATCATGGCGAGGAAATTCTTCTTGATTAGTTATTTAACTATATGGGCAGAATTAATTACACACCTTGTATTTCTGTTACCTGTTGCCTGTTGCCTGTTGCCTGTTGCCTCTCTCCACCGATGAATTTAATGAAAGTCCAACTACTTAGATAGTTGCAATTCCACTCCTTTAGCACTCAGGAGTTTCTGCCAATCTTCTTGAAGCTCACGATTTTCAGGACTATCTATTCGTAATTTGGCTAAATCAGCTAAAGCATCGAACCAAATACCTTTCTGAGCATAAATTAGATCGGGTCGATCGGTTTTAGCTAGCTGGGACTTAGTTTCTCGATCGAGAGCAACTCTTTGCACCCATCCTTGCACAAAAATTGGACTTGAAGTTCGATCGGGTTGACAATAGAGCTTTAGATACCAACGATACCAACGATTCAACTCTAAAGGCGCTCTGTCACCAGGTAAGGTAAAAGAAACTAGCTCTGTCCGATCGTTTAGCTGCACGGGAATGCGATCGACATCTTGGCGATTTTCATCCTGTAGTACAAATTCTCCTGCAATCTTAGAAATTGGCAGATCGCGAACATGAAACCAAAAAGTTGGTCGTTCGGCAGCAGTTTTGCCCGCAAGAGCTTTAGGTAATAGAGCAGTTAAACTAAAGTTAGGATTTAGACATTGACTGCGACTTCCTCCAGCCGTTCGTTGACCTGGTCGTCCTGTCCCAGAAAAATCAAGCTCTTTTGGTTTTGGCGATTTAGGTATCTTACCAGAAGATAGTCCCAGAGGTCTACCTGTTGCCTGAAAATTAATCTGTTCGGGTCGCTCTTGAGTTAGATTGGAATTAAAATTTACTTGTGGTTGTAAACTGGGTTGAATCGATTTGTTGATGAATTCACTAGTAACGTTTTTGTCCCACTTTACTTCTTCTGCTGCATTGAATTCTACTGGCAATATAGTTAAAAGTGAGACACAAATTAAAAATTTTAACGGAATTTTGACACGAATTGAACTAAAAACAAAGCAAACATAGCATCTTATCTTGTTCACGATCTAATTTAACTTCCAAAAGTGCGCTTCTTTACTATTGTGGCAATTAGCTTCTGATCAGAGTTTACAACAGTATAAATTAACGCTAACTAGACGCCACACATAGCTTTAAATTAGCAGCTCTAAATTATAAAAGCTTCTGTTTTGGAACTCTCTTCCCAGATCACCTTAACGCAAAAATACTCTCCCAATTCGCCACTAAATTTAAATTCAACAGTTTCAGTCTGCTTAGCTTGTGCTTGCATGACTGGAATTTCTAGTTCGTCTAGAACTATGACTTGAAGTCCTTGAGGAAGAAAACTCTGGCGATCGGCAGGATAAACTTTGACAGAAACAGAAATATCCATTTCATCGTCAATTTTTGCTAAAATTCTCACCATTAATCCAATTTGTTTGGTTTCTTGGCTAGAAACCAACTCCAACAACTTAACTCGACTTATTTCCCCAGGAAGATCTTGGTTTTGAGCATTGGCTAACTGACTAGAATTTCTAAAATTAAAGGCTAAGGAGGTAGGATATAATTCATCAATGCGTTGCCATCCTGCTTCAAAAACGTTCTCCAACCACTGACTCAACCTCACCGTGGCGAGATTGGCTGCAATTTCTTGATTCCTCGGCACTGCTTGCACCTGTTTGTGTCGAGCAAGCGAGTTTAAATACTCAGGTAATTCGGTGATGGCATACAAAGCGTTTAGGGATAAATTGGTGGCGCTAACTCGATCGATAAATCCTAACAAAGTTGCTTGCTGCAAAGAGTCGTCTAATTTTACTGCGATATAACCTACTCTTTGTGTCCAAACCTCTTCAGGAATATATAGTGAATCTGCATCAGGAAGAACAGGTCTGCACTCTATTTTGCCGCAGTCTTTAACTATTAAATCGGCAGTATTCATTAAGGTTTGATTGACTGGATTCCAGCTCGAACTCTTCTCCAAGTCAGTTTGAAACCCTAAAGACTTTAAATAAATATTAACTGCATAAACTGCCAAAGTATTAAGATAAACTTGCTTGGCTCTGCGCGAATCAGCTTGATAGCTGCAAAATTCCTCTGCTTTTAGGTGAGCAACTATTGATAAAGGAATGTCCAAATTATAATAAGTCATTGTTGGATTCATAATTATATCTATTGATTTAATTCTGTAAATCCTGCTTGAATTGTTCGGCAAGTTTATTACAGCAACGTTGAAAAAAACTACTTAGAGTTGGAATTGGTATATCTAATTTTTGGGAAACTTCTTCCCAACTTTGACCAGCAAATCTTGCCAATGCTATTACTTGAAAATTAGCATCTATTCTATTTTTAATGTGATTTCTTTGGCATAATTTTTGAGGATCTTCTTCAATATATTGACGAACTATTTCTGATAATAAAGGTTGTTCGTCTGGCTGAATTAAATTATCTAAATCTTTGAGAGAAGGAAGCTGTTCGATCTTAAAATTATTAAATTTTCTTCGATATTCTAAAATTAGTTTATCGAGGCGAAAATTAACCCAATTCATAAATCTTCCGCCTCCTCTTTCAGGATCGTATTTATCAATATGAGTACATACATAGGTTAATGTTTCTATAACTGCTTCTTCATAGATAAGTTCATAAAATTGAGGTAGGAATTTTTCTCTATGGGGATGACACAACCGATTTGACCAGCGAATTGCTTCAATTAATTCTGCCAAAGCATACTGCCTTAGCTCGCTATTAGCTTCATAATTTTGTGCGGACAACCCCAGTTTTTTAAGTTGAGTGTCGTCAAGAATTTTTTTAATCGCTTGATTTCTAATTGAGATTGCCCAAGATTTAGCCTCCATTGTCGGTAAATTTTTGATGGTTAATTTGTCTAAAAAATCATTAATTAATTGTTGCTGCAATTGTTCATAAATTTCTCGATAAACGCCAAAAAGCACTTTGCCTCGATGTGGACGACAAATCGGTCGCGATCGCATCATTTCATCTACTAGTTTTTTAACTAAAACTTGTTGAGTCAATTTTGGCAAGTTTTTCTGTTGACAATTTTCGAGCAACTCTTTTACAAGTAACTCTATAGTCTGGTCATTAATGACTTCATGACGAGCTTTTAGGAAAATATCTGTCATCTTTGATGAATTCATCTAGACTTAGAATCCTCTACTTGTGACTCGAAAATATCCTTAGATAATTACGCCTTTCTTTACAAAATTTAACGACCTTCGGTCGAGGGAACAAGGGAACAGAATAATTCATAATTAGGCAATAGGGAAAAGAAGGCAGAAGGCAGAAAATAAGTAGGAAGTAGGAAGTAGGAAGTTTTTTACTCATTACTCATTACTAATTACTCATTAGTTCCCCTGCACCCCACACCCTTTCTAATCCCTAACCCCGTAAGGGCAGGTTTCTAAACCTGTCCCTACCCCCTAATCCCTAACCCCTAGTCCCTATTTTCAAATGTCTCTAAAACTCCCACCAATAAAAGATCCTCAGTTATTAGAGAAAGCTTTAACCCATCGTTCCTACGTCAACGAACATCGGGAACAATCTGCGGACAACGAACGCCTAGAGTTTCTTGGTGATGCCGTACTTGGTTTTTTAATTGGGGAACTACTCTATCAAAATTATCCCCAAATGAATGAAGCTCAACTTACCCGCTTGCGATCGCAACTGGTAGACGAACAACAACTAGGGCAATTAGGCGCACAATTAGGATTAGGAAACTTAATGCGCTTGGGAAAAGGAGCCCAAAAAGATAAAGGTAGAGAAAATCCTTCCCTACTCAACGATACCTTTGAAGCCATCATTGGTGCATATTTTTTAGATGCTGGCATCGAAGCCGTCCGTGATTACATTCAACCCGTGTTTACAGTTTTAGCCGCAGCTATTGTCAACGCTAAGCCTCAACTAGAGACTGCCAATTTTGTTGACTCCAAAAATCGCTTTCAACAGTGGGCGCTAGCCAATCAAGGCAAAAACCCAGAGTATAAGATTATCGGTGAATCTGGCCCCGATCATAGCAAAGAATTTATCGCTGAAGTTTGGGTTAAAGATGTAATTTATGGAGTTGGTAAGGGCAAACGCAAACAAGAAGCGCAAAAACGCGCCGCCGAAGATGCGATCGAGCGTTTGGGGTTGGAGTGAAAATAAGGCAGAGGGCAGAAGGCAGAAGGAATTTAAAGTCTAAAGTCTAAAGTAAGCAAGTTTTTTTACTTGTTCCCTGCTACCTGCCTGCCTGCTCCCTGCTCCCTGCTCCCTGTTCTCTGTTAAAAAAATTCCCTTTGATGATAAATTATATAGGTTGTTTAGATAGCTAACCTTGACCATGACTAAGCAGTACCGCCTTACTTTACTTCCTGGCGATGGCATTGGAACAGAAATAATGGCAGTAACGGTAGAAGTGCTGAAAGTGGTAGGCAAACAATTCAACTTTCAATTGGATTTTCAAAAAGCACTAATTGGTGGTGCGGCGATCGATGCGACAGGGGCACCCCTGCCTGAAAAAACTCTAGAAATTTGCCGTGGTAGCGATGCCGTTTTGTTAGCGGCGATCGGCGGCTATAAATGGGATAACCTACCTCGCCAACAGCGTCCAGAAACAGGATTGTTAGGATTGAGAGCAGGATTGGGGTTATTTGCCAACTTGCGTCCAGCTATCATTATTCCTCAATTAATTGACGCTTCTACCCTCAAGAAAGAGGTGGTTGAAGGAGTAGATATTATGGTGGTGCGCGAGTTGACTGGTGGCATTTATTTCGGTCAGCCCAAAGGTATTTTCGAGACAGAAACAGGGGCAAAGCGCGGTGTTAATACGATGGCTTATCTCGACTCCGAAATTGATCGCATCGCTAAAATTGGTTTTGAAACCGCACAAAAACGACGAGGGAAACTTTGTTCCGTCGATAAAGCTAATGTCTTAGATGTTTCCCAACTGTGGCGCGATCGCCTAACGGCAATGGCAGCGCAATATCCAGATGTGGAACTAACTCACATGTATGTAGATAATGCAGCCATGCAGCTAGTTCGCAACCCCAAACAGTTCGATACCATTGTCACAGGTAATTTATTCGGCGATATCCTCTCCGATGAAGCAGCAATGCTAACAGGTAGTATTGGGATGCTTCCCTCTGCTAGTTTGGGAGCATCTAAACCTGGATTATTTGAACCAGTTCACGGTTCTGCACCCGATATTGCTGGACAAGATAAAGCCAATCCTCTCGCCCAGGTGTTAAGTGCAGCAATGATGCTCAGGTACGCTTTAAATGAGCCACAAGCTGCCGATCGCTTAGAAAAAGCAGTTTCACAAGTTCTAGACCGAGGCTATCGCACAGGCGATATTATCTCCGCAGGAATGACCTTAGTAGGTTGTCGTGCGATGGGTGATGCTTTGGTAGAAATTCTAGAAGCTTATTCATAAGAAGGCAGGAGGCAGAAGGCAGAGGGCAGAAGGTTTGGCTCAAAGGTTGGGAGATAAGTTAATTTTTTTAGTAAAAATTACTTTTTTGTAATCAAAAGCAGAGTCTTCACAGTCCTTTTTTGACTAAGTGATGAGTAACAATACTCATTATCGTTTCGATCGCTAAGGCTATAATTGAAACGAAAATTTCTAACAACTAGTCAAACAAGTTGACTAGAGAGTAGTTTCTATTCTTGGCAAAGTTTTTAATTGTCTCGATCGCCTAACATAAGCAACCAAAAAACTTTCTCGATCGAGCAATCTTAGCTAAAGTGGCGTTATTAACAATCAGTTGAGGATAAAAGCGGGTGGGGTCGTTTCAACAAAAAAACCAATACCAAGAAAAAAGAGTAGAATATCAAGATTTTCCTCCTTTACTAGACCCAGTAATTTTAAGGGCTGCTAGGCAAATTTATCGAACCTATTGCTCTGTCAATGCCAAAATGACCAGACAGCCTCTAGGTGTAATCATTAACCGTAAAAATCATCGGGGTCAATTAACCTTTAACGATCGACCCATCCTTTTGCCAAACGAATGTTTTGTTCGCTTGCAACAAATTGAGTCGGATCTTTATTAGGGGTTAGGGATTAGGGGTTAGGGAGCAGGGGGAAAAGTAATGAGTAATGAGTAATGAGTAATGAGTAAAAAACTTTTGACTTCTCTAATCCCTAGTCCCTAGCCCCTATCCCCTTTTTTCCCAATGAACCATGAACTAACCAATGGAAAATCTAATTTCGGCGATCGCGAGTTTGTTTGTGTTTGCTTTTGGGGCTTCCATTGGCAGTTTTTTAAATGTGGTTGTTTATCGGCTACCAGCAGGATTATCGCTACTTTATCCTCCTTCTCGCTGTCCTCATTGTTTGCATCAGCTTGGTAAAACAGAAAATATTCCTGTCTTCGGTTGGTTGTGGTTGCGGGGTCGTTGTCGTTGGTGTCGTTCTCCTGTCTCTTGGCGTTATCCTACTGTAGAAGCGATAACGGGATTATTGTTTTTATTTATCTTTTGGCGGTTTGGTTTTGGGCTAACTACGATTGGTTATTGGGCTTTATTAAGTTGGTTGTTGAGTCTATCTCTGATCGATCTCGATACTATGACCTTGCCCAATTCTCTGACTAGTTCTGCTTTAGTCGTCGGTTTGCTGTTTGAGATAATTCTCGGTTGGCAAATGGGGGGATGGCAAGGAATTGCCAATCAATTGATGTTTGGTATCGGCGGTGCGGTTTTGGGAATTTGGCTATTATGGACGATTAGCATTTTCGGTACTATTTTGTTGCAGAAACAGGCAATGGGTGATGCCGATGAGAAATTAATGGCAGCGATCGGCGCTTGGTTGGGATGGAAATACGTGCTGGTGACTAGCTTTTTTGCCTGCGCTACAGGGGCAATAGTTGGCATCGGCGCGATCGCCCTTGGTTTCCTCGATCGCAAACAACCAATGCCTTTCGGCCCTTTTATTTCTTTGGGGGCAATCTTGACAATTTTCTGGGGAAACGAGATATTATCAAATTATTTAAAGTTACTATTCCCTGTTCACTAGAATCCGCTATCTAGTTTTGTCAAGATAAGTAACAATCCTGGTAAAATAAGCTCAGTGTCTTGGATAACACTAAAAACTACTAAAGCCCGCTGGGAAGCCGAATTAATGCAACAACTGTTAGCATCTCACGATGTACCTAGTCGAGTTCTCGATATTGGCTTAGGTATTTACTGCGGACAAGGTAATCAAGCCGCGCTGCAAGTACTTTCGCAGGATCAGTGGGTTGCTTTGTTATTATTGAGTCCTCCAGAGGAAGACCAAATTTGATTCAATTAAAAAATTTATATAAATAAAACTACTATGTCCTTACTTGATTGGTTTGCGAATATTAGAAAATCTGAGCCAGATCTCAAAAAAAAGCAAGAGAGAGAAGTGGCTGACGGTTTATGGACTAAATGTCAAGCTTGTGGTGCTTTAGCCTATACTAAAGACTTAAATGCTAATCAAAAAGTTTGTCTCGAATGCGGTCATCACCATCGCGTTGATGGTAACGAAAGAATTGCTCAGTTAATTGACCACGATAGTTGGAAGCCTTTGGCTGAATCAATTAGCCCGATCGATCCCCTCAAATTTCGCGATCGCAAAGCCTATCGCGATCGCCTCCGCGACTATCAAGAAAAGACTGGTTTAACTGATGCAGTTCAAGTTGGTGCTGGTTTAATCGATGGTTTATCAGTCGCCTTGGGAGTGATGGATTTTCGCTTTATGGGCGGTAGTATGGGTTCTGTGGTTGGTGAAAAATTGACTCGCTTGATTGAATACGCTACAGAGCAACGCTTACCTGCAATTATCGTCTGTGCTTCTGGTGGCGCGAGAATGCAAGAAGGGATGCTCAGCTTGATGCAGATGGCAAAAATCTCAGGTGCGCTCGATCGCCATCGTAGTGCTGGACTTCTCTATATTCCCGTCTTAACTAATCCCACTGCTGGAGGTGTTACAGCTAGTTTCGCCATGCTAGGAGATGTAATTATTGCCGAACCTAAAGCAACCATTGCTTTTGCAGGTAGAAGGGTAATCGAGCAAACTATTAGAGAAAAATTACCAGATGGTTTTCAAACCTCTGAATACTTGTTGCAGCATGGTTTCGTTGACGCGATCGTCCCTCGCACTCAACTCAAGAAAACCCTCGCTCAATTAATTAGTTTGCATCAACCTTTTTTCCCCATCTTTCCTCATATCAATACCACAGAACATATTCCACAAACACCAATCTCACCTTATCAGTGATAGGGGACAGGGGACCCTATTTAACCCCTAGCCCTTAATTCCTTGTTTCGATCGACAATTATCTAAATTATCTGAGATTCAGTGCCATATTTTCGCAAATAAATGGGTATTCTACATTAAGAATTAAGATTATTTAGGTATTGTCGATCGAGCTAGGAAACAATATGAATAAGCCATTGCAGAGATTTATTTTTGCTATTGTTATTGCTACCCTGCATTCCTATATCGCAATAGCAAGCACCGAAGACGATCTCTCAAAATCCCGAAAATCAACCAAAATCGGGATTATTGTCATTACCTTTATCTCTATTAATTGGTTTTCCAGTAACGCTGAGTTCAATCAGTTTATTTATTTTATATAGATTTGGGATTCTCAAAGATTTGATTAGTAGACTGACTAAAGAACCTATTTCTGACAATATCAAATTCATCCATAATCGTGCTTTAGGTGAACTAAAAGAATTAGCCAAGAAATTAGAATCTCTCGACCACGATAAATTCAGCAGTCAAGAATTTTTACTATTTATTAAAATCAAAATGGCTTTGAAAAGAGGTGATAATCAGTATCAAAAATTAGACCTAAGCGTAAAACTTCTTGAAGCTGCTATCGCTGCACAGGCTAGCTATTTATCGTTAGAACAAGAAGAATATCCATCAGAAAAATACCATCAATCAAAAGAATTCACAGAAGAAATTCCAGGTATTAATATTTATAAAAAATATGAAGACTATTTTGAAGGTAAAGAATTATTTAGCGTATAAATTTAGTACACGCTTGTCATAAATTATGCAACAGTGTTAAGAACCTAAAAACTTGAGTTTAAAACCGTTTTAACTTCTGCCTTCTGCCTTCGGACTTCTGCCTTCTTGCGCTAGCTCGATCTATTCTTGACAGGATTTGTAGTTGTTTTAGTCACCATTTCTGCTTTATCGCTGTCTCTAGCTACTCTAATTAGCAATCCTGCTAAAAGTAAGCTTGCCATCACCGAACTACCTCCATAGCTAAAAAATGGCAAGGTTAGACCAGTTGTAGGTAAAGCACCCGAAGCAACACCAATATTGAGTAAGGATTGTCCTACAAATACGACCATCACGCCGATCGCAATCAGGCGATGAGTTCTTTGACGGCATTTAATCGCGACGATTAGAGCGATCGTGCCATAAGTCAATACCATCATTAATAAAACAACACTACCAATAAAACCAAATTCTTCAGCAAAGACGGCAAAAATAAAATCAGTATATTGTTCTGGTAAATAGGAAAGTTTTTGCTGCGACAATCCATATCCCGAACCAAACCAACCACCAGAACTAATCGCCAGCAAACTTTGAATTAATTGAAAGCCTTTGTTAAGGGGATCTACCCAAGGATCGAGGAAAAAACTGATGCGATCGCGCTGATATTCATTGATAGACATACTCAGCGTTGCTACCCCAACTCCACCTATTGCTGTTAATCCCAACTGCATCCATGGCAAACCAGCCGCTAAAGCAATGAGCCAGATTGTCATGCCAAATAGTGATGTTGTACTTAAATTAGGTTGCTTCAAAATTAACAACAGTAAAAAAGCAAAAATTCCTAACCATCCCAGACGTACAGAAGGTTGAAGTTTTTCCCATTTACCAAATAAACGAGCGCTTTGTAGGATTAACAATGGTTTGATAAATTCTGATGGCTGTAGTGCAAAAGGACCGATGGGAATCCAACGAGTTGCACCTCCTGCTGTTCTACCCAAACCAATGACAGTAGCTAGAATCAGTCCAATGAAGAGGAAGAAAAACCAAGAAGAATGTTTTAGGATCTTTTCGATCGAGCTTCTAATTAAAAAATTAAACCCGATCGTACCTATACCAATAAATAATAATTGTCTTTTAAAGAAATAAAAGCCATCGCTATGTTCGGCTACTCCTTCTGGATAGGAAGCAGAGAGTAAAACAGCCAAACCAACCAATAACCACAAGAAAGTTAACCATTGCAGTAGTCTCGCTTCGATCGCCCAAGTTTTAACCTGTGGGTCGAAAATAGGAAGTATGTATCGCAATCGCAGATATTGCAGCACTTATCGTTACCATCAGTAATTACCAATTCATTGATAGCAAAAAGAGGTCGTTTTTGCGACCTCCCCCACAAACTTGAGCTTCCCTAAGTTTTTTAAAGTAGTCCAGTATTAACTCCTTGTTTGCCAGTAGCCAATTGAACTTTAATAATTTTTCCGCCCATTTTCATAATTCTTTGCTGTTCGCGGAACCAATTATCGTAGGGAACTAACTTGGTGAAGTAAGTATTTTGAAGTTCGCGCTGAGTGCGAATGCGAGTTTGACTAGGAACGCAAGCAGTGATTTTAAACATTCTCATGAGTCAATTTCTCCTTCTCCTAATTTTTAGGTAAAAAAATTTTTTCTTGTTTTATCTTTAAACACGGTGAAGGTCGGGAGTCAAGAATCAATACTAGATCTTTAAAACTTTTTTTCGATCGAAATTAAGTCTTGAAGGAGCTAGCACTCACTCTGGACTTCCCGAACCTCCACTTGCAAGCATTTATACAATTTTGCCCAAATCTACGGTCTAGCTTAAACCAGAGCAGATATAGTCAAAATAAACACCCATTTCTTTACCAGCATCAGCACCAGTTAGGCTAGCGGTAACTTCTTTCATCGCTTGGATAGCTTGAACGGTGGAAGAAACAGGAACGCCCAAGGAGTTGTAAGTTTCTTTTAAACCGTTAAGAACGCGCTCGTCTAAGATGGAAGGATCGCCAGCTAACATAGCGTAGGTAGCATAACGAAGATAGTAGTCGAGGTCGCGAATACAAGCAGCATAACGACGACAAGTATACATGTTGCCACCAGGACGAGTAACGTCAGAGTACAACAAGGACTTAGCAACAGCTTCTTTAACAATGCTAGCTGCATTAGCGCTAATTACACTTGCTGCACGAACGCGCAACTGACCGGTTTGAAAATAGCTTTTGAGCTTGTCCATAGCAGAACCGTCTAGGTACTTGCCTTGAACATCAGCAGAATTAATTACTGAGGTAATTGCGTCTTGCATAGTCTTAAATTTCCTTATCTGTTTGTTTTCCTTACTAATCGATCGCCATTTAGGAAAGAGATTCCTACTGCATTCCACCGATTACGTAGTCAAAGTAAGAAGCAGCTTCAGCAGCGTCATCAGCAGACATCATCGAAGTAGCAACTTCTTTCATTTCACGAACGCTTTGAGCAATTGCACCAAGATCGGTTCCCAAAGACTTGTACATTTCGCGCACACCTACTAAACCAATTTCTTCAATAGGAGTTGCATCACCTGCGACTACACCATAGGTGACTAGACGGAGATAGTAGTCCATGTCACGTAAGCAAGTAGCGGTCATTTCTTCACCATAAGCGTTACCGCCAGGAGAAACAACATCAGGACGTTTTTGGAATAAGCGATCGCCAGCTTGCTTAACGATGCGTTCGCGAGATTCAGTTAAGGTTTGAGCGATGCGTAGACGGCTTTCACCACTGGTGACAAAAGCTTTGATTCTTTCTAATTCGCCAGGGCTTAAGTAACGAGCTTCAGCATCAGCATTCACGATGGACTTCGTGACAATACTCATTGGTAGATTCCTCCCAAAAAATTAAACCAGATGATATGTGAGCTTACTCTCTTATGAGATAGTACTTTTCTTTTTATCTACAGAGAGATTATTTTGCTTTCTAGACAGAAATTGAGATTTTAGACTTCAGCGTTGAGCTTTCGGTAATAATTTCCCTTTGCTATTTACTGTAAACTAAATTTGCTCTTTTAATCTGCCTGTACTAGCTTTTTTCTTACTTTTGTGGGATTTGCCGTTTGTTTTTAGCACTTTCACTGTAGCTAAATGCCACAGCTAATTAAAATCGGCATATTATAACTGGCTTGCGATCGCTGCTTTAACTAACCTGGACTAAATCTTCTCAATCGATTTAAGTTGCAGTTTGTTAACTTAATTAATTTTTTGTGTCCTGAGTGGACCAAGTATGCTACCCACTGAGTACAAGAAAGTAATTATTGCAGCAACCTGACCCAATTATTTTGCGGCATTTAGTTACCTTGCGCTGAGACTTCTTAACAGATTGTAACATTGCCCCTCAGAAAAGAAGCCGCAAGAGGCTATCAGCTAATTAGCCAAACAACAAACGTTGCTAAACTATTAGCTTTTCAAGCCAACATCTAGGGATGCTTCTGCAAACATCCCTAAACTTAAAATATTTCTGCCAACCTAAACATTCATTTTGGCAGGCTCAAAGCTAGGAACAACAATTTCGCTATCCTGCTTGGTCAGCTTATTATATAGCCTCTCCGTATTGGGGAAGTTAGCTGCTGGCAAGGTTGGGAAGCGACGATAAGGAACCACGTCTTCACCAAACACTTGAATGTATTCCATGGAGTTAACCATTGCCCCAATAAAGGCACGAATACCACCAGTAGCCAGAATTTGGTTATACTTCTGAATTTCCCGTTGATTTAGAGGAGCGCGTCCGAGGAAGTGTTTAGTTCCCAATTCAATTACCTTAGTATTGGGATAAGGTGTGTAAAACTCTTTGATATAGAGTTCCGAGCAACCTAGACCTTCAATAAATTCCTTAACAGTAATTTCCTGGTTGCTCAACTTACTTTCTAGAACAGTAAATTGAGTTTGGACAATATAAGGATTGAGATCGCGCTCAAAAATCTGACGATAAGCAGCCGCGATCGTATTCTTGAGTGCAACTTTATCGACAGTATTTGTTAGTTTGAAGACCTTAGTTTGTTCGCGTTTAACGCTTACACCTTGATTGATGCGGAATTGAACTTCGGGTTCGGTACGAATTGATGTTGCTTGACCGAGTTCGATATAGCGTGGAGTTTCCTCTGCTACTACTTTAGTGCCAATGCCTTCACCAATACTACCAGGTCTAGTCTTACGCAGTTGCAGACCACCAGGAGTGAGATAACGCTCGTAAGGAACAGTATCTTCACCAAAAGCTTGTCCGTATTCCACGCTGTCGATTATGGCATCTACAAGGGCATAAAATCCCTTTTTAGAGCAAAGATCGAAGTAGGAGTTCATTTCTTGACGACCGTAGGTAGGACGACCCAACAGACGACGGTGAATATATTCGATCGCCTTAACTACGTAAAGAGATGTCCAATACAAGCTGCGGAAAGTCTCTGATTTCGCCAAAGCACGAATAAACTCTCTGACAGTAATCTCTCCGTTTTCTAGTTTGATTTCTGGCACCGAGAGGCGTTGACCGTCGTAGACATCACGTCCAAACACTTGACGATAGCAAGCTCGAATTAATGCTTGAGTAGAGCTTTCAGCATACTTAATGCTGCTTCTGTTGCTAGCACCAGGTAATTCGTTATTCAAACGGAATACCTTAGCTCCCAAAGTACCAGGAAATTCGCCACGCGCTTTAGGATTACTATTTTGGTTGTTAATAGCTGGTCCACGATGAATCAGTAGACGCTTGGTATCTTTGTTAAATGGAGAAGGAGCAGCACTAGGACTACGAGTTTCTTTCGGGAAAATTGCTCCAAACTGAATTTCTAAAGGATCGTTACCTGAACCGTAAACATGTTGGTCGGGTAAGGGGCGATCGTACTTAGCAAAAGTAGTTACGAATTGAGGAACTTTGCGGAAAGGAGCGCTGTAATTAAACAGATCTTGCTGCATTCCCCAATTTCGGCATTCTTGAGCTTCTTGACCCAAACCGCGAATATAAGGAACAGTTTCTTCACCGAAGTAATCGGAATATTCTTGAGAATCAACCAGTGCGTCTACTAGTGCGCTCAATCCACCGCTAGAGACGATCGAGAAGTAATTTTGTACTTCTTCTCTGGAACTAGGTCCACGACCAAGAATATGACGGAAAGCTAATTCTAGAGCGCGACTATTAATAAAAGGCTCAAAGAACTGTTTCCGATATAAAGGTGATTTACAAATACGACGAACAAACTCTTTCATTGAGATGTCGCAGTTTTTCACCTGAGACTCTAAGTAGGAAATAGATTGACTATAAGCACGAGTAATATCACGCTCAAAAATCTGTCTATATGCTGCCTTAACTACAGATTGTTTTTCTGATTCCGATAGTCCAGGCTTCATCACAAATTTCTGCCGCCTTTGTGCTGCGTTGAAGTAGCTTTGGGGCAGTTGTAAACCTTGCTGGTCACTAGAAGGACGCTGGCGCAACTTATCTGATGGAGTGGGAGCTTTAAATTCGCTTACTAATACATCAAAGTATTGAGTAACGATTTCTTTAGCTTCTACATCGCGACTGAAGTAGTCGATCGAAGCTGCTCTCATTTCTTGCAGAGCTACAATCGTAGCATCAGTAGAGCAAGCATTTTCAATTACTTCTCGCAAACCGCGAGTATTCACTACCAAAATATTGGGATCGCCAGCAACGATCGCGTAGGTTGTATAACGCAAAAACCAAGATAGGTCGCGCAACGATTTTTGCATATTGCTTGGACCATATCTGCTTACGTTAATGGCTCGGAAGCCTGGAGGTATTGGACCAGTACTGCTAAAGAGCGATCGCAGACCGCCAAATAAGCCACCACCATTAGAGCGACCTTCAACGTAAGTTGCAGTTCCCTGTGCTTGAGCGCTAGCTACCCCTGCACCAACCAATGCCATTGCTGGTTCTTCAACGGGTGGCTTTTCCAGATAAGACATCGGCGAACCACCAGTAAAGATTCGATTGGCTGCACGAGACACAATTAAATCGGAATTGTTGGTGAGAGTCTGAGCAATTTCTAGACGCTTAGCGCCAGAATTGAAATAAGCTGTTAGCTCGTTAAGTTCGCTTTTTGCCAAGAAGCGGTCTTGCTGCTCGGCAACTGAAATAGCGGAGACTGGTACAGTTTGATAAAGTTGGGGACGGGCTAGAGAACTGCCACCACTTGCCTTTACACTCATTGGATTTCAATATCTCCAATCAAAAATTTATTTTTTTAAGCCAGAGGCTTTTTGATTCTATAATTTAGGGTCTTAATTTTAGTGCTAGTTCGATCTATTGCCCAAATGCTGTGTATAAATTACAGCCATTGCTTCTCTTCTGATTGGGAACTCAGAAGCTTCATGACATTTCTTTTCCTAGCACTAATTGTCATTATGAGACTGCTGAAGGCTGTAACTAAGGCAACAAGAGTCTAGAAATGACAATTACTACCATTCTTTCAGATCTTGGTTTTATTAGGAACATTGTTAAGAAGTATTTAGCAAATTGCAGATCGGATCAAAGAGATTCTTGTTTTGAAGAGCGCCAAATCCACCAAGCAGCAAGACAAAGAGTACAATTTCCCAACACAGTCATAGAAGCTTGTAATGTAACCAACCATTCTAAAAATTCAGCGTTATCAAAAAAATGCCAAGTACAAGCACACATCGCACTCACAAACGCTGGCAACATTCCCCAAGATAAAACACGCCAATAGCGATCGCCCGACACTTCTCCATAAGTCCAAACTAACCAAATAGCGGCAATCCACTCAATCACGCTAGAAACATGAATAATCCAAGTGGGAATTGATAATGCGTTCATAGTTCATGGTTCATGGTTCATTGGTGAAAGAAGGCAGAAGGCAGAAGGCTTCTTTAAGTATTAAGTCATAAGTCATAAGTCATAAGTTTTTTTACTCCCTACTTGTTACTTTGTCTTACTTCCTACTCCCTACTTCCTACTTATTCCCTAATCCCTAACTCCTAACCCCTCTTCTCCACCCACTCAATCACTTGTTTCCCCAAATTCGTATTATTGAGGCGATCGATCTCTCTAACTCCTGTAGGACTAGTAACATTGACTTCGGTTAGATAACCACCAATTACGTCAATACCAACGAAATATAAGCCGTCTTGCTTCAATTTAGGGGCAATGGCAGCACAAATTTCTCGATCTCTTGCGGTAATTTCAATTTTGACAGCTTTTCCTCCAACTGCCATATTACCTCGAAACTCATCCCCAGAAGGAACGCGATTGACTGCACCGATCGCTTCTCCATCCAACAAGATAATTCTTTTGTCTCCTTCCTTGGCGGCGGGTAAATATTCTTGTACCATGACAGGTTCTCGTCCTTGTTTGGTACTAATTTCCACCAAAGAATTAGAGTTGCGATCGCCTGCTTTTAAAAATAAAATTCCTTCTCCGGCTTTACCGCCCAGTGGTTTAAGTACTGCTGCTTGTTTTTCTTCGACAAATTTTTTAATTACCGATTTATCTTGAGAGACAATCGTTGAGGGAATAACCGAGGGAAATTGTAGCGCGTACATCTTTTCATTGGCAGTTCTCAAACCGTCAGGAGAATTCACTACCAAAGTTTTAGCGGGATTAATTAGATCGAGAATATAAGTAGTGTAGAGATAGGGAATGGTGACAGGTGGATCGGTACGCATAAACACAGCATCCATTTCTTCTAGCGGGGTTAGCATTCCCTCAGCCACTTGATACCAGTTTGGTTGAGCAATCCAGCGATCTTCCCCAAGTTTAACTGGGTTTAAATGAACTCTCTCAAGCATTGCCCAAGCTTTGCCTTCGATGATACTGAGGCGATCTGCTTGAGTTATCCACACTTGATGACCTAATGCCTGGGCAGCTTCCATAAAAGCTACACTAGTATCGTGACCTGGATCGAGTTTGGCGATCGGGTCAATGATAAATGCAAACTTCACGCCTGTGTTTCCTTTTTGTATTTAGTTAGCTATCAGCTATCAGCTTTCAGTACTCAGAAGAGTTTAAAACATAAAGTATCGAGCTAGATGGACTTTAGGTAATCAATTCCTGACTACTGACTTCTGACCTTCTTTGCTCCTCTGCTCCTCTGCATCTCCGCTCCCTAGCCCCTAGCCCCTAATCCCTATTATTCAAACCGTACTTCCTGTCAGTAGTGGATCTAGCTTACCACTTGCATCCAAGGCATGAATATCGTCACAACCTCCAATATGGCGATCGTCAATAAATATTTGCGGCACGCTTTTTCTTCCATTTGCTCTCTGGGACATTTTATCTCTGGCATCTTCATCCCCATCGATGCAATATTCGGTATATTCTACGCCCTTGCGATCGAGTAAAGCTTTGGCACGAATACAGAAAGGACAACGACTCCAAGTATAAATTTCTACATTAGTTGCCATAGTACTTTTAATTGTTAAGTTATATTACTCTTATCTTTATAGCTTATTTTTAGGGAGCGGGCAGAGGGCAGAAGGGTTAAATTAAGTAGGAAGTAGGAAGTAGGAAGTTTTTTTAATTGCGTAGGCGCTAGCCGTGCCGTAGGCTATTGCGAACCCGCGCCACCGCACGGGCGAATTGCGAATTGTCGCCCCCAATCCCTAACCCCTAATTCCTAATCCCTAACCCCTAATCTCTCTAATTCCTCTGCCAAAGTTTCGACAGTAAAGCGAATTTGCTCTTCAGTATGATCGCACGTAATAAAAAAGCGCAAACGAGCGCCATTTTGAGGAACAGAAGGATAAATCATAAAAGGAACATTGATCCCACGTTCCCCTAAGTTTTGAGAAAGTTGGATTGATTTGAGTGAATCACCGACAATAATGGGAATTACAGGAGAATTTTGACTCAATCCCGTATTTAATCCCTTTTCTCTAGCTAAATCGAGAAATAATTTAGCTCGCTCTTGCAAGCGTATCGCTCTTTCTGGTTCTGCTTTAAGTAAACGAATGGCAGCTAAAGCAGCAGCAGCATTGGGTGGAGACATCCCGACACTAAATACAAAACCAGGGGCAGTATATTTAAGATATTCTACTAGAGCTTGACAACCTGCTATGTAGCCACCGCAACTGGCAAAAGATTTGCTCAGAGTACCCATCCACAGATCGACATCACGAGGATTAATCTCAAAATGTTCGCTAACGCCACGACCATGCTTACCCAAAACTCCGATCGAATGAGCTTCGTCTACTAACAATAGTGCTTTGTGCCGTTTTTTGATCTCGATGAATTGAGGTAATTCGGCAATGTCACCATCGGTACTATATACACCTTCGATCGCAATTAAGACTTTTTGATAGCGGTGGCGGCGATCGCTCAAAATTCGATCGAGAGTCAACCAGTCATTATGAGGAAAAGCAACTAAACTAGCTCCCGACAGGAAACAGCCTTGTAAAATACTATTGTGACTGAGAGCATCGTATAAAATTAGATCGTTTTTGCCAAACAAATGACCGATTGTAGAAACGTTAGTAGCATGACCACCTACGTAGATAATGCTATCTTCAACACCAATAAAATCGGCGATTTCTTGCTCTAATTCTCGATGTAGGGGTTTTTCTCCCGCAATCAGACGAGAAGCACCAGCAGATGTTCCATAACGCGCGATCGCCTCTTGAGTCGCACCAGAAACCACTGGATCGCCACACATACCTATATAGTTATAAGTGGCAAAATTAATTAATTCTCGTCCATTGATAACGGTGATATTGTTGACAACTCGTTCTTGAGGAACAAAAAAAGGATTGCCCTTACCAAGACTTTTAACCTCTTCTAAACGCTGTTGCAGTGTTTGGTATTCTGGAAAGGCTTCAAATTGATAATATTCAGCTGGTATGTCTGTAGAGTTGGCAATTTCTATCTTTTCTGAATCCAAATCATCAACCTTGTCACCATCGGTTTTATCTTGATGACTTAGATCTTGTTCGCTAATGTATTTAGCTAAATATCGAGCTAAATCTTCAATATTTTGATAGTCCCAAAGCAAAGTCGGGGATAACCTACTACCCAAATAAGATTCTAATTCTCCTGAAAGATTAATCGCTTCTACGGAATCTAAACCGTAATCAATAAAATTTTGTTGTACGTCTATTTGATGAGGTTCAATTTCTAAAAGTTCTGCTATTTTGTCAATTAGCCAACCTTCAATTGTTTCCGCATTAAAAGATGAGTTAAGAAAACTAACATTAGACTCTTGAGCATTTTTGGCTAAAGATAAATGTTTGCGATCTTTTCCATTCCAAATTTCATTTAATAGTGTCATTGCTCACTCCATACACCACGTGCCTAAATTTAGGTCTAGCTGACACTATTCCAGACCTGTTTGCTAAGATATGTTCGTTATTTTGCCACGAACCCCTGCTAAAGTGCTAGAGCTTTCAGCAGGGGAACTTTGAAAAGGTAAGAGAGCAAGGGAAGCAGGGAAAGCAGAAGGCAGAAGGCAGAAGGCAAAAAGTAAGTAGCAAGTAGCAAGTAAAAAACTTATTACTCATTACTCATTACTCATTACTTCTCCCCGTCTCCCAGTCCCCCTAATCCCTAACCCCTAACCCCTAGTACCTAACTCGCTACAATATACTCTCTAACATTAGAACGTCTTCTGCGTAAATGAGCTAGGGCTTGATGTTCTAGTTGACGAACTCGCTCGCGGCTGAGATTCATTCTTTGACCAATTTTTGCCAAAGATAACTCGTTACCGTCTTCTAACCCAAAACGCAAGGATAAAACTTCCTGTTGTTGAGGAGTTAATTCTGACAATAGAGTTTTGAGATCTTGCCTGAGTAATTCCTGGGTAGTATAACTATCAGGAGAAACTCCTTCATCCTCTAACAGTTCAGACAGTTCGGTGTCTTGATTGTCTCCTACTCGCACATCTAGAGAGATTGGTTGGCGTGCTACACTCAAATACTCGCGAATTTGAGAGGTTTCTAGCTCCAATTCCACTGCGATTTCGCTCGGAGTAGGTTGACGACCCAGTTTTTGAGAAAGTTCCCGTTGAGTTTTCTTGATTTTATTCAGTTTTTCGGTGATGTGAATGGGCAAACGGATCGTGCGAGCTTGTTGAGCGATCGCGCGGGTAATTGCTTGACGAATCCACCAGTAAGCGTAAGTCGAAAACTTAAAACCTTTAGTAGGATCGTATTTTTCTACGCCGCGCTCTAATCCTAAGCTTCCTTCTTGAATGAGATCGAGAAACTCCATATTACGCTTTTGGTATTTTTTGGCGATCGCTACCACCAAGCGTAAATTTGCCTCAATCATTTTCTTTTTCGCCCAGTTTCCAGCTCTCAAATTCCTTTTGAGTTCCTCTTGATCAATTTGGGCGTAATTAGCCCATTCTTGCCATCCTGGCTCTCGTTTTAGTTGTTTTTGGAGCTGTTCTTTCTTGTCAAGCAGAGACATCATTTTCTGCACTTGCTTGCCATAAACAATCTCTTGCTCGTGGGTTAGCAGTGGTACTCGTCCAATTTCGTGCAAGTAAGCACGCACCATATCTGCTGAGTACATCGGTTTTTTGTTTGGTTTGTCGATTTTGGCTGCAGGCATCTTGATCTAGTTATGACTCCTTAAAACGCTCAGAAAGTCTGTTGTCGATCTAGTCTTTCTTACCAATGGGAGTGCTTTGTTTGCTCCATAAGGCAGTCAGTTGAAAAAACGAAGTCGTTATCATTTTGCTTTACAACTTCTAATTGTCCTTTTAGACTTTTGCCTCGAAAAAAAAGTTCATTTCTTTTTTTTAAAAAAACTTATTTTTTATCAAGCGAGCGATCGCTCTCGAATCAAAGACAGTTGAGACAATCTGTTTACCAAGCGAATGACTAAGGCTGCTGCTCTATGTGTGTTCGGTCTGCTCTTCCCAATAGATAGCTCAATAACTACTAAATTACTTATAGTTAAAGGCTATCAAAGATGCTAACGGCGATCGAGGTGGATCGCCGTACCTTATCAAAGTTATAATGTAGGGTTTTTTCTATTTCAATAGTCTTTATTAATTTTTTAGGATTTAGAATCCTAACACCTAAACACTTGCAAAAAAAGAATCGAATCGTAAAAAATCACAAATATTTACGTTCTGACATAAAATCAGCAAAAATACACAGAAACTATAGGTATCGATTTCTACTATTAGTTACTAGCTATCAGCTATCAGCTATCAGCAGAAAACAGGGAGCAGGGAGCAGGGAGCAGGGAGCAGGGAGCAAGGGGGAAAACCTAGAACCTATGAACCATGAACCATGAACTATGAACTATCAACCATGAACTATTAACTAAATTTCTTTAGTCACAATTACTGAGATGATTCCGTTAATTTACTATGATTACAAATTGGATACTTGATTATAAAATTAAATATAGATTTATTATTTATCAAATCTTCTAAGAGTTTTCTTGACTAATATAAATTATTAATTAATGAATAACTATGCTCATAATGAGCGTCGCCGAACTAAAAAAAAGATATAAGCTGGGAGAGCGAAACTTAGAGAACTTAGACTTAGAGGGCGCTAACTTACACAGTATCGAGTTAGAAGAAATTAATTTAACTGGAGCTAATCTTAGAGGTGCAGATTTAACTGACTGTAATTTAAAAGGGGCTTGTTTAAACAAGGTAAATTTTAGCGATGCTAAACTAATTGAAGCCGATTTAGACCAAGCTTGTTTGATCGAAGCTAACCTGACTTGCGCCAATTTAATTGATGCTAGCCTCAACGAAGCTCAGTTAATTGGAGCGTTGTTAATTAATGGTGTTTTATTACAAAATGCCTATCTCATCGGTGCTTTTTTAAATGGCGCTCAACTTACCGAAGCAAATCTCTACAAAGCTAATTTCATGGGCGCTCATTTAAATGGTGCTTGTTTGAAGGGAGCAGCCCTACAAGAAGCCTATTTAACAGGAGCTTATTATAATAGTAAGACTGAATTCGATCCCAATTTCGATCCTGCTAAGGCAGGTATGTTTAAGATTTCGGATGAGGTTGAAGAAGGCAAAACAACCGTTGCCGAGTTGCTTAATTTATTCAATGTTGCCTGTAAGTGTAGTTGTAAGTACCTAGGCCCTCATATTACTAAGCAATACGTAGAAAAAACAAGACCAAATTTTGAGTGGCTAGAACAATTTAAAGTAGATCGATCGGGCCAAATAGAGTTTTCTGGTTCCCTCTCAGAAGTTGCTAATCCAGAACAATTAGAAATACTAAAAAAATGGCTTCATGATTATAGAGCTTATTGCGCCAGAATTCTACCAGAATTTAGCAATTTAATTTAAATAGTTATTTGTTGTTTGTTGTTTGTTGTTTGTTGTTTGTTCATGGTTCATGGTTCATGGTTTATTGCTAATTGTTACTTTTTTGACCCCTGACTAGATAATTACGAACTACGAATTACGAATTACGAATTACAAATTAAGTTGCTCCCTATTCCCTATTCCCTTCTAATAGCTGATAGCTGATAGCTGAAAACTGATAGCTATTTATCAGTTATTAAAACTTATTATTATTCTCTAGTAATTACGTAATTCTACTGTGGTTACTAAGCTAAAAGCTTTTGAAAATATATAGTTAGTAATGTCGATCCTGGAGACAAGCAAGAACTCGATCGAAAGTTTGATTAATTATTTTCAAGCACTTCCACGAGATTCTATTTTGCTAATTAGAGAACTATGCTCAAAATTAGTGTGGCTGAATTAAAAAGTCGGTATGCATTAGGAGAAAGAAATTTTGAAGGAGCTGAGCTTCAAGGAGCTAATTTAAGCTACTTGAATCTGGTTGACATCAATTTATCTTATGCCAATCTTAAAGGGGCAGATCTTTCTTATTGCGATTTAAAAAGGTCGTTTTTAAAAAGAACTGAGTTAGTCAAAGCTAAATTAATTAGAGCTAACTTAGATGGAGCTTTTATGGAAAGAGCCAACCTTAATCAAGCCGATCTAAGCAAAGCTAGTCTCAATCAAGCCCAGATGTATCGAGCCAGTCTTGCTATGGCACAAATTAACGGAGCTTACCTCAATCAAACCAATCTTAAAGGAGCGTATCTTAAAGGAGCTTATCTAAATGGCACTTATTTAAATGGAGCTAATCTTGGTGAAGCTAATTTGAATGGAGCTTTTTTGAATGGAGCTTGCCTCAAAAAAGCTTTTCTACAACAAACCAACTTTCGAGGTGCTGTTTTCAATCAAAATACTCGTTTCGACCCAGGTTTCGAGCCTATGGCGGCGGGAATGGAAAAAGTGGTTGAAGACAAAAAGGTTACAGTAGAAGATTTACTGGATTCTTTAAATTCCATTAGTCAATGTAGCATTCAGCTACTAGGCAATATTGCCACTGTTAAATATTGGGAGCTAGCTCGTCCTCATTTTGATTGGATAAAAAGCTTTCAGATCGATCGAGCTGGTCAAATCACCTTTTCTGGTTCATTATCAGAGGCGATCGATAAAGAGCGTTTGGAATGGTCGCAAAAATGGATTGATTCTTTTATGAATTTAGGGGCGCAAGTTATACACGACTTTCCTAAATTAATTAACCAACAAAAAAGAAGACAACTACTATCCACTCTTAATAGTTCAGCTATTAGAACTTAGCTTTACTAAAAAAAGATTACTGTCTAGTTCTTTAGTTTTACTCTTACTCAACACTCTTAAAACAATTATTATTAATCACCAAAGGTTAGTTTTATGGTCTACACCCCTACAAATTCAGCAGTTAGTCTAGGTGATATCCCCATCAAAGCCCAAAGTTGGTTAAAAGAAAGACAGCCAAAAAGCCACCATCACTTTTGTCTAGCTGATTTTTTTGCTTTTCACAACGATAAAGGTACAATTTCCGATTGGAATGATGCTCGGAACATTCTGGTGACAGAAGATTTTATTATCGGTCTAATTCAAGGATTAGAAGAAGAAATCGGCACCGCTTCTCCCGTGATTATGTACAACATCGGCAAAGAATGGGGAAACAGAGATGCCAAATTCTTTAAAAGCTGGTTTGAAAAAGAATACGCCTATGAAAAAGGAATCAACCAGTACCACCTTCTTTACGTCCTAGAAGCCTGGTGGTGGCCCTTTATCAGTCAAGGTTGGGGCAATTGGGACGTAGACTTAAGCGACCAAAAAAATGGCTTTATTTTTGTCAATATCTTTGACTCAGCAGTAGCCAGAACATTAGGCGATGTCGGTAAGCCAGTCTGTCATATTTATGCTGGACTGATGGCAGGATTTTTCAGTACCTTAACCCAGAATGATTTAAATTGCATCGAAGTTCATTGTTATGCCATGGGAGAAACCTATTGCAAATTCCTAGTTGGCAAACAAGACCGTATTGATGCAGCTACTTTCTGGCAAAATGAAGGCGCAACCGCTAGAGATATCGAAAAACGCTTGCAAAATGGGGAGTTTTTAAAATGAGTCAGCCAAATTCCTGGCATTGTACGAGCGTTGAAAAATTCTTCCAAAATTTTCATTGGCAAGGTTCTTCTGAGCAAAGCTCTTTGGTATTGAACTCAGAGCAAGCTAGTCTCAAACAAACTCCTTGGCAGTGTCTGACAGTCAGTCAATTTTTTCAAAAATATAATTGGCAAGGATTATCTGAATTGGAAATAGCAACAGGGGAAGCTTGTGGCACTTCCACTTCTGTATGGCTTCAGTCAGTTAGAGATTTTTTGCGATCGATCGACTGGGATGGCAATCCTGAAATTGGTGCTTTGCCAGAATTAGAAGCTACACCTGCCAACTTGCCAATGCCAGAACCAGAAACTACATTAGATAATTTTAAGCAACTTTTCTAGAGGTACAGTAATATGCATTCAGACCTAGAAATCGTCTCTCGTAAAGCGGAATTTGACTATCTACAGCAACCAGAACTCGATGCCTTCAAACAATGCGTAGACTCTTTAAGAGAGCGCTTAGAAATTTACGAGTGTTTGCGCGACAAAGAAATCGATATTTTTCAACTTGTTGCCGAACAACTTCTAGATGCTTACCCCTTAGAAGAGCAAAAGCTAATCGAGCGCGCTCTCAAATACTGGATCTCAATTATGCGCTACTCAGCAATGGCAATGCTGCTCAATAATCCTGGCTTTTTACAACATCGTTTGTTGGAATGGCTGACACCTGTATTTGGCGCTTATCAACTTGAAGAAATTAACAATAGTTTGTATGGGTTGTTGCTCTCTCACCTGAGTCAAACTCTGACCAAAAAGCAGATGACTTTCCTACAACCTTTTCTCGAACAAGCCAAGGCAAATCTTGCCAACGATTTAGCACCTCAATTATCAGGAGTATAAACCATGATTGTAGTTAGAGATTTGCTTCAAGACCGTCCTCAAGTCGGCAATTATTTTGCTTTTGATGCCTACGTACAAGGAGACTATGAAGCTGGATTAATTGAAAATAGGAGTGGAGCGAGATTGATTGCTCTACCAGAAACTCTCTTGCAAGCTATCTACTCCTCTCTATCTTCAGAAGTTGGTTCTTCCATAACCCTAGTGTTGTTTAAATGCGGGCGTTGGTGGGGTAAAAGTTTTTATCGACGTTTTACCGAAGAAGTTAGTAAATATTATGGTAAAGCTCTTGCCAAGATGGAGATGGTAGAGTTTTTGCAGTGTTTCAAGCAATGCTGGAAAACTCACGGCTGGGGTTTATTGGATGTAGATACGAACTATTCTGGTAAAGGTTTTTTAGTCGTCAAAGTCAAAAACTCTGCTTTTGCCGAGGCTGCTGCTAAACAAGAAAAACCCATGTGTTTGGTTGAAGCGGGTATTTTAAGTGCCTTTTTTAGCCAATTAACTGGTAGAGACTTACATTGCGTACAAACTAGCTGCGAATCAATGGGAGCAGATGGCAATTACTTTGTCTTGGGTTTAGCCGATCGCCTACAGTCTGTCGAAGCTTGGAGTGCTACCGAAAAACTAAGTCATGCCGCAATCATGGAACGTCTTTGCAGCGATAGCTAGCAATTTTTCCCATTTTCCTTATTCTTATTTTTCAGCTAGTGCAACATGGCAGGAATAAGTAGCAAGTAGTAAGTAGCACGTAGTAAGTAAAAAACTTCTCTACTTAAGACTTAAGACTTAAAACTTAAAAACCTTCTGCCTTCTGCCTTCGCACTTCTGCCTTCTTACGCTAGTTTCATTATTTCCAGTCAAAGAGGTAAAAACCATGGCAAAAACTATTAAGCTCGATCCAATTGGTGCAGAAACACAAATTGCTACTCACGATAACGTTCTCTCCGCTTTAATGATCGAAGACCTCAACGTTCTCCAAGAATGTGGCGGTCGGGGAATGTGCGCCACTTGCCATGTCTACATTAAAGAAGGCATGGAGAGTTTGAGTGCAATCAGTCGCAGAGAACAACGCACTTTGGAAGTTATTACTACTTGCAAACACCATTCTCGTCTTGCCTGTCAAGCTAAAGTAATTGGAGAAGGAGTCGTTGTCGAACTTCCTTCTGGTATGTACGTCAGCCAAATTGACGATATCGAGAGTTTAATTGGTCGTCGAGCCGAGCAAGATATTTTACACCCTTTGACTGGAAAAGTTTTAGTCGAAACAGGAAAGTTAATTACTCGCTCGATGATTACTCAACTTGAAGACACTAAGTCAGAAGTTAGTAAGCAGTTAGCAAACAGTTCTTTGTAGTCTCAAATTGTACTTTTAGAAGAGTTTAGGAAATAGACCAATGTTAAAGCAATTAACCAATTTGACCATCGAAGCCGACGGGCGCTATGCAACGGATTCAGAGCTGAAGTTTCTGCATGATTACCTCGATTCAGTAGACCAGCGGGTGGAAATCTATGAAAAAATTCGCGATCGCCAAGATAGTTTGATCGCCCAAGTCAGAAGCGAAAAGACAATGTTAGCTGCTGAAGGTAGGGATAATTTTAGCAATCAAAATGACCATCAAAAAGAATTGTGTTTGCGAGATTTAGGAAGCGTGATTCGTTGCAGTGCTGCTGCTATCTTACTGGACGAACCCGATCGCATCAAAGAAGCACTTCTGCTTTGGTACTACACAATTGTGCGTGCTTTTAACTATCTAGAGCAGGCTCATATTACCTATCAAAATCTCGATAAAGCAATTCAACAACAACTTACTCCCGAACAAGCTAAGCTCGCTGCGCCTATTCTTCGTCTCAATCACACCATTCTCAGTCCCTAAACCTTAATTACTATCAGCTTTATTCTTAGCAGCGATCGCTGAAAAACTTTGCCAACATGAAAGAACACAAATTTTTTACTGTTACTCTAGTAAACCAAGCTACAGGGGTAGAGCAAACTCTAAAAGTTGCCGAAACAGAATATATCCTCGATGTTGCTGAAGAATTAGGAATTGAGCTTCCCTATTCTTGTCGTAACGCTGCTTGTTTTACTTGCTTGGGTAAATTACTAGAAGGTACGGTTGAGCAAATGCCCAAAGCGTTAGAAATATTAAAACGAGAAGAAATTGAAGCTGGTTACATTCTTACTTGTGCGGTTACTCCGACTTCCGATTGTAAAATCTTAACCCATCAAGAAGAAGAATACTTAGGTTAAACCTTACTAACTTATTGATTTTCCATAGAGACAATTTTAGGAGTGATTAGAATATGCAAGACTTGTCAGAAACAAATAATAGTCTAGAAACGCTAGAACAAGTTGCTGTTTACGGTTCGATCGCGGGATCGTTCGCCGCAGTTGTTCTCAGCTTCATGAATTTACATCCCTTTGCCTTTGCTTCTGCGTCTCTTCCTTTGTCGGCATCGGCAATGCTTAACTATAAAAACCGTAAAGAGTTTGTCAAGAAATATGTGGAGACACAGGCAAAGCAGGATGATTCGATCGAATCTTTGATGCAGGCAACAGCCAAACACAATTCTACGCTGGAAGAACATAGCTCTTACCTGTGCGATCATACTGTCCATTTGGTTGAAATTACTGGAGATAATCATTTTAAACAGAAAGCGATTGACTCCAATACTGTTGAAATCGAACAACTCAAACAGGCAACTAAAGAGTTAACTCTCACTCAAGCAAAACTTGAAGTATCTTTACAAGCGATCGAGCAGGTCGAATCTTTGTCTACTCAAGCTAATTCTTACACCGAGCAGTTCTATCATAGACGCGGTTTAATGAATCAGCGTTTTGGCAATGATTACGCGGCGATCAAAGATTTTACTGAAGCGATTCGGATCAATACCAAGAACGCTAATGCCTATCACAATCGCGGTATTTTGCGAATGCAACTCGGTGAAAAACAAGGTGCGGTTGACGATTTACGGACAGCAGCAAAATTCTATTTCGAGCAAGGCGACTTAGAAAATTATGAAAAAGCAAAAGCCTTGAGCTTGTCAATTCATGGTATTGAATTTAACCTAGAAGCAGTGACTACTGAGTCTCTCAAGAAAAAAGAGACAGTCTTAGTAGGCAGCCTGTTTAGTTAAACTACTCTTAATGGAAGAGCCTGAAAAGTACCAAATTTTAGAACCGATCGGTAAGGGTCAATTCGGTCAAGTGTTTCGTGCTATTAATCGTCAAACAGGACAAATAGTAGCTCTCAAACAACTGGCTCGTAAGAAGCTCCCTACCAGTCGGTTTTTGCGTGAATTATCTTTTTTAGTTAGACTCAACCATCCCAACATCGTTCGTTGTCATGCTATTGAATACAGCAAAACCGAACGATATTTGGTGATGGATTATTTTGAGGGAGGAAGCTTAAGAAATTTTCTCATCTCAAACCAAGAATTATCTTTAGTGGCGCGTTTGCAATTAGTGGACAATCTTCTGTGCGGCTTAGAATATATCCACAGCAAGGGAGTAATTCATCGCGATTTAAAGCCAGAAAATATTTTACTCAAGAAAGAAGCAGACAGTTGGGTTGCCTGTATTGGTGACTTTGGGATTTCTAAATGGATTGACTTAGAGAGCAATCCTCGTCCCATCGTGGGAGATACTGGTTCTCCAGCTTATATGGCTCCCGAACAATTTCGGGGAGAATATACCTATGCTTCAGATATCTATACAGTAGGCGTAATTCTGTTTGAATTGGTAGTAGGAGAGCGTCCCTTTTCGGGAATGCCAGACCAACTTAGATACGCTCACTGCAACGAATTGGTAGTTATTCCTGAAACAGTTTTTTTTCTGCTGCGATCGACTATTGCTCAAGCACTGCAAAAATTACCACAAAAACGATTCCGCTCCGCTACAGAAATGCGAAAATCTTTACAGCTAGCTTGTGAGGTAATCGCAACAGAGGAGACTGAAGTACAACAGGAACCTTCTGCACCTCAAATTCCTTGAAGTAGAAGTATTCAAAGGGTGTATCTTGAAAAGGGTGTAGGGTGTGGAGGAAATAGCAAGTAGCAAGTGAGAAAACTTTAAACTTTTATTACCTTCTGCCTTCTGCCTTCTGCCTTCTTTCCACCAGTAAATTTAGATATTAACCAGTTTCACTCAACCCAGAGCCGCAATAAATTACTATAAGTTTTTGAGAGTAGATCGAATTCAATTGTTTTTCCTTCTTTGGCAAAAACTGAACGACGTACTGTATCTAGATCGAATAAAATTTCCCTTTTGTTTGCGTCACGGGTTAAGCTTTGAATCCAACCAACAACTACTAGTCTGGTTCCCTCTTTAACTGATTCGACTCGATGCAAACTCGACGAAGGATAAAAAACTGCCGAACCAGCTTGTAGTTTATAACTGCGATCGTCATAAGCTCCTTCGATAATTAATTCACCGCCAGAATAACTAGTAGGATCGCTTAAAAATAAAGTAAAAGATACATCCGATCGGCAAAAATTATCTCCTCCCATTAAACTATTATCAACATGGGTGTCATAGTACATTCCTGCTTGATAACGACTGAAGAGAATTGTATGAATAAATTTTGGCTGTATAGCTGCCTTAAATAAAGAATTGCGTTTCAGAGCATTTTCGACTGTTGCCAGTAGTTCTGGATGGTGCGGATCTTGACGATCGAGTTGATCGTTATTTTTAACTAGCTTGGCGTGCCAACCTGCTGTTTTTTTACCATCTACAAAAGAAGATTCTTCTAGTTTTTGGGCGATCGCCTTTAATTCTTCACGCTCCAAAATATTATCAATTACAATAATCACAACAAAAAAATTTATCGGTCGAGCGAAAAAAACGCAATAGTAATACAATACTAAACTAATATCACTCAAAAAAATCCCCCGACTAAGGGGTAGCATAATATCATCTTCAGACAGTAATATGTTTTAATTGCTTGCAAGAGTTTTTGGTTACTTTAACCTTTTAGAAAAACTTTTTGTAAGTACCGCAAGCTAAACACGATTAGCTCGTTGAATTTACTTGAGGAAACTTAAAATGCGATTCAAAACAATTGGATTATTGCTAACCATAGCTATGATGACTACTTTAGCTGCTTGCGCTGGCGGTGGCGGTGGTGAAGCTGGCGGCGGTGCTGGTGGTGGTACTACTGGTGGTACTACTGGTGGTACTACTGGTGGTACTGGTGGCGCGCCATCAGAAAAACCAGCAGGCACTACTCCATAATTTAGGATTGAGGAATTTTTTAGGATGAGTTTAAAAACAGTTGGCTTATTTTTATCCCTCGGTATTGCCACAACAAGTTTAACTGCTTGCGGCGGCAGTACTCCTGAAGCAGGAAAAGAAGCACCTCCTCCAGCAGGGGGCAGTGCGCCTAGCGCTACTCCAGGAACATCTACAACACCATCGGAACCAGCAACCCCTGCTCCTGCTGGCGAAGCCGAAGGTGGTGAAGGTGGTGAAGGTGGTGAAGGCAGCTAAGAATCAAGCAATTAAACTAAATTTTGCTTGATTCTTCCATCTCAGTCAACTGTAATAGCCAAGCTGAGATTATCAATGTAAATCTCAAGAGTCAGAGAGCTAATCGACCAAAAAGGAATCAAATAAAGCTCCAACAGTCAAAATACCCTTCCAAAATCAAAAGCCAAGCCAGATTAGCAAACTTCCCGATCGGCTTGAAGGAAATGGAAACATTATTTGTATCTTGACCAAATTTGGAGCAAGTAGCTCGCTAGTTACATTGATTACCTTTTGGTCGATAACTAGAACTAAAAAGAGTTAGGTGTTTAGCCGAATAAGCACTTAGCTCTTTCTCTCTTTATACACTATTTAGCGAGCCTAAACAGTAACTTTGGTATCTGTGACTGACAATTTTACCAAAAATAAACATTTTTTTGCTACAGATTTTCAATCAGTAACCTACACCCCCTACCCTTTCTCATCCCTAATCCCTAGCCCCTAATCCCTATTTCCATTAGCCATCAAAAATTGAGTCAACCATTCCTTGAGATGAAAAGTAGCTCGGCAATCATCTTCGTTGTAGCGGAGAATAGAATTTAATAAGTCGCGATCGCCTGTTTGCAACCAGAGATCGTACCAGCAAACCGATTGTTCTCCGTTAGCACTGCGATCGCGCCATTGAAAACCCAACCAATTAGCCAAAGATTTCAGAGAATAGCTTTCTACAGGTACAGTGACTGAATTAGTTACCAATCGATGCAAATCGACGCAACGAGACAAGAGCGAACTAACGAAATTGTCTGGAGTTTTATATAAAACAGCCAATCTTTGCATCGTGTCTATTTCATAGTCAGAAAAATGAAAAATTGGTGCGCGATCGTATAGAGAAACCAAATCAATAAAATCTTGCCAAATCTTCCCTTCATCTTCTGGTTTTTCTGCGATCAAAGAGTAGAATTGTTCTTGCCCTTTAACGCGATCGACTACTAAAACTCCCAATAAATAATCTAAATTGCGTTCTGGTTCAGCTTCAATGTCAAAATATAATTCACAAGAATTATTCTCAACCAATAAATCTAAACTAGGGTCGTAATTCCATTTGATTAAAGCTTGATTTCCTAGCAAAGATTGAGCTTGTTGCGTAATGTCAGAAGCGATTTCAAAACCAATTTCATCTCCCAATTCAAGTGCAGATGCAGCAGCTAAAGATTCTATACTCAAGATTCCTTTTGCTTGTAAATATTCATAACGGTTGGGTGTGATGCCAGGAACTAAAGAAAGATGTTGCTTTGCTTTAGCATCTTCATAACAATGAGCATTCCAGTGACAAAGATTGCAGCGCTGGCGAGAAATAAATACCTCTGGCGCTTGAGTATCAGCTAGGGTTTTCAGGCAATCAATTATTAATTGTTGCGCTTTGGGTATCCATTGCTCTAAGTTGATTTTGTAAGTTTGATAATCTTTAAGAATAAGTTGAGAAATTCCTGGGCTAGCTTCTTGAATATGGGTAAGTAGCTGAGCGTAAAAAGCTGCAATTAATTTATACTCAGTTTTGGGGCGACGACCCAATTTAATGCTAACGGGAAAATAAGACCAATCACCAAATTTAGAATGTCCTGGTTGTTTAATCAAGAGATGGGGGTTGCCGATGAGAACTATCCGATCGCCGTTGAGATTGCTGGCGAGATGGTGAGGCTGCCACTCTAAAGTCAGGACTCCTTCATAGATACAGTCTACTCCTTGTTGCATCAAGTTTTCAGTTTCTTGTGCTTTGATTTGCCAATCTTGATAAGGTGATTGAGTTTTGCTGCAATCTAGATTGAGTCTAGTTAAAACGCGATCGACATGATTATGATTTTCTCGTCTTAATTTGATCAGAAAATCTTTCTCTCGATTGCGATCGCTGGCATTGCCATAAATATCTAGAAAAGTTCTACGCTGACAGCGCTTATAGTTTAGTAACAATTCATCTGTAAGCAGCATTAAGGGGAGCAATTGGTTAAGCAGGAATGCCAATTATTATATCGACTTAATCAACGCTAATGACTAATGGTTATTTGCTGCAATCCATTCTTGCAAAATTGGATTAACCACTTCTGGTGCTTCATCTTGAGGGCAATGTCCCAAACCTTCAAGAGAAATAAATTCCTGTACTGTCTCAAATCTAGCTAATTCTCGACCCAAGGCGATCGGTTCCCAAGGATCGTTTGTTCCCCAAAGTAAAATAGCAGGACAAGATAAACGAGGCAATAAATCTTCAGCGATCGGTCCACCAGAATAGCCTGTAAAAGCAATAAAAACATCAGCAGCACCTGGATCTAAAGCTGGTTTCATCAAAATTTCAATTAATTCATCTGTGACAGCTTCACGACGACAATAGGCTTGTAATAAAATTTTTTTAACTACTTCTGGTTTAGCAATTTGTTTAAAAAAGAAATGACCGATCGCTTTGTTTTTCAACAATTTTTGCACTAAAGGCGGACCAATGCGTTTATACCAGGGAGAATTAGCTAATTTCCTGTCATTGAGCAATCTTAAAGAACAATTAATCGCAGCTACTCCTAAAACTAAATCTGGGTAATCTACGGCTGTCTGCATAATTACTACACAGCCGATCGAATTGCCTACCAAAAATGCAGGAGTACCAACTACTTCTCGACAAAAATCAGCTACTTGCTGTCCCCAAGTGGCAAAAGTATATTCAATTTCCAGATCGGGCTTGGGTTTAGCAGAATCACCAAAACCCACTAAATCGATCGCGTAGCAACGACAAGTTTGTGCCAATACAGGAAGATTTTTACGCCAATGACCCCAAGAAGCGCCAAAACCATGAACAAAAACCACGGCTGCACCAGAATCACCACAATTTTGATAACTAATTGGCAATCCTCGCCAATACCAAAACTTACTGGGAGATTCGGACGCGATCGAAACAATAGAGGAAGGAAGCATGATTGACTTGAGAAAAAGTTGAGAAATGGACTGACAGTTTTTTTACATTTTGTAATAATGTTGTAAATATTGCTAGCACGAATCCCGATCGAAAATAGTCACTCGATCGAGAGACATTAACTACAGCTTGTAAGAAAATAAAATCGATACCGCAATTTCTCGGATTTCTACTGAGAAACTATTTATTACGATCGATTTAGAAGTTATTCTGAATGGACTACTAACTTTTTCCTGTTAGAGACAGTTAAAGATTGATAATGAGAGGAAAATAACTTTATATGGAAACGTTAAATACTCCTATTAATAGCTATGCACCAGACTTTGAACTACCAGGTATAGACGAAAGAGTTTATCATCTGGGTCGGTATTTAGAGAATTATCGGGCGGTAGCGGTAGTATTTATTGGCAATAATTGCACTTACGTTAATGCTTATCTAGACAGACTCAAACAAATTCAAGCTAAGTTTGAATCCCAAGGATTTTCAATCATTGCTATCAATTCCAACGATAATGGAGGCACCCTGGAAGAAAGTTTTGAGTCGATGAAAAGCTTTGCCGAAAAGCATAATTTGAATTTTCCCTATTTGAGAGATCCCACTCAAGATGTAGCAAAATCCTTTAAAGTAACAGTTACTCCAGAAGTGTTTTTGCTCGATCGACAAGCTATCATCAGATATAAGGGCAGTATAGATGACAGTTATGATTCCGCAGAGCGAGTCAAGAGTACTTATCTAGAAAACAACATTGAATCTTTACTGCAAGGAAAAGAAGTGTTAACTCCTGCCACCGCAGCGATCGGTTCACCGATTAAATGGCGGCAATAAGATCCTGACAAATAAATGACAGAAACCTGGTATGTTATGTGGAGGTAATTATTAGCGCATATCTAGAATAAATTTTTAAGAATGACTTACCAGCGGGTTTTATTGAAACTGAGTGGTGAAGCACTAATGGGGGATTTAGGCTATGGTATTGACCCTACAGTAGTTGCTGACATCGCTCAAGAAATAGCGGATATCATCAAAAGTGGCGTACAAATAGCCATAGTAGTCGGTGGTGGCAATATTTTCCGTGGAGTTAAAGCGGCTGCTGGAGGTATGGATCGGGCAACTGCTGATTATATTGGTATGATTGCTACGGTTATGAACGCTATGACCTTACAAGACGCTTTAGAAAATATCGGCATTGCCACTAGAGTGCAAACAGCGATCGCCATGCAGGAAGTAGCCGAACCATACATCAGACGCAGGGCGATTCGTCATTTAGAAAAAGGACGAGTTGTTATTTTTGGGGCTGGTTCTGGCAATCCCTTCTTTACTACAGACACTACTGCTGCTTTAAGGGCTGCTGAAATTGATGCAGATGTAATTTTTAAAGCAACCAAGGTGGATGGAGTATATGATTGCGATCCCCAACTCAATCCCAATGCCAAACGCTATGAAACCATAACTTACGATCGTGTACTGACTCAAGATCTTAAAGTGATGGATGGAACTGCGATCGCTTTGTGTAAAGATCGTAAAATTAACATCGTTGTTTTCAATCTTTCAGTTCGAGGTAATATTGTTCGAGCTGTCAAAGGAGAACCTGTTGGAACTACCGTGGGAGGTTTTGGTGAAAATATCCGATCTTAAAGACCACATGCAAAAGACTGTAGAGTCTACACAAAAGTCTTTTAACACTATTCGTACTGGTCGTGCTAATTCAGCTCTTTTAGATAGAATAACCGTCGATTATTATGGCACAGAAACGCCATTAAAATCTCTGGCAAACATTAGCACACCTGATGCTACGACGATTACAATTCAACCCTACGATCGGGGCAGTATGACACAGATCGAGAAAGCAATCTCGATGTCCGATCTCGGTTTGACTCCCAATAATGACGGTCAATTAATTAGATTAAATATTCCTCCGCTTACTAGCGAACGCCGTCAGGAATTAGTCAAATTGGCAGGAAAACTAGCTGAAGAAGGAAAGGTAGCTTTGCGGAATATCCGTCGTGATGCGATCGACTCGGTACGCAAGCAGGAGAAAAATCACGAAATCTCTGAAGATGAAGCCAAAGACTTACAAGATCAAATTCAAAAAATTACCGACCAGTATGGTAAAAAGATTGACGAGTTATTAGCAGCTAAGGAAAAAGATATTACTACAGTTTAGGTTCATGGCTCATGGTTCATGGTTCATCGTTTGGACGTGGATTCTGATAAAACCTCGGAATATAAAACGCCGTCATAGTTCACCGCATTTATTCAATGAACAATGAGCTATGAACGATATTTATATCAATGAACAATGAACTATGAGCAATGAACGAAAATTTAAAATTCCCGAATCACTGGCTGACCGTCTTTAATTTCGCCTACTAAAACAAGATCGGTTACTCCTACAAATAAGCCATTCTCTAAGACACCAGGAATATTGTTGATGGTTTTTTCTAAATTGGCTGGATCGGGAATGGTATCAAACTTGACATCAATAACTAGATTGCCTTGATCGGTTACTACTGGACCAGCTTTTTTGATCCCCATCCGCAATTCTGGTTTTCCGCCTAATTTTTCCAAAGCGCGAGTAACAGGGGCGAGAGCCATAGGAATTACTTCTACAGGCAAGAGAAAAGTAGAACCCAACTTATCTACCAATTTCCCACTATCAACTACTACGATAAAAACCTCAGCCAGACAATCCACCACTTTTTCCCGCGTATGAGCTGCACCGCCACCTTTTATAAGGTTTTTATTGGGATCTACTTCATCAGCGCCGTCAATGGCAATATCGATGCGATCGACAGCATCTAGAGTAGTGAGAGGAATGCCATATTTTTTTGCCAATACTTCTGCTTGGAAAGAGGTAGGAATACCAACAATATTTTTCAGTTCACCTTTGGCGAGGCGATCGCCTATTGCTTCAATAGCAAAAGCTGTAGTCGATCCTGTTCCCAACCCAACGATAGAATCTGGTTTCACGCGGGCTGCTGCTGCTTTGCCAACTTCTTGCTTCATTATTTGGACTGGATCGGTTGCGGTCGCCATGTAAAAACTCCTTATTGCTTATTGTGTCGAATCAATAGATTTTAAGATTTTACCGAGATTCGAGTGGCAATTTTCTTTTGGAGAGTAATTTTTTTTTGGGTACAGTAATTAAATCTAAGGAGTCATTGCCAATTAACCAACACTAAAGACTAATGACAACGACTACCTCGATTAATTACAATCCCCCTGCAATCGATCCTTCTGCCTTCGTTCAAGGATTGGAAGCTTGAGCTGCAAACATTTCTTTTAATTTTGCCAATTCATCTGCCCAACGGGGATCGGGCTGAATGGAACCAGGCTGTTGTGTTGTAGTACCAGGTTGACGGCGAGCGCGCTGTTTATTGCCCTTGTTACGGCGGTTATTGGTATTATTAACGGGCGCAGTAGTAGTTTCCGGTTCGCCAGCAGACTCTTGCTCTTCGGTTTTTCCTTTAGAACGAGGTAATGCTTTTTCAATTTTGAGCGGACTTTCCATAAACGCCTGACCGTTATATTTTTCAATAAATGCGTCAGCCATTTCATCGGTTGGAACAGTAACAAAGGCAAAACCTCTACATTTTCCTGTTTTGCGATCCTTGATTAATTTGGTAGATACTCCAGCTCCAGCATCTACAAACATAGCTTCTAAAGCTTGACGTTCGATCGCTTCTTTTGGCAAATTACCCACGTATAGACGAACAGACATAAATATGTACCTCCACTTGATCGATTTAGTCCTAGTCGAAAACTTTACTCAGAAATTTCTTCAATGGACAGACAAATATCAATAAATTATTAAGAGCCAAAAATTTTTATAACTCCAATTATTTTGATAAATTCGAGCGCTTTTATAGATTTTGGCTGCAAATTGCAAAGGTTTTTACCTCTAAAATAAAGAATTTAATAAAAGCTATTTTGATTATTTGGCTCTTGTAAAAATTTATTTGTCAAAAATAGACTTTAATATTGTCTCTCTTTTGATTATTACAGAATGTTTACACTATTAGTCAATTTATTATTAATAACAATTATGTAGGCGCTCTGTAAATAAAATCTTCTTTTTCGGTTGACAGTTCACCAAGGTTACTTATATAACTATGTTTACACCTTGTCAAACTATTGTTACATTACTTGATGAGTAGTGCCATAGTTAGCACATTGTGATGAGATTAGCTCAATCTAGATTGAAGTTAGCTCTCAATCCTAGTCTACTCAAAGGAGAAAAATTATGTTTCAACCAATCGAATTTTCTCTAGAACAACAATTTAACCTACGCTCATTTCAGGCTCAAGTACAAAATATGAGTCGCGAACAAGCGCAGGAGTTTCTGATTCAGCTTTACGAACAAATGATGATGCGAGAGAACATGTATAAAGAGTTTATTAAATATCAATGGGGTCTAGATCCAACTTATAGACCGCCACAATCAAAGTAAGAAAGTTTGGCGACCTCCTTCTCTTGCTGGTTTTCTGATCAGAAAAGAGCTGGGGATGTTGGGGCGTTGACTGAAAATATATATATCGATACTAGCTTTATTATTAGAAAAAGTTTAAAAATATTATTTATATATGTTTCAAAGCTGCCTGATTTGTACGGATTTTACTGACGGATTGGAGCGCTTAATTAATTTTGTTCCTGCCTTAGCTAGTGGTGGATTTACAAAAATAGCTTTTTTTCATAGCGTCCCTCTATGGCAAGAGGGAGAAATTCCTAGAGTAGATGAAGCCAAAATCGAACAAGCTAAACAAAGATTTGCCAAAGCGCAACTAGATTTACCCGCAGGATTAGAAGTAATCGTTGAAGTCGCTTCAGGAAAACCATTAGATACGATTCCGCGTCTGTTAAAAACTCATCCAGTTGATGTTATTTTCACAGGAACGCCAATTCGGAGTTTATTACAAGAGAAGCTGTTTGGCAGTACGACGCTTGGCTTGACCAAATTATCTTCAGCCCCAGTGATGATTCTGCGTCCACAACTGATTTCTACTTTTACTTCGGAAGAATTATTATTGCGCTGTCAGCATTTATGGAATTCTCTGCTAATTCCCTACAACGATAGTAAAGCTGCCAGATATCTAATCGATCGCCTTAAAACTAGCGCTAGCGATCGCCAAATGAATTCTCCTCGAAGATGCACCTTAGCCTGGGTAGTGGAAGAAAGCAGACAAAAATTACTAACAGAAAATCGATTGCAAGAAGCAGAAGCCAAATTAAATGCTCTCAAAGTTGAATTAGAAAGTACAGGATGGGAGGTGAATCTTAAAGTAAGCAAGGGATTACCTGTACTAACCATGTTAGAAATTGCTGCCAATGCTGATATCAGTGCGATCGCCATCGCCGCTGACTCTAAAGTAAATTGGTTCGAGCGAGCAGTTCCCAGTTTCGCCGAAGAACTACTCCGTCGTAGTTGGTTTCCCCTGTTGTTGTTTTCATGCTAGCAAGTACGTAAGCATCAAACTTGGTCAAAAGTTTATATTTTTGTAGATAAATCTTAATATTTCTTAAAATTAGAGTGTTATCACTGATAAAAGATAGATATTTTTACTGAAAGTAGTGATAACAATAGCTCGTCATAATTACTTAGTTAACTCAAAAATCAGCAATTTTCTTCAGAACAATTGCCTCGAAACGCCTTTTTTAGTGGTTGATTTAGATGTAATTGCGGATAAATACCAGAGACTGCAACAAAATTTACCTAATACGCAAGTTTACTACGCTGTTAAAGCCAATCCAGCACCAGAAATACTTAAACTGTTAGTCCGTCTTGGTTCTAACTTTGACACAGCAAGTCTATTTGAAATCGAACAATGTCTTGCCGTTGGCGCGAAACCAGCCCAAATTTCCTATGGTAACACGATTAAAAAATCACGAGATATCGCTGCTGCATATAATTTAGGAGTTAGGTTGTTTGCCTTTGATAGTTTGGCAGAACTAGAAAAACTAGCTAAATTTGCTCCTGGTAGCCGCGTTTATTGTCGCTTATTGATGGAATGCGAAGGTGCCCAATGGCCGTTATCGAAAAAATTTGGTTGTGAATTGGAGATGGCGCATGACCTACTGATCCATAGTGCTAGATTAGGTCTTCAACCATTTGGTGTGTCGTTTCATGTCGGTTCGCAACAGCGCGATCGCCAGCAATGGCATCTCGCGATCGCTAAAGTTGCCAGACTTTTTTCTGCTTTAAAATTAGCAGGAATTAATTTAGAGATGATTAATTTAGGCGGTGGCTTTCCCGTAGACTACAACAGTCAAGCACCGCAAGCTGAAGTATATACTGATGCTATTACTGAAGCGCTTAATTGTTATTTCGATCGCCACCAGCCAATGACGATGATTGAGCCTGGAAGATGGCTAGTAGCTGATGCTGGACTAATTCAGTCAGAGGTAGTACTTATCTCCAAAAAAGCTTATACAGAAGATAGACGCTGGATCTATCTTGATATCGGCAAATTTGGCGGATTAGCGGAAACTATGGATGAGTGCATTAAATATCAAATTTGTACACCAAAAGATGGATATCCAGTTGCACCTGTTGTCATTGCCGGCCCTACGTGCGATAGCGCTGATATCCTCTACGATCGCGCTGATTATCAACTACCGATCGATTTAGAAATAGGCGATCGAGTAGAAATTTTGGGTACTGGTGCATACACAACAACTTATGCTTCTGTAGGTTTCAACGGCTTTCCTCCTCTAAAAGCTTATTACCTCTAAATTTTATTCAATTCATAACCTCGAATTTATGTATTTACTAATCTCATTTGGTGCAGCCATTGCTTTTACCATTGGCGGTATTTGTATGAAATTATCCCAAGGTTTGTCTTACTTTATCCCCAGCTTGGGTGTTTATACGTTCTTCTGCTTGGGAGCTACTTTACAAACTATGGCAATGCGGAATCAAGAACTTGGGATAACCTATATTTTTATTTTGGCACTGGAATCAGTGATGGCATTTTGCTTTGGCATTTGGTTTTTCAAAGAAGATCAAACTCTACTTAAACTCTTTGGTATAAGTTTGATTGTTGCTGGCATAACTATGTTACGCGCTGGAAATTCTTGAAAAGGGTGTAGTGGGAAAAGTTTTATAGAAAACTCGCGCAAAACCCATTCGCTACTTTCTCTGACAAGAAGGGAATTGGAAGGCTCAAATTAGTAGGAACACACGATCTGCGTTTCTATTCAGATGACCAAATCAATCGAGTTAGGTTAGTTCGACGCGCTGATGGATACTACGCCCAATTTTGTATTGATGTAGTAGTAACTGAAGAAGTAGAACCAAGCGGTGTAGCTCGGGGTTTGGATTTGGGGTTGAAATTTACATATAGCGACCAATTTGGCTATACAGAACCAAATCCTCGCTTCTATCGTCAAGCAGAAAAAAGATTAGCAAAATTGCAGCGTAGAGTTTCTAAGAAATTCAAACGCAATCAACCCCAATCAAACAATTACAAAAAGGCTAAAGAGAAATTAGCACGCGCACATCTCAAAATAAGTAGGCAACGTGAAGAATGGGCGAAAAGAGTAGCTCGTTGCGTCATCAAATCGACAGATTTTGTCGCCTATGAAGACTTGAAAGTGCGAAACATGGTTCGAAATACAAAGTTAGCTAAATCAATATCTGATGTTGGTTGGTACGCTTTGAGAAAGTGGATTGAGTATTTTGGAGTAAAATTTGGCAAAGTAACTGTAGCTGTTTCACCACACTACGCCTCTATTGATTGTTCCAAGTGTGGGGAGCAGGTCAATAAGACGCTAAGTACTCGTACACATAGCTGTAGCTGTGGTTTTGAACTTTGTAGAGATAAAAACGCGGCTATAAACATCTTAAAAAAAGGACTAAGTACGGCAGGTCATGTCGGAACTTGGGCTGAAGAATCAGTCCTAAACGCTTGGGGAGAAACGAGCCCTACTTTGCTTGGAGCCATCCAATCAGAGCAAATCGATTCAGTGAACCAAGAATCCCACCCTTTTAGGGTAGCGTAAGGGTGGGAGTGTCAACCTGATACATCACTAGGATAGCTGGTATAAACAGCTTCGAGCTTACGTAAAATTTTGGGCTTAATTTTCTCAAACTCGTGTTTCAATAACTGCTTAGCTATTTGAGGTTTACCAACAGCTTTAATCAAGTTGCTACTATCAGACCATTGCTTGAGCATTTTGCAATTTTGATTGCTGATGGTAGATTCTAGTAAGTGCTGACACTGCCCAGGACGTTCGAGAGCAAACAAGAGGATGCGATAAGAGCCAAACTCGCTGAGAGTACGAGCAATTAGCTGTCCTTTACTAGATTTAAGGTCGAGATAGCAAGGCAACCAGCGCGGCCCAAATTGGCGATTGTAGATCAAAGTAATCCACAACAAAATTGGATAGGGATGATCTAAAAACAAAAATTGATTGTAGCGAGTACTAGAGAGATGGTCGTTAATTTCCCGATGCTCTAACATGGCGCAAATAGTAGGAACTACGCCTTCTGGAGTGGGAATTAGACGAGGAAAGACTATTTTTTGTCTGGGTTTATCTTCTGGCCAGCTAGTATTAAGTAAAATTTCTTCAGAAGGAGAAAAATTAGCGATCGTCGCTTCTGAATCGAAATTAACTTGAGTTGGTTTTTCGTCTTCTCTAAGATTGGCAGATTTGTTCAGGCTTTTTTGAATTGTTTCTAGAGTTTGCAGGATTTCTCCCGAACTTTGAGGTCGAGCTTGGGGCGATTTAGATAAACATTTCATCACCAGTTGTTCTAAATCTTGGGGTAATTTTAAACTGGGATTAAAAGGATTGGGTGAAAATTCTCGATGAGCTTTATACCAACCACCAAAAGAAGAGTTTTGAGGGAGTACAGGCATATCACCAGTAAGCATTTCATACATCATCACCCCTAAACTGTAGATATCAGAGCGATGGTCTAATTCTTTCCCTTCCATTTGTTCTGGGGAACAATAGGCAAGAGTTCCCATAAAAGATTGAGTTTGCGAGGCATTAGCTTGAATCAGTTTAGCAATACCAAAATCTAGAACTTTAACCAGTTCTCCTAATGTAGGATCTTGTACTACTAAAATGTTGCTAGGTTTAATATCTCGATGAATAATTTGGCACAGTTCGCCGTTAAAATTAATTCCTTGATGAGCGGCTTCGAGTCCCAAACAAATTTGACGAGTAAAGCTAAAAAACCGAGGCAGATGTAAAGGTTTGTATTTAATAATATCGCTGAGACTTTCGCCTGCGAGAAACTCCATTACGTAAAAAGGAACATTGTTGTCATCTACGCCGTAGTCTCTAACTCGCACCACATGAATACTTTTTTCTCCTAGAATTGCACAAATGGTTGCCTCTCGCTCAAAGCGATCGCGCAAACTACTATTGAGAAGAGTTTGTGAGAGAAATTTGACCGCTACTGTAACGCCGCCGAGCAAAGTGTCTCTAGCTCGATAGACTTGACCCATAGCGCCCTCGCCTACCAACTCAGCGAGTTGATAGCGATTAGAAAGTGTACGGCCGTAATTGGTATTTTGATTCATGCTCATGGGCCCAGATTTAGATTAGACGCTCTAGAGTTGCTTCCATTGTGCTGCTAAGATAGTGACCTGCCAAGATCCCACCAGAAAAATAATATGTATCTTCGTTAAGACGCGAAAAAGTTTCAAAACCATGGCGTTTTTGAGAATCGCTGAGTGTCCAAAAACGTTGAATAATGGAATTGGGACAGAGCCATCCTTCTCCTTCTACTTCTCCGAGAAGGCTATGTTGCAGGACATAAGTATAGCGCTGTAGTTTGTTGTCTAGATGCGCTCGATACTTGTAGTTAATTGGTGGGTAAATATCATCAGAGAAATTGATGCTACTGGTGACAGAAAACCAATTATTCGGTTTCCAAGTCACCGTTGTTTTACCTTGAATTGCAATTGAGGCTCCCTTATTTTCTAGCCAAATGCCCTGAAAATTCCAAGTTCCCGCCTCCATCAGAAAATTATGACTCACATTCCTCCTACATAGCAATAATGGGACGATGGATATCTCCAAGTAACATCGGTTGCTTGGCACCAGTTACTTGAGGTAAGTTACCTGGTTCAGAACAGTTGTAACGCCAATAAGCTAAAACGGCAAAAGCGATCGCTTCTTTGAAATCGCTATCGAGCCCAGCTTCGTCTGTAGTTAACACCTCAAGATCGAACAATTGGGCTTGTAAACGTTCTTTAAGATAGAGATTGCGGCTACCACCACCGCAAAGCAAAACTTGATCGGGCATGTTTGGCAGAAAACAACGATAGCTATGCACGATCGAAGCTACTGTTAACTCAGTGATGGTTGCCAACCAATCTTCAGGACTCAATCCCTCTGCTTGGGCATCTTGCCAACAGGAATTGAGATAAGCTTCACCAAATAATTCTCTGCCTGTTGATTTTGGGGGAAAGAGCTTAAAAAAATCGTGATTTAACCATTTTTCAACCATTTGCAGGTTTGGTTCGCCAGTAGCAGCCCAACTACCATCGCGATCGAAAGTTTGACCACCTTGAGTCAGTTGTTGCACGGCTAGATCGATGGTTGCATTACCGGGGCCAGTGTCCCAACCAACAATATTACTTTCCCAGTCTAGTTCTTGTTGAGCTGGTAAGTAAGTGACATTACCAATTCCACCTATATTTTGGATCGCTCTAGATTTGGTCGGATGGCTAAGTAAGCAAGCATCTACTTTGGGTACTAGGGGCGCACCTTGTCCTCCAGCAGCAAGATCGGCGGCGCGAAAATTGCTAACTACAGGAATTTCAGTCATGTGGGCAATTACCGAGCCTCGTCCCAGTTGCAGGCTATAACCCAAAGAATTCCAAGATAGAGCATTTTGGGGTTTGGTTTCGGGCGGTCTGTGGTAGACAGTTTGACCGTGAGAGCCAATTAACTGTGCTGATGGATTGCCTGTCTGAATTTTGACCGCAGCTAAGGCGAATTGAGCAGCAATCTCGTCGTCCAAAGCTGCCAATTCTAACATGGACAGAGATGCTCCTCCACAAACAGCTAAAATTTGCTCTCTTAAAGCTGTGGGATAGGGATAAGTTTCTCCTGCAATTAGTTTTACTTTAAGGTTGAGAGCATGACCAGTAATTTGTACCAAAGCGGCATCTATACCATCAACAGAAGTACCACTCATTAAACCAATGACTTTCATTGGATTTAGCTACCATCGATCTAGTTATTGTTAACAGTTCAAGCCATCAATTGTCAGTAAGTTTTGAGATTCTTTAATAATTGCCCCAACTTCTAACAAAATATGCTTTGTTTCAATTTTTACCTATCAATCACAGATTGTCGAAGCTTGAATCGATTCTTGCTTGTCAGGTAAGGCAGGACGCAAGCATAAATAAACTAATGAGCCGAATAAAGGAATTAGACTGATTAACCAGAAAATGAGGGGATTTTTGACATTCCTTTTAGCTAGATCATCTTTGAGTAATCCAGGTAACAAAAGACACAGCAAGCAAAAATCTAGACTCATAACATTAATAAACTTACTGGTTTGCCATTGTTGGATAAAATCTTGCCAATTACCGTAAACCAAACCTTGAACCAGCAAAACCAGCGCGATCGAGGTAATTATGATAGCTAGCCCACGAGAATCTAGTATTTTGACTAGCCAATTTTTTCTACCATTCCAGACTGGGGTGCTATGGCGTAGGGCTAAATAGGGAATAATAGCAAAAGCACCCACTGCAAATGCAGCTAGCGCAAATGGGAAGGCTTTGATTTGTTGATTTTGTCCGTCAATTGCCAAAATACAGGCATAAATTAACGGCAGGAGACCCATTAAATTAAAAAGAGCTATGATGGTGTTATTAATGCCCTTCCAGTCACCAAAAGACAGTTTTTGAATCAATTCCCAAGTACTTGGCTGTGCGGCTGGAGCAAGAAAAAAGGCATAAACAATCAAACCAACCCAAAGTAACCACAATCCTATTTTTTCGGTTGTCATTTGAATAAGCTACTAACATTACTATATCTATCCTTATCTATTTTTCTAGGCATTGCCTATACGATCGAGGATCTAGAGACAGCAATTGCGGCAGAAGCGACAGAAATTGAGCCAAAGGCAATTAATCCCGTCGCGATCGCTCAAGAGATTACAGTACGTATTGAAGGTGCTTCTAATGGTAGCGGTGCTATTATCGAGCGAAATGGTAATACTTACTATGTTCTGACCAATGCTCATGTATTTAAGCAAGCTGGCTCTTACATGGTAATTACTCCTGATGGCAATCGCTATCCGATCGACGATTCCAAAGTAGTTAAATTGCCAGGGATGGATTTAGCTGTATTTTTCTTCAACAGCCCTCTGGCTTACGATATCGCTAGTTTGGGTAATGACAATTTTCTCTCTGTTGGTCAACCGATTTATGTATCTGGATGGCCACGTGCTGGCACAATGATGCGGCAACGTCTGTTTATCAGTACTAAAGGCAAGTTGACAGAACTAGATTCCGAGCTTACACGAGGTTATTCTCTTACCTACACCAATTTAGTTAGAGTCGGTATGAGTGGCGGGCCGATCTTAAACGAACAGGGACAATTAATCGGTATTCATGGCTTAGCCAGATTGATGAAAAATTCCGATCTGATTGTCTCGTCTGGAATTAAAATCAGCAAATTTCTGCAATGGCACGCTTTTAACCCTCTACCCGAACCAAGCTTGCTCGAACCAGAGTCAAAAGTAGCGCTCAACCCCTTGACTACAGAGACAGAAAATAAAACTTTTCCTCCTTCGATACCAATTGATTCTCCCATAGATTTTACGGTAATCAATACTTTGACAGCAAGAGGTTCCCTGACTTCAGTAGCTTTGAGCGATCGCGAGTTAGGAATTGAGTGCAACGAACAAGAGTGCCAAGAACCTTATTATCCTCTGGTTAGTAGTAGCAAAGATGGTAGCATTGACGTTTGGAACTTGTTAGATGGTCGTCTCATCAAAACTTGGCGCGGTCACGATCGAGCGATCGATAAGGTGGCAATTAGTCCCGATGGCAAAATTTTAGCTACTGCTAGCGATGACAAGCAGATTAAACTCTGGAATCTTAGAAACGGTGAGTTGTTGCGTACTATTAAAGCCCATCGAGATGCAGTCACCAGCTTGATTTTTAGTCCAGATGGGCAAAAGCTAGTTAGTGGTAGTTGGGATAAAAAAGTTAAAATTTGGCAGGTTAAGACTGGTAAGTTGCTCAGAACTTTGACTAGGCATCCCCATTCGGTTAGTTCTTTGGTAATTAGTCCAGACAGTAAAATTTTAGCCAGTGGCTCTCAAGATGGCAGCATTCGCATCTGGGATTTAAAAAATGGCAAAATTATCGAGAATTTTAAAAGTGATGCTCTCTCAGTACTTTGTTTGGCGATTAGTTCCGATGGAAAAACCTTAGTTAGCGGTGGTGGAGATGGCACGATCGAGCTTTGGGATTTAGTTAGTGGTAAGAAAAAAAATCAATTAATTGGTCATACTGATGGAGTGCGATCGATCGCGATCGCTAAAGATAATCAAACCCTTGTTAGCGGTAGTTGGGATAAAACGATTAGGCTGTGGAATCTAGAAACAGGAAAGTTGCAACGTACTCTTAATGGTCATTCGGATTATGTAATGTCAGTTGCTCTCACTCCTGACGATCTCACTTTAGTTAGTGGCGCTTGGAATAGTGAAATCGGTATTTGGAGAAGAGTTGAAGCTGGAACGATTAACAGCAGCGAGCGATAAGTTTTCAACTAATTTTCGCTCTTTAATTTTTGTCTTAATTGTCGAATGGCGAAGCTACTATTTCGCTCGTAAGTAGCTCGAAAACATTCTTTAACTATTTCTGAAACATTAAAATTGGGAAAATACTGGCTATTGAGGGCAACAGAATAAGTATCACCCTGCAAAATGTATATTTCTAATCGATCGCCTCGATACAACCAAACTTCTGGAACTCGGTAAGCTAAGTAATCACTGACATCCGTATAGCTAGTTACGTCTATTTCGATTACCAAATCTGGGGCTGGTTCGATACTCCAATTAATTCTATCTTTACCTGAAACCGCAGCCCAATTATCGATATAAAAACAATAATCTGGTTCGATTCCACCTTCTGAAGGCAACTCGATTGTAATTGGAGTAAATGCTTCGTATTCTTTTTCTAAGCGATCGAGTAAAACTTTGACTACATCAGCAATTAAATTTGCTTTGCGCCCGTGTTCGGGTAATGGTGACATCAACAAAATTACTCCAGAGCGATACTTGATGCGAGGGGACGAGCGATCGCCTAGTTGTTGCACTAGCGACTGATAGTCTTGCCAACTACCAGATAGTCTTACCACTGAACCTGGAGGCAACTGGATTTTTTCTGCTGTAATTACGGCAAACATCAAATTTATGCCTCTGCAATCGTCTTTTTCAAAATTAGTTGCTAGAAAACTCTTAAGCAAGCATTTATTTTACAGAGATTATCAGCAAAATGCATTTACAATTTAGGATATTTTAAAAGAAGTTTTTACAACAATTGATTAACATTAATACTTTAAATAAGCGTGAATAAACCCATTCTCCTTTCGACCCCTCATCTGGGGGAGCGCGAATTAGAATTTGTTCGAGAAGCTTTTTTGACCAACTGGATTGCCCCTGTCGGCCCTCATCTAGATGCCTTTGAGAGGGAATTTTGTCAGGTAATTGGGGTTGGAGGGGCTGCGGCTGTTAGTTCTGGTACGGCAGCATTGCATTTAGCTTTGAGATTGGTGGGAGTTGAAGCAGGGGATGAAGTTTTTTGTTCGACTTTAACCTTTATTGCTAGCGCGAGTCCAATTACTTATTTGGGAGCTAAACCAGTTTTAATCGATAGCGATCGCCATAGCTGGAATTTAGATCCCCAGCTTTTTTGCGAAACTTTAGACCGTCGTGCCAAATTGGGTAAATTACCCAAAGCCGTTATCTTAGTTCATTTGTATGGTCAGAGTGCCGATATAGAACCCATTTTAAAAGCTTGCGATCGCTATGATATTCCTTTAATTGAAGACGCAGCAGAGGCACTAGGCGCTACCTATCAAGGGCGATCGCCTGGTACTTTCGGCAAAATCGGCATTTTTTCTTTTAACGGTAATAAAATCATTACCACATCGGGTGGAGGGATGTTAGTTGCTGACGACCCCGATTTAGTCGCTAAGGCACGCTTTCTAGCAACTCAGGCAAGAGATCCCGCCCCTCACTACCAACACTCTGAAATTGGCTATAATTATCGTCTCAGCAATGTTTTAGCAGGGATTGGTCGCGGTCAATTACTAGTTTTAGAGGAACGAGTAGCAGCCAGAAGACGTAATTTTGAAACTTATCAAGAAGCGATCGGAAAACTACCTGGAATCGAGTTTATGCCAGAGGCTGCTTTTGGTAAATCGACTCGTTGGCTAACTTGTATCACCATCGATCCCGATCTTTTTGGTTGCGATCGCGAACAAGTCCGTCTAGCTTTAGCAGCCGAACAAATTGAGGCTCGTCCTGTCTGGAAGCCTCTACATCTACAGCCTGCCTTTGCCGACTGCGAATATATTGGCGGTACGGTAGCAGAAGACTTATTCGATCGAGGGCTTTGCTTGCCCTCTGGCTCTAATTTAACAACTCAGGATTTAGAAAGAGTGATTAGAGCGATCGAGGGGGTTTTTAGGGGCTAGGGGCTAGGGATTAGGGGTTAGGAGAGCAGGGGAGGGGGGAGCAGGGGAGGGGGGAGCAGGGGAGAGGGGGAGACTGGGGGACTGGGGGACTAGAGGTTAGGGGTGTAAGGGTGTAGGGTGTAGGGAAAAAGTAGCAAGTAGCAAGTAGTAAGTAGCAAGTAAAACCTTCTGCCTTCTGCCTTCTGCCTTCTTTCCACGAACCATGAGCCATGAACTATGAACAACCAATAACAAACAACCAATAACAAATAACCAATAACAAATAACTAAACTATGCAATCTCAATCTTCTTTTTTCGACGGTTTTAATCAATATTTGCTGATTTTAAAGCGTCGTTGGCTTCCTGCTTCGGTGGTTTTTTTGACTATATCTTCAATTGGCACATTAAGCGTGTTTTTGCAGAAACCTATTTATGAAGCAGAAGGTAAACTCAGATTTAAAGAAACTAACCCAACTTCTTCTCTGACGAATTTGGGAGAAACAACTAAGACTAATGAGTATCCTGCTTTAAAAACTGACCCTCTAAGTACTGAATCAGAGGTAGTTCGTTCCTATCCTGTCATTAAAGAAACGCTAGATCGACTCAAATGGCGATCGCCAGAGGGAAAACCTTTCAAAGCTAGAGATTTTCAGAATAACTTAACTGTCAAACAAATTAAAGCTACTAACTTGATGCTTGTCTCTTACCGAGATGAAGATCCCAAAAAAGCAGCTAAGGCTGTCGATACAGTTATTGAAGTTTATCTAAAGCATAATATCGCCGCTAACCGAGCCGAAGCAGTTGCTGCTCGTCAATTTATTCAGGAACAATTGCCCAAAGCCGAATTGACAGTACGCCAAGCAGAATATGCTGTACGACAATTCAAAGAAGAAAATAAGATTATTGCTCTCGATAGCGAAGCTAACGCGATAGTTTCGATCATTAACGACTTGCAAAATCGAATTATTGAGACAAAATCACAAATTGCTAACACTGGTAGTAAATCTCAAAAATTACAAGATAATTTAAAGATGGACTCTAGGCAAGCAATGACCATCACTTCTTTAAGTCAAACTCCTGCCATTCAAGAGACTCTACAAAAATTACAAACCCTAGAATCTCAGATAGCTTCAGAAAGATCTCGCTTTACTGAGGTTAATCCTGTCATTGTTGAGTTAGAAAAAGAAAAAGCCGATCTAACTAAACTACTACAACAACAAATTCAGAAGGTTAATGGTTCTTCGTCGTCAAAGTTAGGGGTTAATTTCGCCAATAGCCAACTACAGCAACAATTAACAAGAGAATTAATTGGATTTGAGGCAACCAATCAAGCGCTTTTAAGTCAAATTAAGCAACTCTCCCAAATAAAAGATAGCTATCAACAACGAGCTAGTTTTCTGCCTAAGTTAGAGCAACAATTGCGGGAATTAGAACGAAAATTACAAGCTTCTCAATCGATTTACACATCCTTGCTTGAAAAATTGCAAGAAATTCGTGTAGCAGAAAATCAAAATATTGGTAGTTTTCGCATTGTTGCTGCTGCTGTAGTTCCTGAAGAACCACTCGCTTCTAAAAAAATTGCCTATTTGGCTTCCTTTGCTTTAGCTTTGATCTCAGCTAATACAATTGCTTGCTTATTAGAGATGACCGATCGCTCGATCAAGACTGTGGAAGAAGCCAGAAATGTTTTTGGTTACACTTGGTTGGGGGTTATCCCTTCGTTGAACAAACCGAAAAAATTGCTCCCTTGGGGAGAATACTTAGAATCTTCCACTCCTCGACTAATTGTCCGAGATAATCCTGCTTCTCCAGTCAGTGAATCTTATCGGATGCTGCAATCTAATCTAAAATTTATCAGCTCTGATCGCAAACTCAAAACCATTGTCGTTACTAGCTCGGTTTCAGACGAGGGGAAATCAAAAGTAGCGGCTAATCTCGCCGCAGCAATGGCTCAAGTAGGTAAAAAAGTATTGTTGATTGATGCCGATCTACACCATCCCATGCAACATAACATTTGGGATCTTTACAATAGTAAGGGCTTAAGTAACTCGATCGCCGAAGAAGTAAATTTTCGCAGCGCCATCCAACCTGTGATGATTCATTTGGATGTGTTAACTTCTGGGGTAGTGCCACCTAGTCCTGCAACTTTGTTAGACTCCAATCGCATGTCTGAGATGATCGAATATTTTGCCGCCAATTACGATTTTGTCATTGTTGATACACCTGCTCTCGATTTTGCCGCAGATGCTCCAATTATCGGTCGTATGGCTGATGGTGTTCTGCTTGTCGTTAAACCTGGCTTAGTCGATTCTACCAAAGCAACATTTGCCAAAGAAATTTTAGAGCGATCGGGACAGAATGTTCTTGGTATTGTCATCAACGGTATACTTCCAGATAAAGAACCTCATAGCTACTACTATCACGCTTTAGAAGGCAAACAAAAATCTATTGAAGTGAAGGGATTTTCAGGAGAATCTAAAGAGGAATTATGGGAAATTGTTTCTCGTTTGGCACGAGAATCAAAAAAAGCTCAATTTCAGACCGATTTTAGTATAGAAGAGCTGAGCAGCACTCCTTTAGAAAATTTACAAGAGATGATCGATCAGCTTCAGCAGGATTTAGATCGTTTAGCACTTTTGGTTGAAGAACAAGAAGAAGAATTGAATTTTCAAAGACAATCAGTCAAGCAATTACAACAACAATTAAGCGTAGCTGATTCTGACGCACGTAGCGAACTAGAAGAACAATTACTACAAGAACAGGAAAAAAACAGAATGCTCTACAAAACTTTAGTCGGTCAGCGTCGTAACTTGGAAAAACGAAAAGAAATCCTTTGTAATTACCAAGAAATTTTACAACGCCGACAGCAGGATATGCATTTAAATTAATTGTTCATAGTTCATAGTTCATGGTTCATTGCTTTCTTCCCTGCTCCCCTGCTCCCCCTCTCCCCTGCTCCCTAACCCCTAACCCCTAACCCCTAACCCCTATTTTTTCAAGATTAAGGTTTTTATGCGATAAGTGAAGATTATTTCAATCTCCTACCGTTTTTTGAGTTTAGTTGTTATCTTGGCTAGATTCTGAGAGAAAAACATTACTATCAATCTCCAGATTTCCCTTTTACTCTGGTTTATGAGAAATTCTGAGAGCCGCAATCGTTCTAGTCAACTATCAAAAAAATCTTTACTGAAAATAGCAGAATACTCTTCACTAGCTGCTTCAGTTTTAGGAATTGTCGTAGCAACTGCTTCTAGACAAGTATTCTATGCTGCTGCACCTCTATCGATGTCGATGTTTCTTAACATTCTGAATCGACAAAAATTTGAGGAGCAAGTTAAACGGAATTTATCTACCAAGATAGTTCGAGTTGAAAAGCATTTTTCTAAGATCGATCGAGCTTTTTCCCAATTACAACAAGAGTTAAATAAAACTTTAGCTCAAAGAAATACAGAGCTAGATCGCAAAATTAGTATCTATGAAAAGGAAAAAGCTAATTTTGCTCACTTTGAGACTAAATTATCTCAAATACATCAAAGTCTTTTAGAAGAGAGTGAGGCTGTTAGTAGGCAAGTTCAGTTTATAAATTCTTTTGTCACTCCTGCTTCGATTCAATCAATTCAGCAACGACTTTCTGAGTTAAACAATCGTATTATTGCGATCGAATCTTTAAATATTACTCAGATTCACAATCAATACAAAAATATATCGCAATTTAGTTCTCAAATTAGACAAGAATTAGATAGTCTCAAGCAAAAGGTTGAAACAGGTTTCGATTCACAGCAATTCGATCGCCTGCAAAATCAACTTCAAGAGTTAGAGACTTGGCGAAAGCAACAAAGTATTACCGATCGAGAATTAGCTAAACTCCAAGATTTAATTAGCAATCGACAACAAGAGTCTCAATTAATTTCTCAACTACAAGAGGATCTGACTAGGTTTCAATCTCAGATCGATCGACGCTTTAGTAATTTAACTTCGCAAGAGGAGATTACTAACCTTAAAGATCGACTCGAACAGTTATTAAATTGGCAACAACAACAAGATTTCAGTCAATTAGATAGGATAGAAGGCGATCGCCAGCAACGATTAGATTTAATTTCACAATTACAACAAGATTTAACTGGATTTAAAGAAGCGATCGAACAGCGTTTTGCTAATCTCACATCTAATGAACAGATCCAGAATCTTCAAACTCAATTAGAACAATTATTATCTTGGCAACAACAACAAGATTTCAGTCAATTAAATAACTTAGCAGGCGATCGCCAGCAGCAATTAGATTTAATCTCACAATTACAACAAGATTTAACTGGATTTAAAGAAGCGATCGAACAGCGTTTTG
>CAZJTL010000002.1:611-6883 GCA_964548905.1 uncultured bacterium | reverse complement strand
CTTAGCAGGCGATCGCCAGCAGCAATTAGATTTAATCTCACAATTACAACAAGATCTGACTGGATTTAAAGAAGCGATCGAACATCGTTTTCATAACTTATCGCCTAAAGAAGAGATCCAAAATCTTCAGTCACAATTAGAACAAGATTTAACTGGATTTAAAGAGACGATCGAACATCGTTTTCATAACTTATCATCCAACGATCAAATACAGAATCTTCAGTCACAATTAGAACAATTATTATCTTGGCAGCAACAACAAGATTTCAGTCAGTTAAATAACCTAGCAGGCGATCGCCAGCAACAATTAGATTTAATTTCACAATTACAGCAAGATTTAGCTGCATTTCAAGAATCGATCGAACATCGTGTTCAAAAATTATCGCCTGAAAAACAAATCCAAAATCTTCAAGCTCAATTAGAACATGTATTAGGACAATTATTAGATTGGCAACAAGAGCAAGATTTTAGTCAATTAGATAATTTAACAGATGATTGCCGACAGCAATTAGATTTAATTTTAAAACTGCAACAAGATTTAACTGGATTTAAAGAAACGATCGAACATCGTTTCCAAAAATTATCACCTCAAGAAGAGATTCAATATATTCAGACGCAACTCGAACAGTTACTCACTTGGAAGCAGCAGCAAATAGACTGGGAAAGAGAGTTAGAACAACTTAGGGGATTAATTCAAGATTTACGACAGCGCCAACCCGATCGAAGGGAAGGCGATCGCGATCATGTAGATCTTGAAATCCTGGCGCTTAATTTGGGAATAGATTTTGGTACTAGTTTCACTAAAGTTTGTTTTCGAGATATTGCTCAAGATCGTTCAGAAATTATTAACTTTGGCGATCGCCAGATAGATTTAAATGAAGCGCTTTTACCGACAAAAATCGCCATCTTAACTGACGGTACATTAATAACTGGATTGACGGCAACAGAATGGAACAATTGCGATCGCCAGATTGAAAAGTCAATTGATTTCATGAAAATGCGTTTGGCAGATCTAGATCTTCCTCAACAAAACGATAACTGGCGCTTGGAATATTTCCCAGAATTAGAAGATCCTGAAAACGTTGAAAATCTCTGTGCTTATTATCTTTGCTGTATCATCAAACGCGCTCAAACTTGGATTTTACAGCATAAACCCGATCTCGTCCTCGATCGCCAATTGGAATGGACTGCAAATATCGGTGTACCAGTTCAATATTGTGATTCTCCTGCGATCGATCGCTTTGAAAAAGTTTTATCTTTAGCTTGGTTACTGAGTAACGAACCCTTGACTGAATCTTTTACTTTGCAAAGTTTAGGCGATCGCCTGCGAGATTTACGCCATCAACTCGATTGCACACAAATAGATTGTCATGCTATCCCCGAACTTGCTGCTGAAGCTTGGTCATTTATCAGTGCAGTAGGTTCTCCAGAAGGATTTTACACCTTTTTTGACATCGGTGATGGTACTGTTGATGGTGCTGCTTTCCACTACTGGCAAGATGGGGGTGAACCAAAAGTAGATTTTTATGCTGGTTTGGTACAATCCCTAGGAGTTAGTGCTATTTCTCAAGCTTTAGCTAGGGAATTGGATGTTTCTCTAGAGCAAGTTAAAACTGTTATTACTACAGAAAATAGCGTGCTTTTGCCAGAAATTAAATCCAGTCAATCGCGCCGACAAATTCAGCAACTAGTAGGTAGAATCGCGATCGAAGGAAGTCAGCAATTTAGCGATCGACAATCACTTTTAAAAGAGAAGTTGCTCAAAGATGGTTTGAATATGTTTATTGGTGGTGGTGGTAGTCAAACCAATTTCTTTACTGAGGCGATTTTAGATACCCATCATGATTTTCAGCACCAAAATATTGGCATACCCAGTTACAACTGCAAAGATCTTCCCCTTCCCAAAGATCTCGATCTTAATGGTTTAAATCATCAGGAGTTTTATCGTTTTGCTGTTGCTTACGGATTGTCGCTACCCCAATGGGAAGTACCTGAAATTAAATTACCTAGCGCGATCGCTGCTTGGCTTAAATTAATTTAAATACTAGAGCGATCGACCTCAATAAAAAAAGTGGCTGTGAGAACAAGACTCTCATAACCACTTTGGGAATTTATTAAAACTTCTAATAACCGTTTAATTGACTAATTCTAATTAGTAACGGCTGCTATTAGGTTTGTGAACGATGAAGCTAACAGTTTGACATTGTTTGATATTGTCGAAACCAATTACACGAATGTAAGAGTTGGGGTACTCAGAACGGCATTCTCTGACTTCGTTAAGAACTTCTTGAACGCTAGAGGAACCAAACATAGGTAGTTTCCACATAGTCCAGAAGTAAGTCTTAGGTGTAGGACTTTCTTCAAATTCAATACCAGGAATATAACCTTGATCGATCATGCACTCAATTTGCTTAGCAATTTGTTGATCGGTCAAAGGGGGTAAGTAAGAAAGGGTTTCGTAGCGAAGCTCTTTTGGTAGAGTTTTCATGTGCTTGTTTTCCTAATCAGTAATTTTTTAGTCTGAAGATTCGTTAATATCTAACTCTTGAGTCGAGTTTGATTCTTGGGACCGAGTAAGACGTTCTAGAAGATGGCGACGATGTTCGATATTTGCCTCGTTGATGCCATTACGTACCATTCCTGGAAGAAAGTCTAATACTGCTTCAGCTAGATGTTCACGCACCGTTAAAATCCGCAGCAATAACTCTTTGTTCTCCAACATCAACCCTTCAAGATAAGCTTCTCCATTCTGGATATCATGAGTTGAGGTATACTGTCTCAACCAAATCGCCAGAGTAGGATTAGTCTCTGCTAGTTGTTCGACAATGGTACGTACTGCCTGATAGGTAAGGTAGCTTTGCAGTACCTTAGCAGTATCTTCGGCAATCTTTCTTGGGTACATTTTGCTTACCTGTCCCAAATGCAGTTATCAGCGTTCAGTTATCAGTTATTACTTTAAGAAAACTGCCACTGATAACATTGTCTCTGTTCGAGAAACTGTGTTTGTACTACTTACTAATTAAAAAATTAGAGAGTATCCATTGCTTCAAACTCGAACTTAATTTCTTTCCACAATTCGCAAGCAGCTTTGAGTTCAGGACTCCAACGGCAAGCTTCGCGAATAACATCGTTACCTTCACGAGCTAGGTTACGACCTTCGTTACGAGCTTGGATACAAGCTTCCAAAGCAACACGGTTAGCGGTTGCACCAGGAGCATTACCCCAGGGGTGACCAAGAGTACCACCACCAAACTGTAAGCAGGAATCATCACCAAAGATTTCTACAAGAGCTGGCATGTGCCATACGTGGATACCACCAGAAGCTACTGGCATTGTACCAGGTAAAGAAGCATAATCTTGGGTAAAGAAAATACCGCGAGAACGATCTTCTTCAACATAGTCTTCACGCATTAGGTCAACAAAACCCATGGTGATACCGCGTTCGCCTTCTAACTTACCAACAACTGTACCAGAGTGTAAGTGGTCGCCACCAGAGAGACGCAAGCACTTCGCTAAAACGCGGAAGTGAATACCATGATTCTTTTGACGGTCGATAACAGCGTGCATAGCACGGTGAATGTGTAGTAATAAGCCATTATCGCGACAGAACTTAGCTAAGGTTGTGTTAGCAGTGAAACCACCTGTGAAGAAGTCGTGCATGATGATGGGAGTGTTAATTTCTTTGGCGAATTCTGCCCGTTTCATCATTTCTTCGCAAGTACCAGCAGTCACGTTTAAGTAGTGACCTTTGACTTCGTTGGTTTCAGCTTGAGCTTTCTCGATCGCATCTTGGACGAAGAGGAAGCGATCGCGCCAACGCATGAAGGGTTGAGAGTTGATGTTTTCGTCGTCTTTGGTGAAATCTAAACCACCACGAAGACATTCATAAACTGCACGTCCGTAGTTTTTAGCAGATAGACCGAGTTTGGGTTTAATGGTACAGCCGAGTAAAGGACGACCGTATTTGTTTAATTTGTCACGCTCAACGGTGATACCGTGAGGAGGTCCTTGGAAGGTTTTAATCAAAGCAACGGGAACGCGAATATCTTCTAGACGTAGTGCGCGTAGAGCTTTGAAACCAAAAACGTTACCAACTAAAGAGGTAAGAATGTTGGTGACAGAACCTTCTTCAAATAAATCTAAAGGATAAGCGATAAAAGCAAAATATTGATTGTCTTCACCAGCAACTGGTTCGATATCGTAGCAACGACCTTTATAACGGTCTAGGTCGGTTAGGTTATCAGTCCAAACTGTTGTCCAGGTACCAGTAGAAGACTCAGCCGCAACAGCCGCACCAGCTTCCTCAGCAGGAACTCCAGGTTGGGGAGTCATACGGAAGCAAGCGAGTAGATCGGTGTCTTTAGGTGTATAGTCGGGGGTGTAATAAGTTAGACGATAGTCTTTTACCCCTGCCTGGAAGCCAGCAGATGATTTGGCTTGTACCATTTTGTTCATTCCTCCATAAAGTTAATGCTTATTTCTCTTTTGTAAGCCCAAAACTGACGTTTTTGCTCTCATCCAGAAGAATCTTTGGCAGTAAAGATATCTTTCTTTTAGAAAATTTTGTAGTTAGTCAATAATTTAATTTGACTTTTCTCTTTTCAGTTTCCAATCTTAACATAATTTTTATTTTTTAATACAAATTTTTTATTCATTAGGGCAAAATCTATATTGTTTTTTTTCTGATCGATATTAGATTACCTAATCGATGAATAAACATCAGTAAAAATCAAAGTAAATCCTAGCTTTCAAGGACAAAAACTCCGATAAAGCAACATTTATATTGATTTAACTGCTATAGCAATTCAGCAAATTTAATTGCTTAATTTTGCCAACTAAATTGCTAATTAAGTTTACATTTTTTAATCTTTTTAGAAGTAATTACTTTGCCTTATAAGTTAGAAAAGATAGCAATATGAATGTCGAAAAAACTAGCTATAAATACCGAGTAAAAATTAAGACGATTGACTATCTTTTGGTAGATCGCGATAAAGCGAGCGACCGTGAGGGAACAGAGTAATTAATAACTGATTAATGTAAACTTGACTTCTATCTGAATTCTTGTTCTCGGGCTTATTTAAGGGTTGAGAATTAGTATTATCCGCGATCGAGCCATTGTCATTTTCTTGATTTTCTTCAACTAGATGATTCGCCTCTGCTTCTTTAGTAGCTACTTCTGGAGTCGCAGTTTCTTCTTCGGTAAACCAAAATGACTCTTGTTCGTCTACTTCAGAAGATAAAGTTTCAGTTTCTGCATTGGTAGATGAATTTTCTTGAGTTTTTGTCTCCTCTTGAGAATTCTCAGCATGTCTGCCATTTTGACCATTTTGACCATTTTCGATCTGTTGAAAATTATTTAGTTCGAGATCGTCTAGTCTTATTGATCGCGAGTTATCTCCAATTAAAGATCCAGACAAAACAACTGTCATTGCTTCAACAGAGGCATTAAAAATCGTAGTTGCCGAACCAATACAAGCATTACGACCAATTTGACAATTGCCAATAATTAAAACTCCAGCTCCTAAAATCACACCACTTTCGATTTCAACCAAGCCTTGATAGGCATTTACAATTGTTCCCATGCCGATGCAAACATCAGCCCCGATAACGATCTTAGAGTTGGGGGCAGCTTGCAAAATCGTTCCTGGAGCCAGTACCGCACTGGGATGGATTTTCACATCACCGCTAACGCGAATATCTGCGTTGGCGATCGGTTCTAAAGGCGGCAAATACATTATTAATTATCAATAGGCAGTTACCAGTGGTTAGGGTCAGAATTGGCTAACGCTGATAACTGCACTTTGAATAGGGTTGACTATGGTCTTTGAATGATAGTTTCTAAGACTCGACGTTTCGCCTGAGTGTCAATACCAATCATGCGAACATATTCGCCTTGATGCTCATTCAAGCAATTTTCGAGGGCAGAAATGACATCGGTTTCGCGATTAGTGTCGATGGGCAAGCAGCTTTGCCAAGACTTAGTACGGAAACGACGAGTATCTGCGTGTTCGGTACCGATTTGATAGCCTTGTGACAACAGTGAGCGAATTTGGGCTAGAGTATCGGTATCCAAGCTACTGCTGTAAGAGCCGTTACCGTTGTAACTGCCATTGCCATTACCGTTACCATTGCCATTGCCATTACCGTTGCTGTAACTGGCAGTCGATGCAATCGCCGATTTGCCACCAGAAACACCGCTAGGTCTTTGAATGATAGCTTCTAAGACTCGACGTTTCGCCTGAGTGTCAATACCAATCATGCGAACATATTCG
>CAZJTL010000002.1:0-511 GCA_964548905.1 uncultured bacterium | reverse complement strand
CCCTGATGCTCATTCAAGCAATTTTCGAGAGCAGAAATGACATCGGGTTCGCGAGTAGTGTCGATTGGCGAGCAGCTTTGCCAAGATTTGGTGCGAAAACGACGACTATCTGCGTGTTCTGTACCAATTTGATAGCCTTGTGACAACAGAGAACGAACTTGTGCGATCGTTTCTGGACTCAAACCGCTACCATTACTATTGACGGTACTGGTTTTATTGCTATAACTAGAAGACGAAGAAACACTGTTAGCGGCACTTGGAACGTCATCGGGTCTTTGTACGATCGTCTCTAAGACTCGCCGCTTTTCATTAGGGTCGATACCAATTAAACGAACGTATTCTCCTGTATATTCTGCCAAGGTGGCTTGAAGTTGACTGACAACTTTACTTTCTGCCGAGGCTTCAATGGTTGCAGCACTCAGCCAAGAACTGGTTTTGAATCTGCGTTTGTTAGCATGTTCTACACCAATTTTGCAGCCTTGAGATAGAAGAGAACGAATTTGCTGCAAAG
>CAZJTL010000001.1:43508-97675 GCA_964548905.1 uncultured bacterium | reverse complement strand
AATGACTTCAGTAATGGGTTGAAAATATTTGATAAACTTATCTTGAAATTCAGTAGGTATTTGTGAGGTGACAAGCTCTTTTGTTTCATTAAAATCATCAAAAATAATTTTCAAAGAAATGCCCGTAGTTTCCAAAAAATGAGGCATATCTTTCGGATTTATTGCTTCTAATAAACGTCCTATTTCCCCTGAGATTAAATCATAACAAGTTAGTCGCAAACAAGTATCTACAAAATCTACAAAAATAATAATATATTTTGAGAGACTAACTGATAATTGTTGTTTTAGACTATTGTCTTTTAAATTGAAAGAATTTACTATAGCATCAACTTTTGATGATAATTGAATTTTTATTGTCTTAAGAAGTTCTTCTTTGAGATCGGAAACAGTTTTAGCAATTTCTACTTCATTTTGACGTTCTTTTAGCCAAATGTTCAAAGATTTTAATTCTTCTGAGTTTAGATAACGCCTTTGCTCAATCGCAGTATTAATTATTTCTGTAGTGATTAAGTTCATAACTCATGATTACCTAAGCTAGATAGTAAATTTGTTGTTCTTTATTTATCTTGGTTTTTTATATTTTAATCAATCAGGCGATCGCACTATAGCATTTCTGTTTGAGTTGTAAATTAGCTGGTAAAGGAAGGCAAGAGGCAAGAGGCAAGAGGCAATAGCAATTGTTCATAAATCATTTAGAATTGCTATATATCTTTAGTTTTATTGCTTATCTAAAACAATTCTACCTTCTCGATAAGAAATAACTTGCTTACCAACTGTTACTTTGGCATCTAAATCATCACCAGAAATATTAATGTTTGGTGCATTTCCTCGTTGCACTGTCATTACCACAAAAAACTGTTTGACTCCAGTAATGCGAATTATATTGCTGTGCTGAGTCGATTTAACAGCGATCGCCGCACCTTTTGGTGTAACTACAGTTCCTTGCATGGTTGCGCCTGAAGGAGAGGAAATTGTAAAAGTTTGTCCTTTCACTCTTACTTTTCCTTCTGTATGCATCGTCCAAGTTTTGACTTTGTAGTCTTCAATTGTGTTTTTTAAAGCAAATTCATCGACTAAGACAAATAAGCCTGGTGCGCCTGACATTCCACTATAATCTACAGCAAAGGAACGCAACCAGTTTTTATATGCCAGACTAACTATCCCCGAACCATCAGGATTAGTCTGATGAAAGATTGGTTCTCCGCCACGATCTTCATTGTCTGCAAACACGACTACATTTTCATCTTCTCTATTACCATCTCCAACTCCAGCTTTTGCCCATTCCTGTCCTAAACCCCAAATGCGAAAGCTACCAATGTCGGGAAATGACCAAGAAGCGCCTAGAGGTTGTCGCTTGAGATAAATACTAGCAACGAAATCAGCAGAATCTTGCCAGCGATCGCGAAATACATAGAAACCTTTTTGTTCGTCTACTAATGTTTTACCAAAAACTTGAGCAGGGTTTTTACTCGCTAGATTATCCTGGTATCCTGTCAAAGCATAAATAGCTGTATGGGGTAATAATTCCTCTACACCAAAACCACCATCGCCTTGTTTGCCAAAATAGCGCTCGAAAAACCAAACAATTCCAGGTAAAAATCTGGCTGAAGCAGTATTTAAACCCAAAGCAAAGAGAGATCCAGAAGGTGCAATGCGATGTCTTCCATAAGTAGAAGCGTATGTTTCACCATCCTTTTTTACTAATCGCATGGCGTAATGGGGTAACAACCATTCTGCACTCGAACCCGTTATTAAATCTTTGCCTAAAACATGTTTTTCTGCTTGGATAAGGGGAAGAATTGCATAGATAGATTCCCGTGTATATAAATCCCCTTCTGTACCAAAACCATGTTCTCCAAGGGCGATCGTCAAATAGCGTTTGATGTTACGTTCGGCGATGTGGAAAAAATGTTCTGCATCTTTAGAGTTGGCAAGATATTGATTAGCTGAAAAAAACTCGTCTGGTTCTTTTAAAATCGCCAAGGCAGCTAAACCAGCAGCACTTCTTGCTCTAGCACTCCAATTACTCCAAGAAGCACCATTCCATCCTTGTCTGGGAGAGCTACCATTTACTAGTTTAACTGTTTGTGAGGCGAGCCAAGAGGTGACATGTTTTTTTTGTGTTCGATCCCAATTGTCGTAACAGAGGTCGTATGCCAATGCAATTCCTGCAACGATCGATGCTTGTTCTAATAAACGGGAAGCAGGGCGATCGATGCTTTTGCTGGTAATTTGCCATGCAGTAGCGGCGGATTGGGGGTTGTTATCTAGTAAAGCAAGAAAACAATGTCCAGCAGCATGATAGCCTGAATTGGGACCGTAACCATCATAATAAATATTGCCACGTAGAGATTTATGGAGGCGATCGAGAATTTTTTTTCCGTAATCTGTTTTAGCTTTTGCTTTGAGTTGGGGTAGTTGAGATTTTCTAAAAATTAGACGAGGATGTTCCTGCTTGGCGATGGGAATGCTATTGGGGATTTTGTGAGGAAAATGAGGGGTAATATTGCCAGTGACTTCTCCTTTAACTTTGCGAATACCTCCCCGATCGCGATCGCCATATTTTCCAGAGTAAGTACCAATTAATTTATCGCCGTTGGGAATGAGTTCGATCGCGTATTCAGCTTGTTTGAGATTGTTATCCCAAGGATGAGACTGAATTTGCATGGTTACTTTTAGTTCGATCGCGCGATCGGTTTGAATTACTTTTACGATTCCTTGGTGATCGACTTCTTTATTAAATTTAGGTGCGTAACCCCAAATATCTGAGTCGCACTTACCGTAATTACAGCTTAAGTCGAGGGTGATATCTTGATAGACTGGTTTTTCTTGCCAAAGCTTCCACAAACCGTGTTTGAGAGTTAGGCTAATGTTACCTGATAAAAGGTTAGGCGCGATCGGTCGTTGATGGGAAAAATGAGAGGAGTTTAGTGATAGTAGTAATGACGCGGTAATTAGAGAGTAAATTTTCACTGGGGTGAGAATTGGCAAGAATCAATACTAGGTTACTTGCAGATTCTAATTTTCATCAACCTACAACTTGTGGCATAACCCAATGCTCTTTTAGTGATGGGGAAAACTCGACCTTGTTGTGACATTGTAATGACATTTTTTAGCTAAAGGACAGCGATCGCAATGAGGATTTTTAGCAGTACAGACAAGTGCGCCAAAGTCTAGTAAAGTTAAATTCCAGCTACTAACTTCTCTAGTTGGTGCGGTTATTTCTGCTGCTTGCCAAAGTATTTTGCAGCGAGATTTAACTCTTTCTCCTTGTAGTCCAAAAAATCGTTCTAAAATTCTGGCAACATTGGTATCCAAAATTGCTAGAGATTGTCCGAATGCATTGGTACAAATAGAACGTGCGATGTAAATTCCTACTCCTGGCAGTTCGAGTAATTTTTGTTCCTCTTGGGGAATGTTGCCGTTGTATTTCTCTAAAATAATTTGTGCTGAATCATAAATGCGATCGGCGCGAAAAAAAAGACCTAAAGGTTTTAAAAGTTCTGCAACTTCTCCAATTTTGGCGCAAGCGAGGTCTTGAATTGTCGGATAACGAGCGATAAAATTTTTATAAACTGGGATTATTGTAACTGCATCAGTTCTTTGTAAGAGAAATTCCGCCACAAAAATAGCGTACCCACGTTTTTAAGCGTGGGTTTCCCTGTTCCCTATTCCCTGTTCCCTGTTCCCTCTGAATGCTAGTAATTACTTTGTTTGGCAGTTTCAAAGAAAAATCTCACGTTATCTTCTGGAGTACCAACTAAAACACCATGACCGAGATTGAGAATATGACCATGATTGCCAGCCTTACGGATAGTATCTGCAATGCGATCGCGAATTAAGGATTGAGAACCAAAGAGGACTGCTGGATCGATATTACCTTGTACTTTGAAGTCTTTACCCAGTCTAGCTTTGGCATCTGCCATATCAACTGTCCAATCTACACTAATAATATCGGCACCCGATCGCGCCATTCTTTCTAATAAACCAGCACTACCTGTCACCAATAAAATCAAAGGTGTATCGGGGTGAGTTTGTTTGACTTGCTCGAATACTCTCTGTTGATAGGGTAGAGCAAAAGTTTCGTAATCTTGAGGACACAATTGACCAGCCCAAGAATCGAACATCTGCACTACTTGAGCGCCACAATCGATTTGATAGCGAACGTAGGTAGCGATCGCATCTGCTAGTTTATTCAACATCTTGTGCAACAAAGCAGGTTCACAAAAAGCCATGCTCTTGATAACTTTATAGTCCTTAGAACTTTTTCCTTCGATCGCATAAGCAGCCATAGTCCAAGGTGCGCCTACAAACCCTAACACAGTAGATTGATTCCCAACTTCCTGCCGTAGAGTTTGCAGAATAGTTTTAATAAAAGGTAGAGATTTTTCTGGATCGAGAGGATATAAATTATCAATCTGTGCCGATGTGCGAATTGGTGTCTCAAATAGAGGGCCTTTACTTTCGACAATATCAAAATCAATGCCGATTCCAGGTAAAGGAGTGAGAATATCGGAGAACATGATGACTCCATCGGGTTGAAATGCTCGCCAAGGTTGCAAAGAGATTTCGATCGCAATTTCTGGATTTTCCGAACGTTCCCGAAAACCAGGATACTTGTCGCGCAAATCCCGATAAACTTTCATATAGCGACCAGCCTGACGCATCATCCAAACAGGAGGACGATGAGTAGCTTCACCGCGAGCTGCCCTTAGTAGCAAGGGTGTATCGTTAGAGTCTGTCACGATCTTAATTCACCTTTCTTATAAAAATTTTTAGCGCTTTTGCTAGCTTATCATTGACAGTTTCAATAGTTTATTTACTTTCTACTAAGAGTTATTAAGTTCTTAAAAGGGAATTAGGGACTAGGGATTAGGGATTAGGGATTAGCTTTTTCAACTTCATAAAGGGACTTTCAACAAAATGCCAACTGAGCCAACCGCAAGCAAAACTTAACACGCAACTCAGTACAAATAACAACCATGGCGATAGGGATGGAATATACCAAAGTAACAGTTTTTGCATCGGCCATCCATATAGGTAAACACCATAGGAAATATCAGCATAGTTAGAAAATTTCTGAAGCCTGGGTAAAGGAGCAAAAGCAAACCAAAAGAGGATATAACCTCCCATTGTTGGTAAAAGCAGTTGTGCCAGCTTCATCTTAAACAGGCTGAAAATGACTATGGGTAGTAACGCTAGCGCCCAAGTTGTCTTGTATTGAATGCGATCGCGCCATAAATAAAAACAGCCTCCAGCACAAAAGAAAACCAGGAAACGAATGAATTTATAAGGAGTACCAAGCACCAAGCTGGAACGAGGAAAATCGATTTTGTCAGCCAAACCTGGAATAATAGCAAGAATAAATATGAAAATAGAAAAAGCTAGCCACAATTTTCGTCTCTTGAAAATGCCACACATGCCTAATGCAGCTACTAACAAATAGCAGCGAAATTCATAGGCGATCGTCCACATCGAACCATTAACACTGGGATAAGGCTGTCCCATAAAAATGGGAGGTACAACGGGACTCTGTAAAAATAACATCCCTTGCATAAATTCCCCAAGGTTAAGCTGAGCAAAATAAGCAGCAGCGTTGGCGGCACCAAAGGGAGCAATGATAAAAGCTGAAATAATAGTAGCAGCAATAAATCCTGGGTAAATCCGCAAAACTCTTTTGGTAAGATAGCTAAAGAGTTGGGGACTGTATTGCCAACTTTGAATAATCAGATAGCCACTGATTAAAAAAAAACCGTTAACCGCTAATTCACCAAAGGTAAAGGTTTTGTTCAAGATGGAGGACAGAATTTCTCGATCTCGATTCCCATCAATTAATTCTGGTGAATGGGACAGGAGTACAAGTACTGCCAAAAAAAGACGCAAAAAGTTGAAGTTATTATTTCGTCCCACAATACTCGACCTGAAAAATGCTCATATAAATACAATTTCTCGATCGCCTAAGATAACCTCGAAATTGAAAAGTAACAACTGGCTTGAAATTTAAGATCGTCCTCTTTATGCTCAGACTTCATCTGGATCTATCCCCATTGCTCACAATCGTTCTGCTAGCATTGACGATCTTTGTTCGGCTTGTTCTGCTTTTTGCTCGGCTTGTTCTGCCTTTTGTGCAATCTCTGTGTAGGTCAAAAAGCTTTTTCCATCTGGACGATAAATCTGTAACTCTTCTTGCGAAAGCTCAAAGCGAATGTTGAGTCTGGGACTGATCCACCCATCAATTGATTCAATCACATTGAGCAAGTTTTCTGTTCGCAAGCAACCACTAAAATCATTGCGATCGGGGTCATAAATATAGTACTCTTCTACTCCAAAATGCTCGTAAAACAAAAGTTTTCGATTCATCTCAGTTTGGGTATTTCCAGGGGAAAGAATTTCAAATACTACTTGTGGCGCTATGTTATCTTCTGTCCACTGTTTGTATGAACCGCGATCGCCTTTTGGTCTACCAAAGACTACCATGACATCTGGGGCAACGCGAGTCTTATTATCTCCTTCTGTTGGGTACCAAAGTAAGTCTCCAGCAACAAACACATTTGGGTCGTTGACAAACAACCATTCCAAATTTTCCTTAATAGTGACAATCCATCGAAATTGCTTGGTGTTATCTGCCATTGGTTGATGGTCACTGTCAGGATAAATAACCTCTGGTGTTGAGGATGGCTGTAACTGAACCATAGCTTCACTCTCTAGGAAAGGAATTTTAGCTTGGGCTTTTAGGCAATCTTACTGCAAATTGCCATAAATTAGTATTCTTTAATCTCGATCGAGTAAAAGTTTTAATTGTTGGATTAAGGCTTGTTTGCTAAATTTTATTATGGTTTGTTCTCGTAACCATTGACCGTTACAACGGCGATCGCGCCCCTGGAGAATTTCAATACAAGCCTCTGCAACTGCTTCTGGATCTCTGTGAGGGACTCTCCATCCCAATAATCCATCTTGCAGTGGATCTGCCGAACCGTCATCATCACCAGAAAGGACAGGAATTCCAGATGCCATCGCCTCTAAATAGACAATACCAAAACCTTCTTGAGAGGGCATGATATAAGCATCGGCGACTCGATAGTATAGTGGTAAGGCTTCAGTGGCAACGAAACCAGCAAAAACCACGCGATCGCCTACTCCTAAATCTATAGCTAATTGTCTCAGACGGGGTAAGTCGTCACCTCGTCCAATTACTAAATACTTTACTTCTGGAAAGACGCTAGCAATCTTAGGTAGGGCGCGAATAGTGACATCTACACCTTTGTAAGGATCGCTTGCCCACAATCTCGCCACAGTCATTAATACTTTGGCATCTCCTAAATTGTATTTCTCGATTAACTCAGTCGGTTTTTCCCCAGGAGTAAAGATTTGTTCATCGACAATACAGGGAAGAATTTGTACTTTTTTGGGGTCGATGTTATTGGCAAGAGTCAGGCGATCGCGACTGTAACGACTAATCGTCCAAATATTAGTAGCCTGTGCGAGTGCTTTTTGCTGGCTGGCAGGTAGAATTTCCCAAACTTCTTTGCCATAAGTTAAAACCGTGTAGGGAATGCCCAAAGGTTTACAGATTGCATAGACTAGAGTTACTAGATTGATATGACCACAAAAAACCCTTTGGGGACGACGCAATAGCAAACAGGAAACAAGGGAAAAAACTAGCTGCAAACGCCCCATCCAAGCCAGTTTAGCTTGCAAATAGTGAAATTTAATCGCATCATTTTCGTAGGGATTATCGCCGTCAGCGCGATCGCGAAGTAAGAAAATATCAGCGCGATCGACAGGTTGAAGATTTTTCTCAATCAGTCGATTGTAAGCTTCAAACAGATCTTTAATGTAGGATTGAATACCACCTTCACCAGCAAATATTTCTAAGAAAACGAATACATGATGCTCAGATTTCATGGTTTGCAATTGCGATCTTCTGTTTTTCTAATTTATTGATAACCGATATTCGCTGGTTTTTGCTGACAAAAATTAGGGCTACAACTTAGTTATAGCCCTTAATTTAATCTTAATTCTCTATTTTCTAACCTGAAAAGTTATTAGATTAGAAAAGACCCAAAGTCAAAGATTTGTCAATGGGGAAAATCGCACCAGCACCAAGCCAGATAGTTACTACAGTACCAAAGAGAAAGACGGCGGTAGCGACTGGACGGCGGAAGGGGTTTTGGAATTTGTTGACGCTTTCAATGAAAGGAATCAACATCAAACCTATAGGAATTGCCCCCTGACAAGCGATCCCTAACAATTTGTTCGGAAGAACCCGCAAAATTTGAAAAACGGGATATAAATACCATTCTGGAAGAATTTCCAGGGGGGTAGCAAAAGGATTAGCTGGTTCGCCAATCATAGCAGGATCTAATACAGCTAAACCTGTAACTAGACCAATAGTTCCTGCGATGACAACAGGGAACACATAAAGTAAATCGTTAGGCCAAGCAGGTTCGCCATAATAGTTATGACCCATACCTTTGGCTAGTTTAGCTCTCAATGCTGGATCGCTTAGATCCGGTTTTTTTAAGGTGGACATTCTCGATCGTTTCTCCTTATTTCACTCAGAATCAGCAGGTAGTAGTTATAAAAATACTATTGTTTAGCTGTTAGAGTTGGCGTTTTTTATTAAACTATTAGGAATTTCTTACCAAAATCTGGTTCTCGGCGATCGCAACTAAGCAGATCGTCAAGCAGCGAAATCTTTACAAAGGACCAGAAATACCTTGTTTGCGAATCATCAAGAAGTGCAACAGCATGAAGACTGCAATCAACCATGGTAAGACAAAGGTGTGCAAGCTGTAGAAGCGAGTTAAGGTAGCTTGTCCAACGCTAGCACCACCACGCAACAATTCAACCATTTGATCGCCAACGATGGGAATAGCCGCAGGAACACCAGAAACGATTTTAACCGCCCAGTAGCCTACTTGGTCCCAAGGTAAGGAGTAACCAGTAACACCAAAGGTTACGGTAATTGTTGCCATGACTACTCCAGTAATCCAGGTTAATTCTCTTGGCTTTTTGAAACCACCAGTTAGATAAACGCGAAAAACGTGGAGAATCATCATTAGTACCATCATGCTAGCAGACCAGCGATGGATGGAACGAATTAACCAACCAAAGTTAACTTCGTTCATGATGTACTGAACAGAGGAGAAAGCCTCAGTAACAGTAGGCTTATAATAAAACGTCATGCAAAATCCAGTCGCAAACTGGACTACAAAGCAAACTAAGGTAATTCCACCCAAGCAATAGAAAATATTGACGTGGGGAGGTACGTATTTGCTGGTAATGTCATCAGAAATCGCCTGTACTTCTAGACGTTCATCAAACCACTGATATACTTTTGAATCGGTTACTTGTTTAGAAAACATATAGTTTGAACATCCACAACTGTCGGTTTCCCACTGTTAGAGGCATGAGAACCTTAGTCCTCTTGCTCTTGGCAAGGTGTTGAAAGTTTACTAATTTACATTTTGAAATATTATTGCTAGATTCTCAACCTATCAGAACAACTTAGATGAAAATTTAAGAATCTAGTTTTTCCAAGCATTAGTGATTAAGCATTATATAATATCTTGACCAAACCTTACTTCGTCAAAACAAACAAGCAGATTTCCTAACCCCTAACCCCTAACCCCTAACCCCTAGTCAATGCATAAACACCTAGTTGACAAACCTATTTAATAATTTGTTGTGAGCGTCACTGAGAATGACCACTTTAATATCTCAAGTTAATCCGTCTAAAATCAATGTTAAAACAGCCAATCGTGCGATCTTAACTTTTGGTTTACTTCCTTTAGTTAGTGCTTCCTTTTGGAATTTACCTCATAATTTGGGCTTTTTAAGCTTTGCAGTGATTAATTCATTGGCGATCGCACTGCTATTCTACAAGCCACTCCAAGAATTTATCAAAGATAGGCGTTTTCGGACGATACCTCGCTTGACTAGTATATTTGTTTTGTCGGGAGTGGTTATTGCTATCAACTTAGGAATAGTTTTGTTTCTTTCCGAGTTAATTGGCTATTTTGTACCAGATTTAAACACAATTTTAGAAAAACAGGAAGATAGTTTAGGTTTAAGCGAACTTGCTAACTCTAGTATTCTAGATATCTCAGTGATCTTGTTAGCTGGTGCGGTTATCGTTCCTGTCTACGAAGAATTTTTATTTCGTGGCTTAGCATTAAAAGCATATGAAAAAGCCAAATCGCCTTTATTCTCGGCAATTTTTACTAGTATTTTATTTGCATCACTACATTTTAGCTTGCTACGCTTGATTGCTTTTATTCCCAGTTTTTTTATTGTTGCCAAAGCTGTACAAAAAAAAGGCAGTTGGTGGTTAGCGGTAATTGCTCATACGATTAATAATGCGATCGCCTTTAGTTTGGATGTCTTTACTCATCAGGTATCGAAAACCGATAAACTTCCTCCCGATTTGTCAACTGGCGTTTTCGGACTGGTGATCGCCATCCTTGCTTTTACCCTAGCTGCTTACTGGCTAAGATTATTTACACCAGGAATACCAACCCAACCAGAACAACCAGAAAAAATCTTAACTCCTGCTTTAACTATTGTTGTTTCTTTAACTGTAATTGTTTTAGGATTCCAACTTTACAGTTTGATATTTATCAAATAGGCAAGAGTCAAGAGGAAATAAAGTGTATAATGAATTTTTATTTATGTACTTAATTATTGATTTATTATTTTCTACGGGTCTGACGGGGCTCGAACCCGCAACTTCCGCCGTGACAGGGCGGTGCTCTAACCAATTGAACTACAGACCCAATTGAAAGCTTCACTTCCGAAGCGAATTCTATCTTAGACAATAACTCTAGAATTTGTCAACATATTTTTATTTTAATTCTCCCCTGCTTCCTGTTCCCTTTTTAGGCAATACGATCGAGCAGTTGACGGCGTTTTTCCTCAAATTCATACTCGCTCATCAATCCATCTTCACGTAAGCGATCTAATTGACGCAAAGCTTCAGCAATTTCTTGAATGTATTTAGGATCGATGCCATTGCCAACACTCCCACCAATGCCATTAAATTGATCTTGAAACTGCCCAAAATCTTGCACTAAATACCAAACTGCTTCGATCGCGCAAGCAATCCTAGGCATAGGTGTAGACCACAATAGTAAATAGATTACTCCCCAAAGAGGCTGACCCAGATAAAATTTATGTATTCCTGCTACAGGTGTTATAGTTCCTAACAAAGCAAGAATCACCGCCACACGACGACTTTTAGGCTGATTTAGAAGTTGTAAATATTTGTCAAGCATAGTTGTTTGTTGATTGTTCATTGTTCGTGGCTTTCTGTATTACTATGTCAATAGTGATCGTTTTTTGACAAAGGTTTGTTTACTTGTGCTACAACTCTCTACTAGTAAAGAAGAAACAACCAAGAAATCCCCAGTTAAGACTGCTATTCTCGATGTTAGCGGGATGAAATGTGCTGGTTGTGTCAAAGCAGTGGAACGTCAATTACATCAAAATGCTGGTGTAATTACTGCTTGTGTTAATCTCGTCACGGAAGTAGCGTCAGTTCAATACGAAGCAGATACGATCGAGCCAAATATTTTAGCCGATCGACTTACTCAAACAGGATTTCCCTCCCAACTACGTCCTGAAACTAATACTAACTTCTGTTCCGCTAATCTCAAGAGAATTGCTAAAAGACAACAAGAAAATCGCCAACAAATTTGGCGATTACTAACAGCCGCAATTTTACTAGTTCTTTCCACGATTGGACATCTCAATCATTTATTTACTATCCCCATCCCAGTACTTAGTAACATCTGGTTTCATTGGGGACTGGCTACTCTATCCCTATTAATACCTGGGCGATCGATTATTCTCGACGGTTGGCGGGCAATCTGGCACGGAATGCCCAATATGAATACTTTAGTAGGTTTGGGAACCGTCAGCACTTATCTTTCTAGTTGTGTCGCTTTGTTATTTCCCCAATTGGGTTGGGAATGTTTTTTCGACGAACCAGTGATGCTCTTAGGTTTTATTCTTTTGGGTAGAACTCTTGAAGCAAGGGCAAGAGGCAAGGCTTCTGAGGCGATAGAAGCCCTAATGGCACTACAAGCGCCTCTAGCTCGTTTAATTGGCAGAAACAACCCCGCACAAGCAGGTATCGAAATTCCCGTCGAACAGGTAAGAATAGGAGAATGGATCGGAGTTTTACCAGGAGAAAAAATTCCCGTCGATGGGGAAATCTTTAGTGGTGAAACGTCGGTAGATGAATCGATGCTAACGGGAGAATCTTTACCAGTAGCCAAGCGATCGGGGGATTTAGTAGCTAGCGGGACGATTAATCAGTCGGGTGCAATTACTGTCAAAGTAACTCGGATTGCCTCTCAAACAACTCTGTCCCAAATTATTGCCTTAGTAGAAGCCGCACAAACTCGAAAAGCCCTCATACAGAAGCTAGTAGACACGGTTGCGGGATATTTTGCTTATGGAGTAATGGCGATCGCCTCTCTAACCTTTCTATTTTGGTATCTGATTGGTACTAAAATTTGGGCTAGTGTATTGATGACTATGCCGATGCAGATGGAACACTTCAGTCATCAAATGAGTCAGGCAACGCCTGCTTCGACTACACCTTTGCTATTGAGTTTAAAACTCGCGATCGCTGTTTTAGTAATAGCTTGTCCCTGCGCCCTTGGTTTGGCAACACCAACTGCTATTCTGGTAGGCACGGGTGTGGGTGCTAAGCAGGGAATTCTGATCAAAGGTGGAGATATTTTAGAAAGAGTTCATCAGCTTCAGACAATTGTCTTCGATAAAACTGGTACTTTAACTCTAGGTCAACCCCAACTTACAGATTGTATTCCCTCGATCGAAATTAGTAGCGATCGCCTGCTGCAAATAGCTGCAACAGTGGAAAATGGAACTAACCATCCCCTCGCCAACTCAATTTTACAAGCAGCAGCCAGAAAGGAGATATCTTTACTTCCTGCCAAGCAATTTCTCACTCGATCGGGATTGGGTGTATCTGCGATAGTTGAAGGGAAACAGGTGTATTTAGGGAATGGGGAGTGGATTGAGGAATCTGGAATAGTTATCGATCGAGCGATCGACGATCGCGCCAAGACTTTAGCAACGTCAGGAAAAACCTTAGTCTATATAGCCGTAGAAGGAGAATTAGCGGGATTAATCGCCCTCCAAGATACCATACGTCCTGATGCCAAAGAAACAGTCTCAAAACTGAAAAAAATGGGGTTAGAGGTGATTCTCTTGACAGGCGATCGCCAGGAAGTAGCAGCAGCGATCGCTCAACAGTTGGAAATCGATCGAGTTTACTCCCAAGTAAGTCCTCATCAGAAAGCAAAAATCATTAAATCTCTGCAACAATCTGCCCTATCTTCCTCTCAAGATCGTCCAATGATCGCGATGGTAGGCGATGGAATTAACGACGCACCAGCCCTCGCACAAGCAGATCTGGGAATTTCTCTTTCTGGAGGTGCTGATGTTGCCATTGAAACCGCAGATATTGTCTTGATGCAAAAAAAATTAGTTGGTGTCGTTGAGGCAATTCAACTGAGTCAAGCGACTTTCAGGAAAATTCAGCAAAATCTATTTTGGGCTTTAGGCTACAATCTTGTGACAGTGCCGATCGCTGCTGGTGCTTTACTTCCTCATTACGGTGTACTTTTAAACCCTGCTGTTGCTGCTGCGCTAATGGCATCAAGTTCTTTAATCGTGGTGACAAATTCATTGTTGTTACGTCTGGAAGAGGATAGGGGTTAGGGGATAGGGATTAGATAGGCTGTGGGGTGTAGGGGAAGTAATGAGTAATAAGTAATAAGTAATAAGTTTTTACTTCCTACTTAGCTGCTGCCTCCTGCCTCCTGCCTTCTTTTCCCTAATCCTTAATCCCTAATCCCTGTTTTGTAAAATCAGCAAGATCTCTTATGCCAAAATGGGAAAATGTCATTATGATTAAGTAAATATACATATTATCTTTTATCTATTTCAGTCTAACTTAACTCAATTAATTTCAACTCTTATCCAAAAATATTGCCAACGAAACATTCACTAATGTCTGCAAAACCTGCAAAACACCGCGAAGAGCATGTTTTGGTTATTACGGATGGCAAGGGACAAAAAGAAGTCATCCTTAAGGAATCCGTTTATACTCTGGGTAGAGGTCAACAATGCAATATCTGTCTGCATTCTCAATTTGTCTCTCGTCATCATGCTACTTTAATCAAGCGATTACAAGAACAAGGTCAAGAAATATACCGTATTGTTGACGGCGATTCTGAAGGAAAAGTTAGTGTCAATGGATTATTAGTTAACGGTCACAAAGTTTTATTTCACGATCTCGAAGATGGCGATAAAGTAGTTTTTGGACCTCAAGTTTTTGCTATCTATCAGCATCGTCAATATGATATTTTTCCCACCATTCCCCCTGACGATCCTTTTGATATTACTTTGATCGATCCTGCCATGATGGATAATGATTCAGATAGTGAAGATAGCAATACAGAAACGTTTTAAGTTTTAATGAACAAAAGAGTTGTCGTTAACGAGCGAGATAATGCCAGTCAAAGCATAGTTTCTCCTAATTTGCCTCAAACCGAGTTAGAACTAGCTGAACCTTTGAAGTTAGGAATTATGGCTTCAGGAAATGGTACTAATTTTGAGGCGATCGCTCAAGCTATTGCAGAAAAAAGACTCAATGCCCAGATTCAAGTTTTAGTTTATAACAATCCTGATGCTAAAGTGCGATCGCGAGCCGAAAAATGGAATGTTCCCGCAATTTTATTAGATCGCGGGCATTACAAGCAACGTGAAGCTTTAGATCGAGCTATTATTGAAATTTTTCAATCTTATCAGGTTGAAGCGATCGTTATGGCTGGTTGGATGCGGATTATTACTCAACTTTTACTAGATGCCTTTCCCGATCGCGTAATTAATATTCACCCTAGTTTATTACCTAGTTTTAAAGGTATCCGCGCTGTCGAGCAAGCTCTAGCAGCAGGAGTCAAAATTACTGGCTGTACCGTACATTTTGCTAGTTTAGAAGTCGATAGCGGCGAAATTATCATTCAAGCGGCTGTGCCAATTTTAGCAGATGATAGTCTAGAAACTCTCCACGAACGCATTCAAATTCAAGAGCATCAAATTTTACCTCAAGCGATCGCTATGGTAGGTAGAAAGCTTTGCTTATAAGTATCTGGGTAAAATCAAATAGAAAATGGTTAGGATAGGCAATAGGCAATAGAGATTTAAATTTTGAAGCCTAAAGTTTTTTTTACTTGCTACTTGCTACTTTCTACTTGCTACTTTCTACTTCCTCCGCCTGCTCTGCTGCCTAATCCTGATTCATAACTAAATTTTAAACTTGCCATTGTAGATCTAGTTCTAGCGTCTGCTTACTAAATGTCGATCTTGAAATCAATGGAGAGGTTTTATGGCGCTTAAGCGTAGAGATTTTTTGATATTTTTGGGTGCTAGTGCGAGTACGATCGCCTTACACCAAATGAAACAGCAAAATTCGCCTTCATCAAGTCTAGCCCAAGCAGAAACCACTTCTACTTTAAGTCAGGCAAGTACTTCTAAACCTACACAGCAGGCGATCGCCTTTAAACCAATTAGAGGAACAATGCCTCTAGAAACTGATGTTCCTCAGATGAATAAGGCGATCGAGGACTATAGTAGCTTTGAAGTTGTAGATGATGTTGTCTTACCAGAAGGATTTACCTATGATGTTTTGATTTCCTGGGGAGATAAAGTCGGCAATTTCCATTTTGGCTATAACAATGACTATATTTCTTTTATCGAAACCAAACCTAATCAGGGATATTTAGTTATCAATCATGAATACATTAGCGCCAAACCGTGGATGGAAACTTATCAGCAAGTAATTGGTAAGAAATTACCTTTTGAAGAGGTACGCAAGACATTAAAAGCTAAGGGAGAAAAACCAGAAATTGATGCCTTTTCTTTAGCTAAAAAAGACCCCATCAAGTCAAAAATTAGGGAAATTGCGAAAGCTGCTCAAGCTGACTTAGGTATAAGTGTCATATCTATTCGTCGCGACAAAAATGGTCAATGGCAGCGTACTTTTAGTCAAGCCGATCGCCGCATTATGGGCATTTCTGGGCTAGAAGATGGTAATTATCTGAAAGCAACCGGTCCCGCCGTGGCAATCTTCCAGAAAAAGAACAAACAAGGTTACGAAGATAAACTAGGCGATCGCATTATTGGTACTTGTCAGAATTGTGCAGGTGGGACAACTCCTTGGGGTACGGTATTGAGTGCAGAAGAAAACTTTCAAGATCAAATGACAGAAGATATCTATCCTGATGGTTCGTCTTACTCTCCTAGCAAAACTCCCTTCACTTGGGAAATGAGTCAGGGAAAAATTGAAGAAATTGGCGGTCAAGGCAACCCTCTTGGCTATGCTGGTAATAAGTACGGTTGGATGGTTGAAGTAGACCCTGCTAACCCTAAAGATTATGGTACTAAGCACAGTTGGTTAGGTAGATTTCGTCACGAAGCTGTAGCAATTAGAGCAGAAGCAGGAAAACCCGTTGCTTTTTATTCTGGATGCGATCGCCGTAGCGGTCATCTTTATAAATTTGTTAGTAAGGGTATAGTGAAAAACCCTCAAAATAAAGCTAATTCTAAACTGCTAGAAGATGGAATGCTGTATGCAGCTAAATTCAATGCTAATGGTACAGGAAAATGGATTGCCCTCAAACCGGAAACAGCGATCGACCCTGACTCTCCAAGCGTCCATGCAGGTGAAATAATTAATCTTCCTCAACGTCCTGATGGGGGAATGTTCGCAGCGAAAACAGACCAAGATCTTATTGCATTTAAACAAAAATTTAAAACCCTAGGCGATCTCTATCAAGGCAAACCCAAGGAGAAACAAGGCGCGATTTTAATTGATGCTCATTTAGCCGCTAGTGCTGCTGGTGCTACCTGTGGTGCGCGTCCAGAAGATACAGAAATAGCGACCGATGGCTCCCTCTATATTACCTATACTTCAGGTTCTCCTGACGAGAAAGATGGTGGACCAGATTTACGTATTTTTGGTAAGGACGGGAAAGAGTCTGAATATGGCTGGATTATGCATCTAGTCGAAGACAATAACGACCCCGCAGGTATGACTTTTACATGGAAAATGTTTAGTACAGGAGGAGAACCAGCAGAGGGAGGACTGGGTTTTGCCAATCCAGATAATCTCGCTTTTGACGGTAATGGCAATCTCTGGATGGTGACGGATATGTCTACTGACAAGCAAAATAAAGCTGTTCCCAGTCGGATTGACCAGGAAAAAGGAAAACCAGTCAGTCAATCGAACTTACGCGGGTTGTTTGGTAATAATTCGATTTGGTTTATGCCTACGACGGGAGAAAATGCAGGGAATGCTTATCTGTTTGGTTTTGGTCCGATGGAATGCGAAATGACCGGACCATTTTTTAGTCAAGACCAACAGACTTTGTTTATCGCGGTGCAACATCCTGGTGAATTGGCAGGGATTAGAAAGAATCTGGCGATCGAAGAACGTCAATATGCAATGAAAAGTCTAGATGGACAGGAGTTTATGCAAACTCGTCAAGTCCCGATCGGTTCTAATTGGCCTAGCAAACAAACCAACGATCCACCCAAACCGTCAGTAATTACGATTCATCGTCTCGATCGTCGTAAATTGGTTTAAAGAGGCAAAAGGCAAAAGGGGACAGCCAACAACAGGAATCAGCAATCGTCCCTAATTCACACACCAATATCTTCATTCCATAATTGAGGATGATGCTTGATAAAATCCGTCATCAATTGAATGCAACGAGAATCTTGCCTTACTTCAACCTCAACTTGGTGTTGACGCAATAAATCTTCAGAACCCATGAAGGTTTGATTTTCACCAATAACTACTTTAGGGATGCCATAAAGCAAAATCGCCCCCGTACACATCGGACATGGGGATAGGGTAGTGTAGAGAGTAGATTGACGATAGATTGAGGCTGGTTGACGACCAGCATTTTCTAAAGCATCGATTTCTCCATGTAAAACGACGCTTTTTTGTTGCACTCGGCGATTATATCCGCGTCCAATAATGTTACCTTGATAGACGATTACCGAACCGATGGGAATTCCACCCTCAGAAAGTCCTTTTTCGGCTTCTTCGATCGCTGCCAGCATAAATCGATCCATATCATTAAGTACCTTGAGCCTAATTATTTTTATATTCCATATTTCCCTAACCCCTAACCCCTAACCCCTAATCCCTAATCCCTAATCCCTAATCCCTAACCCCTATCTCAACTATCCAATTAATGTAAGCACGACTACTTAACCAATTACTGATAGTCCTTCCACAATCAAAGAAGGAATGTAATAAGAACCATTCCATTGCACGTCTGCACCTAACGCTGCAACTTGCTTGAGTGCATTGTAGACGTTACCTGCAACCATCGTATCTTTGACACGACCGACAATTTCCCCATTTTGCACGCGATAGCCTAAGTCAACATTGACAGAAAAATCTCCAGAAATATCCGCACCGCCACCTAAAATTTGATCGACAATCAATCCGTTATCTAATTGTGAGACTAATTCCAGCAACGAACCTTGTCCTGGTTCGACAATTAAATTCACTAGATCGGGAGTAGGATAATTACCCAAACTAGGGCGAAAACCATTACCAGTCGTACCAGTTCCTAATTTTCTACCTACAGTACGATCGCAGTAAAATTGCTCTAGTTTTCCCTGAGTAATTAAAGATAGGGGTTGAGTTGGCATCCCCTCATCGTCGAAAGGACAACTGTAGGGTTCGCGATCGGGTTGTTGAGAGAGTGTAATTCGCTCTGAGATAACTATTTCTCCCAAGCGATCGCTCCAAGGGGAAGATTTTTCGAGAATGCGTTTACCGTTTAAAGCCGCTTCTACCGTTCCCCAGAGCATAGTTGCGGCATTGGCTGTAAATAAAACTGGGACTTTTCCTTTTGGCGGTGCAACGTTATTTTTTGCCCAATCCAAACGTTGAATCATTTGTTTGACAACTTTGTCGGGATCTAGTTTTTCTCTGCTATATTCGCCGTCGTAAATACCTAAAAAATCCTCACCCCTTACCCATTCCAAACCCAAAAAATAACTGACAGATGTATCGGTATGTTCGCAATGAAGTCCCAAGGAATTTTTGAGAATGGTAGTTTCTTGCTCGCATTCAAATTCTCCAGAACAAATCACTTCAGGGTAAGCTTGACGAAGTTGGGCGATCGCCTGTTTACCCATTTCTACAAATTTTTCTGGTTCTACAATTTTACCAACACTAGGATAAATGGCAGTACGAGCTTCAGCTAATTCGATCGTTTCGGGAGGATTGAGTTGAGACAGAGCGATCGCCTTGTTGACGATGGCTTCGGGTTCGACATTGCCATAGGCGACAGCTAAACCAGGACAACCTTCTTTCCAGATTCTTAAAGCATAACCTTCCGCTTGCGAACTCTCTAATTGTTTGAGCCGATTTCCTTCAAAAAATACAGGTCGAGACAGCGATCGGGACTGATAAACTTCTGCATGAGAAGCACCCGATTTTAAGGCTAATTCTAGTAATTTTTCCTGATTCATAGTTCATAGTTGATGGTTCATAGTTCATTGCTGATTGTTTATGGTTCATTGCTAGTCGTTTCCATGCTAAGTACAGTCTTACGATTAAGTAAAGTATTTTTAATCGCTACCTATAGCAATCCTAAATGATTTATGAAAAATTCCTATTAGTTTATCAGCTATTAGTTTATCAGCTATCAGCAGAAAACAGGGAGCAGGGAGCAGCTTTCAGTTATCAGCAGAGAAGCAATTAGCAATTAGTAATTAGTAATGAACTATGAACCATGAACCATGAACCATGAACTATTAACAATTATCGTATCGTTATTTCTTTGAGCTGTTTTTGGTGCTGACAAGGTAATTAGTAGAAGACGAGTAACTATTGCGATCGCGAAGCGTCTCTGAAAGAGAATCGACTTGATTTGAAGTACTGTTATTGCAATAGGGGCGATCGCTTGCAGGGCGAGTAGTTGTATTGGGGGTAGGATAAGCAGTTAGTACTATTTGACCTTTTTCATTAACAGTCATTAGACTTCTTGCAGAAGTCAGGCAAGAGGCAAATCGAATTGTTTTCCATTACACTCCTAAGCATTCCTCTTAGCTCAATCAAATTGAGATCTGGTTTAGCATCCTTGTCCGCAAACTACTAGACCTCCTGCATAAGTCCGATCGATTTTTGCTATAACCAACAATTGAACTAGTATTCAGCTCAAGATTTATTATTAGGTGAAAACCTTAAAAAACTTTGTTATGAAAAGAACGTCATAATACTTTTGCAGGAGGTCTACTCAAGCGTGGGAATTTTACCAGTACAATTGACCTGAAAAATCGAATTTTAGATTTTATTGATTACTTTAATCGAACTATGGCAAAGCCATTCAAATGGACTTATAAAGGTAAGGTGTTAGCACTTTAATGGGTATTGTATTTCCGCCTACCTGTACTAGTGCAACATAGCAGAATTAACCCGTCAGTTAATTGAGAAGAAAACCTTGTAGTAACAAGGCTGTTTACTTCTGCCACGGCGCTCAATACGGCGAAGTAAATTCGCCGTCCGCGCCTCTTCTGCCTTCGAACTTCTGCCTTCTTGCACTAGCAAACTATGATTGGCAGCAATGGTAAAAATAGTCTTTAACTGACTGTATCTTCCAACAGTCTAATTAAACTGAGGTTAATTCTCTTTTCTTCTGGTTGCTCGACATCAGCTTTAATTCCAGGACCAAAGAAGGTAGCAATTTTTTCCTGTTTTTCTTGCCATTTTTCTAGAGAAATAAATGGCGAATCAAATTCCATAATCAAAGTATATGCGCCGTTGACCTCAGTTTCTCTCAATCCAGTTAATACAGGTCTTTGGTCATCATTTGGACTCAAACCTATACGCGCTAAAGATTCATCTAAGTGAGCTTCTTGACCGTAACGAAAGCGAGTCACATCTTTGCGGAGTTGATTTTGAGTAGGTGTCGCTTGTTGTTCCCTCAGAGCAATAATTTCAGGAGAGGTTTGTTCGGTAAAGGGAATAGGTTTAATTTCAGCAGCTTTGAGCGCCAATCCTCCCAGTAAAATAGGAACTCCGTAGAATAATCCTGCTAAATTCAAAGTTGCATTCCCAATTACATAAGCAGCAATACCTACAACGGTAAGAATACTACCCACAACTAAACCGATCCTAGCTAAAGATAATTGACCGAACATTGGCAAAGAATATATATATTTAACAATTTGTATCTAATAGTTAATATTATTATCTTATGGCATTCGGAAAAATTACACATTAGTAGGCAAAATGGACAAGTCAGTAATTCAAGCTAAAATTTTGCAAATTGAGACTAAGCGCGAATTTTTGGTAAAACTTCTAGAAAAGCCCAATTTAGGTACTCTCCGCCTTGATGTCAATCAAGCGCTTGAAGAACTAGACGAATTGATTGAGGAATTTAAGACTACTTTTGCTGGCGATCGAGCTAATTAGGGGCTAGGGATTAGGGACTAGGGGCTAGGTAATAAGTAGTAAGTAATAAGTAATGGGTAATAGGTAATAATAATTAAAACCACAATTACGACTTACGACTTACGACTTACGACTTACGACTTACGACTTACGACTTAAGGCTTAGCCAAGATCTGGAAACACTTCTCTGACTGCTGGATGAATAAGAACGTGGTTTTTGGCGTTTAAACCTTTAGCTAAAGCTGAATCCATCTCCAGTGCTTTTAAGCCATGATTGGCTAGCTTTAACACATAGGCTAAGGTACTGTTATTAAGTGCTTGTGTTGCTGTCCAGGGAACTGCACCTGGCATGTTGGGAATACCACAGTGAACGACACCTTCTTCTACATAAATTGGTTTACTGTGAGAAGTAACTTTTAGGGTTTCGATACAGCCACCCTGATCGACAGCAACGTCAACAATTACTGAACCAGGATGCATCGATTTCACTAAACTCCGAGGTACTAAGATGGGCGCTTTTTTTCCTAAGACTAACACTGCACCGATCAGTAAATCTGCTTCTGTAACTGTAGCCTCAATATTAGCTGAATTGCTGTATAGTAGTCCTACTCTCGAACCAAATAAGGTTTCTAAATAAGCTAGTCTATCTACACTAACATCCAAAATCTGAACCTGAGCGCCCATACCTACGGCAATTTTGGCAGCTTCAGTTCCAACTACACCACCACCAAGAATAACTACTTTACCAGAGCCTACTCCAGGAATTCCGCCTAAAAGGACACCTCTTCCTCCCTGTTGTTTTTCTAGATATCTGGCACCAAACTGTACCGATAAACGTCCAGCAATAACGCTCATCGGTGCTAGTAGTGGTAATTTACCATCAGTTAATTCGACAGTTTCGTAAGCGATCGCCGTTACTCCACTTTCTATTAAACGTTCTGTCAAAGGACGATCGGCAGCTAAATGCAAATAAGTAAATAGGATTTGATCTGGTTTGAGATACTGATATTCTGGCGCTAGAGGTTCTTTGACTTTGACTACTAAGTCTCGATTCCACGCATCTACTGCTGAGACGATTTTTGCTCCTGCTTCCTGATACTCTCGATCGCTAAAACCTGCGCCATCTCCTGCACCCATCTCAATAAAGACTAGATGTTTTTGCTCTGATAAAACTCTGACACTACTGGGACTTAAACCAACTCGAAATTCAAGATCTTTAGTTTCTTTAGGAACGCCAATTTCCATCTATGTTTTCTCCTAGCGCTTCTTGTGAGACATTTACTCTATCAATTCTCTACACAATTCCTCAAATAGTAATCTAGTAGCTTTGTAAAGTACCCTAATAATTAATTGCGTCTTTTCCCGCGATCGCTACGTCTCCCCAGCTTACAAACTCAACACAATTGGTATTGACTAAGCATGTTTCACTGGAGTCTCAATTTTTTCCGCTTATGAAGTTCAAAAAACCTAAATATCTGGGGATTCTGTTGAGAAAATTTGCTCCAGCAAGCATTGAGCAATACGCTTAGCTGCACCAGGTTCTCCCATACGTCGCTTACCATTAATAGCAATTTGTTCCAGACGATCGCGATTATTAAACACAGAGTCGATCGCGCCACCAACTAGATCGGGTCGATCGACTAAAATAACCGATTCTCCTAGTAAACGAGTTTGCGCTTCAGCAAAAGCATAGGTAAATTGAGGTCCTTCGCCAGAAAAAGTAAATACAGGTTTACCCAAACCAACAAATTGTTCTGTAGCCGTACCAGCCATGGCGATCGCTAAATTGCTATTCACTAAGCAATCTGCATAAGCGTTTTGAGTTAAGACTAATTTTGCCTGGTGTTTAGCAAAAATAATTCTTTGAGGATCGCTAATTGGTGTAGTTACTGAATCGAGTGGTTGTGAGTGCCAATTCTGACTCGGTAAATGTTGCTCAAATGAATCGAGATTCAAAGCAGGGGCGATCGCCGCTAAAAAGATTAAATTCAACTCAACAAAACTCGCGATCGCGCTATCGACTGCTACGAGAATTTTTTGCCAATTAGATTCTGCTTCTGGCATTCTCGAACCAGGTAATAGCAGCACGATTAAATCCCTTCGGGAGAAGGCAGAAGGTTGAGTTATTGGCGAGATAAAAGATTTGCTCCCTTCTGCTTGCCTTATCTCAAACATTGGATTGGTTTGACTAGAAATAATTCCATCCATCATCGGATTACCCAAATCTAAAGCAGGAATCGACCATTTTTGTAATACTTGAGTAGTTAAACTATCTCTAGGAAATACCGCTTGACAGCGAGGATGACTCATCAAAAATCTCTCCCAAGGCAGATAATCTGAGCCAAATTTTCTCTCTATCCAAGAAGTACGAGACAACCAACCTCGATCGTCCCGTAGATAATATTCCGATTTAGCAGTTCCCACAAAAGCATAATTAGTACCACTGAGCCAAGCAAATAATAAAGGAACGAGATCGCCTACTGCCAGAATAAAACAGCGATCGCGTCCCCATTGACGAACTACTTGATATTGCTCTAAAGTAAGCTGCAACAAGCCACCTTGCAGATCTCGCCATAGCTGTCGTCCATCCTGGTAAATAAAGCCACCAGAAGGCATTTGCTTTACTTTTCCCGCGATCGCGATTTTTGCTTTGGTGAAAGCATATCCTTGACCAACTATTGGTAAAGCTGCAATTTCTAAGGAAGTACAATTGACTAATTCTTCTAAAATCCGAACAGCAATTATGTCTTCTCCATGACCGTTGCTAATTACTAATAATTTCATTTGCTAACAATGCTAACTTTTTTAATCATTTTTAATTTGTTTATCACGCTGGTTAACCTATACCTTGCCTTGAAAATCTGGAAATTACGTCAAATCTTAACTCAAGTAACAGATGCTTTAAACAAATGTGAAGCCAATGTTCATTTAATGCTTTCTCTTGCACCTAAACTAATTTATCGCTCGCGAACTAATATTTATCTTGCTAAAGAAAGATATCAAAAATTACAGTTTCAACTCACACAAATCAAAAAAATTGTGGTTCTTTTAGTTTGGTTGTCTAGATTTTGTCGCAGCCAAGCTCGATTACGTCCCCTTTTATCGAGTAAATAAGTTAGCTGAATAATTAATCTAAATTTTGCCAAATCGTTTGCGATCGTTCAAACTTATAGTAGAAATTCTAAATCAGCTAGAATGATTGACAGAGGTAGAGGCTAAAAGATGTCGAAGAAGAACTCAACGGTCGCATTTATTGGTGGAGCTATCCTCGGTGGAGCTGTAGGGGCGATCGTCGGCTTGTTAACTGCTCCTCGTAGCGGTCGAGAAACGCGACAGTTGCTCAAAAAATCTGCTGACGCTCTGCCAGAATTAGCTGAAGATTTATCAACTAGCGTACAATTGCAAACAGATCGTCTTTCTGAGTCTGCTCTTCGGAATTGGGACGAAACTCTCAATCGACTCAAAGAAGCAATTGCAGCAGGAGTTGAAGCTTCTCAGCAACAAGCCAGTCTCAACAAAAATCCTAGCGACATCTCTAAAAGTACCAATTCCTCCTTGGTTGATAAAAGCTGATTTAATTAAGAGTGATAAGTACGTGGAAATAAGCAACAATGATTCTCTAAACTATGTAATCTATCCTTTATTTTGGCTTGGACTATCCTTAATGTTGGTCGCAGCCAGTCTAACGGCTGTTGTTATAGCGGCTTTACCTACCCTACAAGAAGTTGCAAGAGCTGCTCGCAGTGCAGAAAAACTTTTTGATACTCTCAGAAAAGACTTTCCCCCTACCTTGGAAGCAATTCGTTTGACAGGACTGGAAATTAGCGAACTGACTGACGAACTTCATCAAGGTGCTAGTAGTGCTTCTGGTATAGTCAAACAAGTCGATCGCACCCTAGGAGATGCTCAAGAGCAAGTGCAAAGCGTTAGTAATAGCACCAAAAGTTTAGCTGCTGGTGTTAGAGCAGCTTGGAAAACCTGGAAGCAACCTTCATCTAGATCTGCCAATTTACTTTCTCAAAGGGATAAGGATTAATTTTGGATCTTGTTCTAATTTTTGGCAGGATAATCTTAAAATAAGGTAAACAAGTGTAAAGAAACTAGTTTTTTTTTAACAAACATAGTTGTTCGTCCTTTTAAGAAAATTACCATGTCAAAAAATTTGACAAAAAAAATTTGCCTTACCTTAATCGCATGTTTAGTAACAATTACAACTTGGAGTCTGGCACCAGCAGCCTGGGCGGTAAATAATCCAGAGTTGTTACCCAATTATCAAACTCCTGTGATTGACTTAGCTAATTTTCTGCCTCAACGCCAAGAAGAATCATTAATACAAGACTTAGACAAATTTGAAACTGCATCTGGGTGGAAAATGAGAGTTTTAACCCAGTTCGATCGCACCCCTGGTAGAGCAGTTAAAAATTATTGGGGTTTAGATGATAAAAGTATTTTATTAGTCGCCGATGGTAGGGGAGGCAATATCCTAGCTTTTAGCATTGGTGATGCTGTCTACGAACTATTACCCCGTACTTTTTGGATTGAATTGCAAACTCGTTTTGGCAATATGTACTATGTTCGCGAAAACGGAGAAAATAAGGCAATTGTTGACGCGATCGATACTGTCAAAGGATGTCTGCAACAAGGCGGTTGTGTGGTAGTGCCTGGATTGCCTCAAGAACAGTGGATTCTTACCTTAATTAGTTCGATCGTTGGTGGTGTGATTCTGGGATTTGCAGCAGTACCCCGCAAACAAGGACAAACATTAGCTTGGCAATGGGCATTAATTATGTCTCCTCTGTGGGGAATTTTGTTTATTGCCTTTGGTATCGGTCCAGTGATTAGTCGTACTGCGGAATGGTTGCCTTTGTTGCGTAACCTGCTTGGTTTTGTTTTAGGTGCAGTAGTAGCGTATTTATCTCCACTGCTGAATCGAACTCCAACTTCCGAGACGTAATTATTACAATTTGCGATCGATTTCTCGTAATTCGCGCTCGACTAAAAGAAATGTAGATATAACTTTGACCATGTATTGATGCTAAATGCTAAATACTTAAATTAAATTGCGAATTACGAGTTATTAATTAACAGCTATATGGAATTACATATTACAGATGCTCAAAGTCTAGCTACGATCGATCGCGAACTAGGCTCCCATCAATTTTCTCCTGCGGAATATGAAATTGTTCGTCAGGTAATTTATGGCACTGCTGATTTTGAATATGCTTCCCTGCTGCGTTTTTCAGAGCGATCGCTACAAATAGGTGCAGCAGCTTTAGCAGCACGTACTCCGATTATCGTCGATGTACCGATGATTCAAGTCAGTATCGTACCTTTATTAGAAAGAACCTTTATTAATCCAGTCTTTTGCTGTACTACCACAAGCAAGCGAGGGACTAATCTCACTGCCAAAGCTGGTTTAGGCTTACAAATTTTGAGCGATCGCTACCCAGAAGCAATTTTTGTCATCGGTCAAGCAACAACGGCACTAACCACCTTAATTGAGGCGATCGAGAAGAAAAAAGCTCGACCTTCTCTAGTCATTGCTACTCCTTCCCAATTTGTTGAGATGGAAGTTAGAGAAAAATTGACAGGATTGTCTAGTCCTTATATTTACACAGAAGGTCGAAAAGGTTCACCAGTGGTAGCCGCTAGTATTGTTAGCGCTTTAGTTAGGATGTCATGGCAGGTTTACGGACAAAATCTCAGTAATATTGCCATCCACTTTTAATAGATGATATCAAGGCAGAAGGCTTTTATGCAGAAGGCAGAAGGAAAATGCATTGTGCAATGTTTTTATGTGGAATAGCTTATCCTTATTCCTTGTTCCTTGCTTCTGGTTCTCTTCACAACCTTAATAACATTAGAGAGTATTGTTTCATCATCAATCCTTGAGGATCGATTTTGGCAAGAACTTTATTGGAAACGCCCTTTTCATCCAAATAAGAATTACTAATATTTTGGATTGAAACATTTTGTCCATCTTCCTTGAGATTTACTCTAGTAGCTGCTGATGACTTATTAATTAACAACAGCGATCGCTTCCCGTTTTGTTGGCGAACTGCTAATGCTTCTAGAGAAGAAAGATCGCTCTTAGTTGCCATTACCTTGCCAATCAAATATTTATTGCCCCAAGCAAAAACATTGGCTGCTGGACGTAACTTGTTAGCTGGGTCAATCATCCCATAAATTCCGTCTTTAAGATGCCAAGAAGCAGCCATATCAATACCAGATTCAGCTAAATGCTTGAGAACAGAAGCAAACCAAACCGCACCGATATGATTATTCTGTCTGGTTTCTCCAGAGTCCCAAGTAAAGTTGATATTATATTCGCTCAAAAATAGAGGTATGGTTCGATCGCCAATAGCTTTAGCAGTTATTGCTCGAAATCTGCGGACTTGTTCTTGATATTGTGGTGGATAAGCCAGAATTTGTTCTGTCGAATCTTGTGCATTGCCGCTAGCATAACGATGCCAAGAAATAAAATCGACGTTAGTACCGCAGCGATCGAGAAAACTAGCCAAGACACTATCATTATCCCAGGTTAAAGCTGGGCCGCCTATTTTAATTTTAGGATCTCGACTCTTCATCGCTTTGGCTGTTTGGTTATAAATTTGCCAAAGTTGGTTCAGTTGTCCTGCTGCTTCGTACTCTTTTTCTTTTTCGTTAAAAGGTTCCCAGTAAATAATCTGGCGCTGCTGACGTTGATTGAGAATAGTGACTAAATCGGCGCAAAAAGACGCATAGCGATCATATTCTGAAGGATCGAGCCAACCATTTTGGTCGGTTTTCATCCATTTTGGCCAACCAGGAATATTTTGTACCAGCGTAGGTTGATGGGGATAGGAAAGATCGAAAACCTTTTTGATTTTAGCTTCATCCCAATTTTTGCTAGTGGGGTTACTCCAGCGATCGGATAACTCCTTATGATGGATGCGAATCAAGCCAATATCGAGATCGCCTACATGTTTTTGAAAGACTTTATCTGAGGCTTTGTTAAGGTCGGTGATTTCATAATCGTTAGAACCAAAGAGCAAAGGTGTAGTTTGGGCGATCGCCTGTTGCCAATCAACACTGACTTGGGCGATTTTAGCTTTCTCAGCCGCAGATATGGCTAAATTTTGCTCGTTTCCACCTCGAATCAAGCGATCGCCAATCAGTGCCGTAACAACACCAGTTCCTCCTAACTCCAAAATTTTCCTACGTTTCATTGACACTTTTCCAATTCTCTTGGTCTTTTTTTCGCATTGAATTCGATTAAACTTTCTACTTGCATCCTTCTTTCTACCTTCTAGCTTGAAAGTCGAATTTTTACGATTGCAAGAATGCCTATTGCCTATTGCCTCCCTCTACCGAGGTGTATCTCACTCAACCGAGCTATATTATTCCTTAGTGGCTTGAAGATACTTACGATTACCGTAGGGGTAATAAGGTTTAGAGTTGATCTGTACGCCATTAATAATTAAACCGATAATTTTGGCATTAAGTTGCTGGAGTTGATCGACGCTTTCGTAGGCGGAATTGCGCTCGCTATAGTCAGGACGAACTACAAACAAGACATTGTTAATAATGGTTGCCATCAGAGCAGCTTCACTAGTCAAACTAACTGGAGCTGAGTCAACTAAAATATAGTCGTAGCTGCCGTTAGCATCCGCAGCCATTAACTTTTTCTCAAATTTTCCTTGGGTAATTTGGGCGATGACATTGCCTTGTTGGGGATAGGTTGGTAGTAAATCTAAGTTGGGTAACAACTGGACTATTTGCTCTTTAGTAGCGCGATCGCGATCGACAACTAAACTCGTACTCAATTCAGCTTTGCGGAAATCTCCATCTACCAGCAATACCCTAAAACCTAGGTCTGCTAAAGCTTTAGCCAAACCAATGGTGACAGTAGTTTTACCTTCACCCGAAATTGAACTTGTCACCATCAAACGATTACTTGAGAGAGGTTGCAAGCTGATAGCAGAAGCTAAGCGTTGAAAATCTAAATCTGCTTCTGAAGAACTTTCTAAATCTAGATGAGAGTTGATGTCGAGATTGCGAAAACGACGAATTGTAAATACAGTGGGGAAGTTAAACAGTTGTAAATCTTTGGCATCCAAGAGAGGGTTGCGTCTTTCCAACCAAAGTAGTAAAGCGGTACTACCAGTTAAGGCGGCTAAAATCCAGTAGATTGCAGATAGCTCAATTTTGGGATTGGTTGGTTTGGGATCGACTGTAGGCGGTTCGATGGTTTGCACGCTTGGATAAGCGCTAAAAGCATTAATTTTTGCCTGCTGTAATTGAGCAACTAAACCCTGATAGACACCTTCGGCGATTTCCTGCTGTCTCTGTAACTCTAGCAGACGAGATCGATCGCCAGGAATTGCATTCAAGTTATTTTTTAATTGAGCAATTTTATTTTCTAGTTGCTCTGCTTTTTTACGTTGAGAGCTAGCTGTACTTTCAGCTTGAACCAGTTGTTGAATTAAATTAGCTCGTCCTTGAGAAGCGTTACTCGCTATGGTTCCATCTATAGTTTCTCCAGGAGAACCTTTATATGCTTGAAGTTGACGTTTTAGATCGTCTCGTTCGATTAATAACTCTTCAACTGCGGGATCTTTATCTGTGCGAGTAGCACGCAATCGACTGAGTTCGAGTTCTATTCTTTTCAGTTTGCCACGAACAGCTTGATAATCTTGATTTTCGCCTAAACCAACCGATCGCATTGCTTGAGATGGAGAGAGATTCAAACGAGTAGAGAGAGCATTAACTTTATTTTCTTCAGCTTTTGCCTGAGCTTCAGCTTGCAGCTTTTCAGTAGTTAAAGTACTAATGACTCTGACAATTTCTTTAGTCTGTTCGTCACCACTCACAAGTCCAGAAGAGCGTTGAAAATTGGACAAAGCGATTTGAGTTCGATTCAATTGTTTCTGTGATTCTTCTAGTTCTGTAGTAGTAAATTTACTGCGCTTTTCGGCATCTTCTTTACGGAGTCGATCGAGACGGTTATTGTAGACTTCAATCCAAGTTTCTGCACGCTTACGTACCAAGTCGCGCTCTTTACCTTCTACATTCAGCGCGATCGTGGTTGATTGCTCTTCGATTTCTACTTCAAATAATTCTTTATACTTAGCAAGTCTTTTGAATTTATTTTTTTGAGGATCGGCATCATAAACTTGCTGCATCACTGCATCACTAGTCAAAATCGATTCCTGTGCTAACAAAGGATTGACTGAATCTGAAAAAATAGTACTGTTATCATTTTTTAGAGAGCCAAGCCTACCTAAATTCGCTTCTAAGTTATCTTTCGTCTCTGGTAGAATTAACTGCGCTTTAGCTGTCCAAGTTTTCTCAGACAAGAAAAATTTGCCCACAATTGCCACAATCAGGGCGGCATTAAGATAAATTAGAGGTTTCCAATGTCTGGCAATAATGCTTGTCAATCCACTCATACTCTCAAACTCCTAAACAATGACTAAAATTTTCTAGTATTACAAATATCGATCGATCCAATTCTTTGACGATCGAATTTAACTTAAATTTGGTTGCTTTCTCGATAATTGTTGCCAACTCACTTGCTGCTGTTGCTGATAAATTTTGTACATAAGCGCTCCCAACCACAGAAAAAAGAACCAAAGATAAACCGCCATCCAACTCAAAGGGGTAGCATTGAGAGCTATATATAGACTTATTAATCCAGCTAAAGCTCTTTGAGATAGTTCGTTACCACTAACAGCAGGATTGTAAAAAAAGATGAGAGTCAGAATCATCGTTACTATTAAAACGATAAAACCGACAACTCCATTGAGATAGAGTACCGCTGCATAAGAAGAAAAAGAACCTAAACCGATAAACTCTCGATCGTATAATCTGACTTCACCGCGAATAAATCCCCATCCCAGCCAAGGTTTTTCTTGCCAAGCTTCTAGAGTTTTTCTCACTACTAAAGCTCTCTCTTGTGAGGAATTAGAACGAGCGCTATCGAAGAAAGCGATCGACTTAGTAAATAAATCTTGAATGCTAAATTCTGCCAAGCTAGCTAAAAGAGAGCCAAGAAAAGCAAACCATAAGCCAATATGGCGGCTTAGGGGAGAGCGAAAAACCAAAAAAGTTATGGCAATAACAATGCCGCACAACCAAGATAAGCGGCTAAAACTTATAATTAAAGAGGCTCCAGCACCAATTAACGCCCAACGACGCAAACGTCGATCGGATTCTCCAAGACAGACTAAAAAACTCAACAGAGCAACTAATCCTAAAATTGGCGGGTCAGGAGTATGTAATACTGTTCTTGGTAAAGGAACCCCAAAAAACGGGGAAAAGTTAGCTAAATTTACCATCAAACTCGTTTTATCGCCTGGAGCTATTTGTGCCAAAGGTGGTGCAAATTCTAGATCTTCCCAACCCGCAAACAGCACGATCATTTGTATTGCCAAATTGCCCAAACAGCCAATTGACATCCAACTAACAGCACGAGTAATGATTTCAATTCTGACTTGGCTCCAAAAAGGAATCGTAAAGCAAGCAAAAATCAAAAAATAGCTTTTGAAAAAGTTAACTGCAACTGCGCCAATATCTTCTAACTTAAAGCCAGTCTCTTCCAGTCCTAGCAAAGCTGTCCACAACAAGACAACAGCCATTACCAGCCACGCCCAAATACAAGCAGGCAGAAATTCTCGAATTAATTTATCAATTCTAAAATTAACTAGTAGTAAGATAGCAACAACTGCTGGATAAAATATAGGTTGAATACCCCCTAGCCACCAGAGCGGGGTAAGAATTATCGTCCAATAGATAATTTTTTCTGTATTAGAAAGGGAACTTAGTTGAAAATTGCTCATTGTTCATTGTTCATTCATTACTGATAAATCTGTTTAGAGAAGTCGATTTTTACCTGGAAAACTAGTTTTTTCGAGAAATTTGACAATCAGATTTTGATATTGAGCAAATTGTTTTGGTCTTAGTATTTTAATGGAAAATATGTAAATAATCATAAAAGTTATTGGCTTAAAAATTAAAGATAAGTTATAAGAAATTGCGATCGCGCCTAAAGCAATTAAAATCGCCAGAAAACAAGGAGCTATAAATTGTCCCATTTGCCAATTAAGTGTCCTACAACCAACTCTCCACCAGTACAAAGTCCAGCCAATTCCCAACACTAAAGCTACAGCAATACTAACGCCAACAATACCGCCATTGATGGCTCCAAAAATAAATGCAATTACGGCGATCGGTGCAATTTGTAGATTGACTTTGGCATTAATTTGAGAATATCCTTTAGCACATAACATGGCATCCAAAGAACTAGTAATTACCCGAAAATAAGCAAATACTAGTAATCCAGGGATTACACTACACAGAGGAACCCATTGTTCGCCAAAAACAAACCTAATTACCTGTTCATTTATTACTAAAAAGAATAAGGAATAGATGGGAATAGTTAAAAATGCCGTTTGTTCGACAACTTCTAAGAGAGCTTTTTCTTGTTCGCGATCGCTTTCTAGTTTGGCAAAAACTGTCATCCCCAGTTGTAAATTAACTGAAGTCAACACTGCCGAAATTGCCATAGTTAGTTGATAAGCAAGATTGTAGAATCCTAAATTTGTACTACCTAAAAACTTCCCAACTACAAAGTTGTCCATATTGGCGTTGGTATAATAACCCAAACTAGAGCCAGCTACACCCAGACTATAAGAAACCACTTCCGATCGCACTTCTGGAACAATTCTGAAGCGGAGACGATGACCGGATTGATATCTAGTTAAAACATAGCCGACTAACCAATTGCACGTATCACCAATCGCAAAAGCCCAAAAACCCAATCCCAAAGTTGCCGAACCAATAGTCGCAATTAAACGAACAGTCGAAGCAATCAAATTAATATTGGCTAATTCTCGATATTGCATCTGCCTGTTCATAATCCCTACATAAACATAGTAGGCAGAAGACAAAATTAAATTAATTGCGTAGGGAAATAACAGCCAAGTCAAAGCAGGTTCATTAAAAAACTTGGCAATCAGAGGAGAACAAGCAATTAGTGCTATTGCAACAGTAGTTCCCGTCAGTATGCCAACAGCATAAGTAGTATCAAGATAGCGCTTATCCTCAGTGCCTTTGTAGACAATAAATTTGCCAACAGATTCTTGGGTAAATAGGGTAAAAAAAGACCAAAAAATATAGGCTATACTAATTACCCCAAAGTCTGAAGGTAATAGCAATCTAGCCAAAACTAAATTACTCAACAATGCTAAAATACGTTGAGCAAAGCTACTAAATGAAATCCAAAATCCACTTTTAAATAGTGAAGTCAATTGCATTAAATTAATTTAAATTTCGTTATTTTTAGTTAACAGGTACAAATACAAAAAATCAGTAGAAGATTTTCCATAGAGCGATCGATTTTCTCAGATGGACTTAGATATCTTTACTTTCGAGTAAACCATCGCACAATGAAAATACTTGTAAAATTCTTTCCTGCAAAAGATCGAGGATTTGACTGTCTTGATTGAGATCGAATTTTCTAGCAAAATGACAATCGCTTTGCACGATCGCGGGATAATCTTTTACCGTCAGAATACGCGGACGACCGTGGCGAGTACCAGAAAAATCATAGTAACGCTTGCTGTCGTTACATAGATAGAATAATCGACTATTGACTAAAATTGTTTGTAAAAAAGATTCGCTCGAAATCTCTACATTACGATAGTAGTTAACTAGATCTGGATTTTCGATCGCGAATTGGTGCAAATATTGTACGCACTTTTTCGACAAAGTGCAAAAATAGGAGCCACCGTAACAAATAAAATTTTCCTTGAAGGGAGTAGCTGTTTTGACACCAAAAACTAATCCATAGGAACAGTTAACCCGAACAAAAGGTTGCAGATAATTAATAATTTTGAGTGGTTTGAGTAAATCTTTATAGCGATCGCTCAGATCGGCAATCAGTTGTCTATACCTATAACAATAGCGAGTTTTACCTTCCCTAAGTCCCCATGCGCCAGACTCAGTTAATACTTCCTGATATCCGATAAAACCATCGTAACTGGTTTGAGCGAGAAAACTTTCAATCTGTTCTATTGGTTGAATCGGATAATCTTGTCCTGTTAAATTAATTAGCCAATCGAATTCGATCTGGTTTCGTAGCAACCAATCCACCGCGTCTAAATAACCTTGCATCAAGGAGAAATCAGCTCGTCCTCCTCTAGACTCAAAAATTTGCACTCCCAACGAATTCTTCAGTTGTGCCAGATCGAGATGACAATGAGTAAAATCATGGATCGCGATAATTACAGAGTCTGGACTAGCTGTTTTGATCGTATCGATGAGACGATAAATTTGTTGGGGATTTTTATAGGTTTGAATTAAGTAGCAAATTTTCAAGTTCTACCTCGCTGGAAAATAAAGCTGATTGGGCGATAAGTAGTTGCACAAAATTAAATACACAGGTGAGGGTAGGCAAAAGGCTTTCTTGCAAGAGGCAAGAGGGAAAATACAGTGTGTAATTAATTCTGTTTAGATACTTAATAATTAATTGTTTAACTTGGTTTAGAACTCGAATTAACCGAACCTAACGATCGCTTGATCGCTAATTGAGCTAAAGGTGCTAAACGCACGGAGATTAAAGTAACTAAAGAACGTGGATCGCGAACAAAAATTTCAGCATCACTCTCCCAGGCGCGATCGATATATTCCCTAGCTTTGACAAGATCGCCACTCGTAATCGACAAGCGAGCTAAATAGCGATACATGTAAGCGTATGCAGTAGGTAGCATAGGTTCAACAATTTCAGGCGATCGTTGATAGGCTGCTTGAATTACTCTCTCGCTACAGCGTTGCATTTCAGCTACGTTAAAAGACACTCCAGAAGGACGAACTCGATAACAACATAAAATTTTTGGCTCGCGATCGAATTGCCAGCGTCGAGTTGCTGCAATTCTCAACCAAAAATCTATATCTTCTGAACCATGTAGAGTTTCGTCAAAGCCTCCCACTTCTTCAATAATTTCTCGGCGAAATACAGCATTAGAGCCATGTCCGATAAAATTTTTGCATAATAAAGCTAGAAGTGGATCGGAACTAATCGGACGACCGCTTAAAGAGACAAAGGTAGAACCTCCATCATCGCGCATGGCAGCAGAGGCACTATAGACAACTCCTACTCTTGGATCGCGATCGAGCCTAGCCACATGATTGGCAAGTTTATCTGGTTTGTAAATATCATCTCCATCTAAAAGGGCAATGTATTCACCGCGAGCGTGACGCATTCCATAATTACGAGCCGAAGATATCCCACCATTTTCTTTTTGCAGCAACTTAAAACGAAAATCTCGCTGACAAAAAGGTTTAATCTTCTCTACCGTATCGTCTGTAGAGCCGTCATCTACGACTAATACTTCAAAGTCTCGAAAAGATTGTTTTTCTAGAGATACCAGTGTCTCTGGAATATAATTTCTAATATTGTAAGCAGGAACTATAACGCTAACTTTAGGGGGAATAACCATATCATCGTTAAGTAATCTGTAGGATTGAGTAGTAGGTGGCAAAGTTTTGACTGTAATTGAATTTTCTGTGATTAATCTTTTGAGATAGCCCTTTTTCCAAAAGGAAGATTTTAAGGACATCAATACTTTGTCTACTTGCAGTAAATCTAGAGGCTGGTATTGGGGAGGTTTAGCAATATATCTTTTGCGATCGATTTTGCCAAAGCTCTCGACATGTTGAATATCGCCTAGCTTTTGCGCTTCTTCTGCGGTTGGCTCGCTTAATACTCTTCTCAAAGGCGCAACTGCCATATTTTTAGCAGGAATTTTCAGCCAAGGATATTGCTTCAAAACTTTGAGGTATTCAGCAATAAAATCGAGTGCGCCTTGGTGCATCATTCTTACCTTGACTAACTCGCTCTTGGGGCGATCGTTGTCTTCCAATATTGGTACGCTTTCTCCAACTATACTGTCGAATTTAATTACGCTACCATGGGGCGCAGAGTGAATAAATTCAAAAATTTCCGTGGACAGTCGAATCGTATCGCCATAGTAAGCAGGTTCGCCGCAATCACACAAATAACCAGACATGTTCATGCCTTTTGCTTTGAACTTTTTAGCCCCAGCTTTAGTAGCAAAATAATATCCTTTAATATCTACGTCTTTTTCCAGAGTTTTGATGACTTGAGCTAGGGAATATTGCATAGTACCCTGCCAACCTATATCCACTATGGCAATTTTTTGTCGATCGAAGAACTCCATCGATTCTAGGTACTTACATAGTTCATCTCTCTCCGCACTCGCAACTTTTTTGATATCTTCTGCAATTAGTTTGTAGAATTTTTTCAGTTTTTGATACTGCCAAGGAGCGATAATTTCTTCGTCAAGGTTGTTCAATCCTACTTGCAAGAGTTGAAGCCGATACTGTTCGGGTTCAAGTCCTGCTCTTGCTAAAAACTGAGATACCGTTAGTGTGCTAGTTCCACCCATTAAAAAATTCAGCGCTACATCGTTTACTTCAACGATACTGGGTATGTTTAACGCTCTCCGAGACGCATACAGATACTCTGCTTCAGGAATATCGAGGTAGACTTGAGCGATCGCATCATAAACTCGCTTCATGATATATCCGTCGCGAGAGAGAAAGAAAATTTTCTCGATGCCATCTCGATTGGTTATCTCTCCCAACCAGCCAGCAAAACTTAAGAAAAGAATGCCTAGGTTTTTAAAGCCTAGGTCGTACCAAAAATTATTTTTCTGTTTGGGATGAACTTGAGCATAATATTTATTAATAACCGTTGCTAAATAAACCGACTCGTGTAGGCTATTACTTTTATTTTGTGAAAATATTTTGCTTAGTTTTTCTCGTTGAAATAGCTTATCTTTTAGAGCGCGAGCCATTGGGCTTTCATAATAATAAGTCGTCAGACCATTATTTTTTGCCATGACCAAATCGGATTGATAATTATCACCGATATGAAGTAGCTGACTCGGAGTGCATCCAAGCCGCTCGATTACGACTTGGTACAACTCGCCTAGGCTTTTGGTCTTGCCAAATTCAGATGAAACAAATAATTGTTCAAATTTTTTATATCCCGACGATCGCAAGATCTTGTCGATCGTCTCTGAAGGTAGGTACATATCAGATATAAAGATAATTTTCTTCTTCTGCTTCAAGCAGTAGCAGTATAGATCGAAAATATATCTGTTGCGACGAGATAGTTTGATTTCTGCACTGATTTCTAATTCTTGCAAAGTTTTTGCCAAATGGGCATTCAAACCAAAATCTTGTTGCAGACACTCAAATATTTCATCAAACTTCACTTCAGCAATTTGTCTTTGCTGCCAAGCTTTTTTTCGTGCTTTTTTTTCAGCTTTTTGTCTTTGTTGCGCGTAATCAGTCAAGCTGCAATGATAAACAGATTCATATTGTCTTTGGACAAGTTCAAAAATATCGTGTGGATTCAACACCCCCCTTAAAATAGCTGTATTGAAGATATCGAAGGAAACGTAGGTTGAGTTATTAATTTTATCTATTAATTCTTTGTCGATTATTTGCATTGCTTAAGTGATAACTCAACTAAGATTTTTTTCAATCAAATATTCTAGGGTTTGTCTTTCAATTAATCCTTTTTCGATCAAAATTTCAGCCAAAGACATTTGACCTCGTTTTTGTTCTGATAAAGCATCTGCCATTCGATCCTTAGTAACAAAGCCTTCATCAACAAGATGTTCGCTGAGTTTCTGGGTTTTCTGGTTAACAGTCACAGACAATTCTTGTTTAGCCTTTGACATCGATGACTTTTTCTTGGCTCTTCTTTTCAACGTCAAACTAGATTTGCGATCGTCAATTTCATTAATCTGCACGGGAGAAAATTGATTGTGTTTCGCCAAGATTAAATGAAAGGCAAAAGCTAAATTACCAATGAGATAACGGTTAGCCAAACGTTTTGGTTCTTGAATCAGACGATATAACCACTCCAAGCCAGCATTAGCAATCCATTGAGGAGAATCGCGTACTATACCGCCTAAACGACCGATAGTAGCTCCTCCAGGCAACAACACGTTAACTTTAAGCTGTTCGCGATTGTTCTTAATCCATTCTTCTTGAAGAGGCGAACCCATTCCCACTAATAAAATATTCGGCTTCATTTGGTTGATCTTGTTAACCACAGCTTGATTCTCAACTGCATTGTCGCGATCGAAATAACCATGATGTCCGTCAAATTTAACCTGCGGATATTTTTGTCTGAGATTGTTTAAAGCTGCTTCAAGATGCTCTGACTTATGACCTAATAAAAACAATGACAAATTATATTTTTGGCAAAGTTCGAGTACATGAGGCATCAAAATTGTATAAGAGACGCGGTATTCCAGAGGTAATTTCAATCCCATGTAATCTAAGCCCTTGAGAATTCCCATACCATCGCAATGAGCAATTTCGGCGTTTTGCAGAAATTCATAAAGCCAAGGTAGTTGCATGGAAAGATTGAAGATGTGAACGTTATAGTTAGCAACAGTTATCTGGACATCTGTGACACAAGCATCGAGAATAGCCTGAATAATTGATTCAACCGTTATACAAGTAATCTGCCTGTTTAAAAGATTTACTTTAAGACTTGGCAGGTTTTTCGCCTTAGATGTGATTGAGTCAATCTCATTAAAAGACCTTTCTTTCTTTAGCATCAAGTCAGGATAATTATGCATCACATTACAATGTAGTATTATTGGTCGATTTCAACTTTAAAGATTATTCAAACTTACAGATGGTTATGTAAAATTTCATTGAAGATGCTTTAAAACTGAGAAAAAAATAACCAAAAAAGGTTAAGAATGAGATAAAATTACTTGTCGAAAAGTAGTCAACAAACCTGCTGACAAGCGTTTTCTCAAAAGTTTATATCAAAATCAATAGCTCAAAAAAACTCTAAATATATCAAAACGGCTCGTTTGACAAAATTTAATATCAAGTAAAAATTAAGATAAACTTAATCAATTAAGCCAACAAATTTGCTATTTTTGATTTAAAAATAGAGATGGTCAAACATTATAGATTAAATTTGCTTATTAAATACAAGAAATTCAAAAAATTGAATTCGACAAAATAATTTTAGTTAAAACCTCTGCCCAACCAGCAGAACCATCATAAGGCGCAATCTGCCATCCTCTGTTTACTAACTCAGGATGTACGCCTTTACGAGAAGGAATGACGATCGCCCTATCTACAGCTTCTAGCATCTCAATGTCGTTGGGACTATTGCCCAGTCCAATTGTGACTATTTTTTCTGCTCGATCGGTTTCTCTAATGTAGCTAGTCATTAGTTCTGCCACTGCTTTTCCTTTCCCTGCACCAGCACTAAGTAAATGAGAAAAGCGATCGCCAACTAACACCCGAAATCCTTGCTGGGACGCAACTTGCTCTATCTGTTCCCGAGAAATATGCTTGGGAGTAATAAATGGTTCTGTAAACTCTCTAGCTTTTGCCAGTTTAACTTCCTCTGGATTCAATCCAGTTAACTGCTCGATATCTGCTTCTGCGAGATCGCCAAAACCTTGCCACGTCTCACCGAATCTGGCAGCGATTTTCATCAATCCCGATCTTGCTTCTGTATAGTTACAGCCAAGCAATTTTAAGTAATAATCGCCCTGTTCTAATTTGTCAGCAACCAGAAAACGACGATCGCCCTTGGGAATAAAAATGCCACTGCCATTTTCAACAATAAAAGGATCGCTCAAACCCATCTCCTGCCGCAAAAACTCTACTTCCTGACGAGTTTTACTAGTAACAGGCACAACAGGTATTTGCCGTTGCTTTAGTTTTTCTATAACAGGAAGAGCAGGTTTATAGTCGTAATCTTCCTGATTAAGCAGAGTTCCATCTAAGTCAGTAAAAATAATAAAGTTCATGGTTCATGGTTAATGGTTCATTGAAAGAAGGCAGGAGGCAGGAGGAAACAGCCAAGTAAGAAGTAGGGGCAATCCCTTGTGGTTGCCCTGAAGTAGGAAGTAGGGGCAATCCCTTGTGGTTGCCCTGAAGTAGGAAGTAGGAACCTTCATAGCGGCTGTTAACTCATTACTCATTACTCATTACTCATTACTTCTCCCACACCCTACACCCTAACCCCTGCTCCCTAAACCCTTTTAAAGCTTGATCACCAATACCGAACAAGGAGAATCTGCTACTACTTGAGAACTAACAGAGTCTTCAATAATTCGCTCTAAACCTTGAAGTCCGCGAGTACCTAGAGCAATTAGATCGGCTTGATAAATATTAGCCAAACGAACGATCTCTTCTGCTGGATCGCCATTGACAATTTCGATTTCAAGCTGTCCAATTAGTTGCTCTCGATGAGTTTGCAAATGCTTTTCCATCTGTTGATAAATCACCTCTTGAGATGGATGGGGTTTATCTACAGACAGATCGCTATCGGGATTAGCATTGGGAAAGACATGAACGAGAAAAATTTTCGTTTCAGGCTGAATTTGGAGCAGCTTTAGAGCTTCAATGATTTTTTCCGACATCTCCGAACCGTCGAGAGCCACTACAATCGTTTTTAGCACTAAAGTCTACTCCTCAATCTCATTCGCTATGTTGCAATTCTCCCTTGGACTGGTATTTTTGTCTAGCCTCTGACAAAACAAAGCTTTTCAATTGACTCTTGTTTGCTCAACTTCATTCATTATGTCGATCGCTTTGGGTTCTGAGTCTAACTGAGTCAGCATGAGACGTTAAACCTTCAGCATTAGCCAAAATTTGAATAGTACTCGACATTTTTTTGAGAGCAGCAGGCGAGTATTGAATTAAGCTGGAGTGTTTCATAAATGTTTCTGTCCCTAAAGCAGAAGAATATCTTGCTGCTCTAGAAGTTGGTAAAGTGTGATTTGGTCCAGCTAAATAATCTCCAACCGCTTCGGGTGTGGAACTACCCAGAAAAATTGCTCCAGCATGGCGAATATGTTCTAATAAATCCCACGGTTCAGTTACTTCTAGCTCTAGATGTTCTGGGGCAAAAAGATTGGAAAGCTCGGCAGCAATTTCGAGGGAATCTACTACTACAATTAAACCGTAGTGAGCGATCGCCTTCTCCGTTAGTATTTTCCGAGGATGATCTTCTAGTTGCCTCTGTACTTCAGCTTGAACCTTCTCAGCTAAGATACTGTCGGTAGTGAGCAAAATTGCTGCTGCCATCGGATCGTGTTCTGCCTGAGCGAGAAGATCGGCAGCTACATAGATGGGATTGGCGCTGCGATCGGCAATCACCAACACTTCTGAAGGTCCAGCCAAAGAGTCAATCCCGACTTTGCCATAGACCATTTTTTTCGCCAGAGTGACATAGATGTTACCAGGGCCAGTAATCACGTCAACATTGGGGATGGTTTCTGTTCCATAGGCTAAGGCGGCGATCGCCTGCGCTCCACCAATACGGTAAATCTCGTCTACTCCTGCTTCTTGTGCGGCTACCAATACGGCTGGATCTATTTTTGTGTCAGCACCTGGGGGAGTTACCATGACAATTCGCGGCACATTAGCCACCTTAGCGGGGATGGCATTCATTAATACCGTGCTTGGGTAACAAGCTCTACCCCCAGGTACATATAATCCTGCTCGGTCTACTGGAGTATATCTTTTGCCCAACACCACTTCATCTTCGCCGAATTGTACCCAAGATTGGGGAACTCGTTGGCGATGAAATGCTTCTATTTTCTGTTTGGCTATTTGGATCGCATGGAGCAGATCGTTGGAAATTTGCTGATAAGCAGCATCAAGTTCCGAACCGCTTACCCGCAATCTTTCGAGCGCAAAGGTTTGTCGGTCGAACTTGTGGGTGTAATCCAACAAAGCTCGATCGCCTTGTGTTTTAACTGTTGTGAGGATTTCTCTAACCGTTGCCTCAATTGGCTCAATCTCGTCTGCTGACGTGCGATCGCCAATTCTTCGCAATTCGGTTTGTGCCTCAGCTTGCTGAGTTATAATTCGCAGCATCAAGTTAGAATGCCCATTATAGCTACTTAGATCTAGTGCGAGTTCGCTCTGTAAAATTTGGCTCAAGAGAATTTTGGCAATTCCAGAGCGCCATCTTATCAGTTACTCACTCTTCTAGCTTAACCTGGATTTTATGTTGGTCGTGCAACTCCGAACACATAAAATATTAGTTACAATATCAAACTATAAAATAAGTGAAGTAAATTTTAAGAGAACTTTTGTCTCTATTGACTTGTGCTGTTTAAATTTGTTATTATTTATCTTCTGAGTCTATATTCAACTTCAAAAAATTAACTTTTTCTTAAGAAATACTGTGGCGAATATAAAGTCTGCAATTAAGCGTATTCAAATATCTGAACGTAACCGGCTGCGGAACAAAGCATACAAATCAGCAGTGAGAACTCTGATGAAAAAATACTTGAATGCAGTGGATACCTATGCTGCCGATCCGACAGAGGAAAATCAACAGAATTTGCAGCAATTGATGTCGGCGGCTTATAGTAAAATAGATAAAGCTGTCAAGCGGAAAGTTTTACACCGAAATAATGGAGCGCGAAAAAAAGCTCGTTTAGCAAAAGCACTACAAAGAGTAGCAAACTCCTAGAAAATTGATTTCATAAGCTTAAATTCACCTGAACTCAAGTAGAGTTAAGCTGCCAGGAACACAAAACAAGTTGGCAAAATTGAGACAGACGGGTCAAATGCAGTTAATCGATACCCACGTTCATCTAAACTTTGATGTCTTTCAGGAGAATTTAAATTTACTGCAAACTCGTTGGCAGGAAGCTGGTGTGGTTCGTTTGATCCACTCTTGTGTCGAGCCAGGGGAATTCCAAAGCATCAAAGCTTTAGCAGATCGTTTTCCCGAATTATACTTTTCCGTAGGCTTGCATCCTCTCGATGCCCACTTGTGGAACGATTTGACTTTTGAGCAGATTATTGAGCTAGCCAGCTCAGATGCTAGAGTGGTCGCTATTGGCGAGATGGGATTGGATTTTTATAAAGCAGAAAACAAGGAGCAACAAAAACTGGTGTTTGAGGCACAGTTGAAAATTGCGCTAAAACTAAACAAACCAGTAATCATTCACTGCCGAGATGCAGCCTCCAGTTTACAAGAAATCCTCGTAGATTTTGGTCAAACCAGGGGTAATGTCGGTGGTGTTATGCATTGTTGGGGCGGAACCCCAGAGGAAACTAAAACTTTTTTGGATTTGGGTTTTTATATTAGTTTTAGTGGCATAGTTACCTTCAAGAATGCCCAACAACTTCGAGAAGCGGCGGCGATAGTACCCAGCGATCGCCTGTTAATCGAAACAGATTGCCCTTTTCTAGCGCCAAACCCCAAACGAGGTAAAACCAATGAACCTGCTTATGTCCGTTATGTAGCCGAATGTTTGGCTGCTGTGCGTCAAGTTTCTCTAGAAGAGTTAGCCGAGCAAACCACGGAAAATGCCTGTAAACTGTTTGGAATTTCCCTAGGAGAAGAATCGACGGCAACAACTCAGGGAAAATCGAGATTGCTAGATAATTCTTTCTCTTTGACTCAGTAAGCCTGTGTTTATCTAGTTGGCTTCATCTATCTATCTATATTGAATTGATTAGCACAGCTATGGTGAAGAGTAATTCCAGACAAGATCGAACTAACACTTATAAATGTTTAGCTAAGTAGCTATCACTTGCGTCTCTAAAAACTCTAACATCAAATCCAACTGAAGCGACAATTAATATACTTAGTTAATTTTTTAACCAGCCTAGCATCTGTAGCATCTTTGAATTTTATTTTGGTATAAAAAAAACAAAAGTGACAATTTTTTTTTGAGAAAAACTAGCGCCCAATAAAGTATTGACCAAAGCCACGATCTGGCATTGGTAGTTTTTTTTTCTAAACAAGCTGTTTTTCTGCGAACTGTAGAGAGCGACTGCAAAAATCAAACCCTGGAAGCAAAGGGAGAATTCTGGAGACGATGACCAACCTAACTTACAATCTTTTACCTGATTTGATCGAAATTCAGCGTTCTAGCTTTCGCTGGTTTCTGGAAGAAGGATTAATCGAAGAACTCAACAGTTTTTCGCCTATCACTGATTATACAGGCAAATTTGAGTTGCACTTTATCGGCGAAAACTACAAACTCAAAGAACCGAAGTACAGTGTAGACGAAGCCAAACGCCGAGACAGTACCTACAACGTCCAAATGTACGTTCCCACGCGCTTAATCAACAAAGAAACTGGTGAAATCAAGGAAATGGAGGTGTTCATCGGCGACCTTCCCTTGATGACCGATCGCGGTACTTTTATTATTAACGGGGCAGAACGAGTTATTGTCAATCAAATTGTTCGTTCCCCTGGAGTTTATTACAAAGCAGAAACCGATAAAAACGGAAGAAGAACCTATTCAGCCTCACTAATTCCCAACCGAGGAGCTTGGTTAAAGTTTGAAACTGACAAAAACGGTTTGGTGTGGGTTCGCATCGATAAAACTCGCAAGCTTTCAGCGCAGGTATTGCTCAAGGCGATCGGCTTATCGGACAACGAAATCTTTGATGGTTTGCGCCATCCCGATTTTTATCAAAAAACCCTTGACAAGGAAGGCAATCCTAGTGAAGAAGAAGCACTCCTAGAGCTTTATCGGAAATTACGTCCTGGTGAGCCACCTACAGTTAATGGCGGACAGCAATTACTAGAATCTCGCTTCTTTGATGCCAAGCGTTACGACTTGGGCAGAGTTGGTCGTTACAAGCTCAACAAAAAGCTGCGCTTAAACGTACCAGAAACTACTAGAGTTCTGACTCCTGTTGATATTTTGGCAGCGATCGACTACCTAGTTAACTTGGAATTTGACGCGGGTAATACCGATGATATCGACCACCTGGGCAACCGTCGCGTTCGTTCTGTGGGCGAATTATTACAAAATCAAGTTCGAGTAGGTTTAAACCGCTTAGAAAGAATTATTCGCGAACGGATGACAGTCAGCGAAGCAGATACTCTTACCCCTGCTGCTTTGGTCAATCCCAAACCCTTAGTGGCAGCGATTAAAGAGTTCTTTGGCTCGTCTCAACTATCTCAATTCATGGATCAGACTAATCCCCTCGCCGAGCTAACCCACAAGCGTCGTCTGAGCGCTCTAGGGCCTGGTGGATTGACCAGAGAAAGAGCTGGATTCGCCGTCCGGGATATTCACCCCTCTCACTACGGTCGTATCTGTCCCGTGGAAACACCTGAAGGTCCTAACGCAGGTTTGATCGGTTCGTTGGCTACTTACGCGCGAGTTAATGCCTACGGATTTATCGAAACTCCTTACTATCAAGTAGAAAACGGGCGAGTGCGTCGAGACTTATCCCACGTCTATCTGACAGCAGGTGAAGAAGACGACCTCAGAGTTGCGCCTGGAGACGTTGCCACAGATGAAGAGGGCAATATCCTTGGTACTAGTGTTCCAGTTCGCTATCGCCAGGAATTTACAACCACTACCCCAGAACAAGTAGATTATGCAGCCGTTTCCCCTCTCCAGATTGTCTCCGTAGCTACCTCCTTAATTCCTTTCCTCGAACACGACGACGCTAACCGCGCTTTGATGGGTTCAAACATGCAGCGTCAAGCAGTTCCCCTACTGCGACCAGAACGTCCTTTGGTTGGAACTGGGTTGGAAGCGCAAGCCGCTCGTGACTCGGGGATGGTAGTAGTTTCACGTACCTATGGCATAGTCAGTTTTGTGGATGCCAACACCATCAAAGTCAAAGTTAGTAGCGCTCCTACCGAGGATAGTGAAGGGCAATTCGATGGCACTGAGCTAGAATACGAATTGCAAAAATATCAGCGCTCCAACCAAGATACCTGTTTAAATCAAAGACCCCTAGTTTATGTGGGTGAAGATGTAGTTCCAGGACAAGTGTTGGCAGATGGCTCCGCTACAGAAGGTGGTGAATTAGCTCTAGGACAGAATATTCTGGTCGCGTACATGCCTTGGGAAGGCTACAACTATGAAGACGCGATTTTAATCAGCGAACGCTTAGTTTATGACGATGTTTACACTAGTATTCACGTTGAAAAATATGAAATTGAAGCGCGTCAAACCAAACTCGGGCCAGAAGAAATTACCCGTGAAATTCCTAACGTTAGCGAAGATGCCCTCAGAAATCTAGACGAACGCGGCATCATTCACATTGGCGCTTGGGTAGAAGCAGGAGATATTTTAGTTGGGAAAGTAACACCAAAAGGTGAGTCCGATCAGCCTCCAGAAGAAAAGCTGTTAAGAGCGATTTTTGGTGAGAAAGCCAGAGATGTCAGAGATAATTCTTTGCGCGTTCCTAACGGCGAAAAAGGTCGGGTAGTTGACGTGCGCGTCTTCACCAGAGAGCAAGGAGATGAATTACCTCCTGGTGCCAACATGGTCGTGAGAATCTACGTCGCGCAAAAACGGAAGATTCAAGTAGGCGACAAAATGGCAGGAAGACACGGTAACAAGGGGATTATTTCTCGCATTTTGCCCCTTGAGGATATGCCTTATTTACCAGATGGCAGATCGGTCGATATTGTTCTCAATCCTCTGGGTGTGCCTTCACGGATGAACGTAGGACAAGTTTTTGAATGTCTGTTGGGATGGGCAGGAGAAAACCTAGGTATGCGCTTTAAGGTAACACCTTTTGACGAAATGTATGGAGAAGAATCCTCGCGCGAGACTGTCCACGGAAAATTGGGCGAAGCCTCTCGCAAGCCTGGTAAAGACTGGTGTTACGAGCCTGAAACTCCAGGTAAAATCCAGCTCTTTGACGGACGTACTGGCGAAGCGTTCGATCGCCCGATCACCGTTGGTAAAGCTTACATGCTCAAACTCGTCCACTTAGTAGACGACAAAATTCACGCTCGTTCTACAGGGCCATACTCTTTGGTTACTCAACAACCTCTGGGTGGAAAAGCACAACAAGGCGGTCAGCGCTTTGGAGAAATGGAAGTATGGGCATTGGAAGCATACGGCGCGGCTTATACATTGCAGGAGTTGCTCACCGTTAAATCCGATGACATGCAAGGACGTAACGAAGCTCTCAACGCGATCGTCAAAGGAAAACCCATCCCTCGTCCTGGCACTCCAGAGTCCTTCAAGGTACTGATGCGAGAACTGCAATCTCTAGGGCTAGATATTGCCGTCCACAAAGTAGAAACTTTAGAAGACGGAACTAGCCGCGATCCAGAAGTAGACTTGATGGCAGATAGCGCTCGTCGCACTCCCAGCCGTCCTACCTACGAATCTCTAACCAGGGAAGACCTCCAAGACAAGGAAGTTGAGTAATTTTCATTCTTTAACCAGGTAATTGGTAGGAGTTTCATCTTCAAGCAACTACCGATTGCCAAACTTCAATCACCAGTCACCAGATATGAGAAATCAGCTAGAGCAGCGATTTGACTACGTCAAAATAGGAATTGCCTCCCCCGATCGCATTCGTACTTGGGGCGAGCGGACTTTGCCCAACGGTCAACTAGTGGGTGAAGTGACCAAACCAGAAACCATCAACTACAGAACCCTCAAACCAGAAATGGATGGGTTATTCTGCGAGCGGATCTTTGGACCGGCTAAGGATTGGGAATGCCATTGTGGTAAATATAAAAGAGTGCGCCATCGTGGCATTGTCTGCGAACGTTGCGGTGTGGAAGTGACCGAATCTCGCGTGCGTCGCCACCGCATGGGGTATATTAAGCTAGCCGCTCCCGTTACTCACGTTTGGTATCTCAAGGGCATTCCTAGCTACATCGCCATTATTTTGGATATGCCCCTCAGAGATGTGGAGCAGATTGTTTATTTCAACGCCTACGTCGTCCTCGATCCAGGTAACGCTCAAAATCTCACCTATAAGCAACTGCTGACCGAAGATCAGTGGATCGAAATTGAAGAACAACTCTACAGCGAAGATTCAGAATTAATTGGCGTAGAAGTTGGCATTGGCGCAGAAGCGATTCAACGTTTGCTAGAAGAAGTAGAGTTAGAGTCGGAAGCAGAAAGATTAAGAGAAGAAATTGTCAACGCTAAAGGGCAAAAAAGAGCGAAACTGATCAAGCGTTTGCGCGTGATTGACAACTTTGTAGCTACCAATGCTCGTCCAGAGTGGATGGTACTGACGGTTATTCCCGTGATTCCTCCCGATTTACGTCCGATGGTGCAGCTTGATGGCGGTCGTTTTGCCACCTCCGACTTAAACGACCTCTACCGTCGTGTCATCAACCGCAACAACCGTCTGGCAAGATTACAAGAAATTCTGGCTCCAGAAATTATTGTTCGCAACGAAAAGAGAATGTTGCAAGAAGCAGTAGACGCTTTGATTGATAACGGTCGTCGCGGTCGAACCGTAGTAGGAGCTAACAACCGACCCTTAAAATCTCTCTCCGATATTATTGAAGGGAAACAGGGACGCTTCCGTCAAAACCTTTTGGGTAAGCGGGTTGACTATTCTGGACGTTCTGTCATTGTGGTTGGTCCAAAACTGAAAATCTTTCAGTGCGGTTTGCCCAGAGAAATGGCGATCGAGCTGTTTCAACCTTTTGTGATTCACCGCCTGATTCATAGCGGTATGGTCAATAATATTAAGGCTGCCAAAAAGCTGATTCAAAGAGGCGACCCCACTGTTTGGGAAGTACTCAAAGAAGTAATTACAGGGCATCCAGTTCTACTCAACCGCGCTCCGACCCTACACCGTCTCGGCATTCAAGCGTTTGAGCCAATCTTGGTAGACGGAAGAGCCATTCAGTTGCATCCTTTAGTTTGTCCAGCGTTTAATGCTGACTTTGATGGCGACCAAATGGCAGTTCACGTACCCCTATCCTTGGAAGCGCAATCAGAAGCAAGACTGTTAATGTTAGCTTGTCACAATATTTTGTCTCCAGCAACTGGCAGACCAATCGTTGCACCCTCTCAGGATATGGTTTTGGGGTGTTACTACTTAACCGCAGAAAATCCAGCCGCGCTCGGCAAACAAGAACCTTATTTCGCAGGTATAGACGATGCCTTTAAAGCTTACGAACAAGGTCATTTGCATCTCCATGATTATATTTGGATACGTTATGATGGAGAAGTAGAAACAGACAAGCCCGATACAGAAATACTGGAGCAGCAAACTCTCAGCGATGGCTGTATTTTGAAAAAATATCGGGAGAGAATCGTCAAAGAAACAGCCCATGGCGAGCATGTTTCCCAATACGTTCGCACAACAACAGGCAGAATTATCTACAACAAAGCTATCCAAGAAGCATTGGAAGTCTGAGGGAGGCTGGAAGTGACAAGGAGATTCAGCTCTCCCCTGTCACTCCTTACTCGCCACTAATTACCAGTCATCTATCTAAAAATCGGCAGAAAAAATGAAATTTTATAACCGAATTGTTGATAAAGGTCGTCTCAAAAGTTTAATGGCCTGGGCTTATACTAGTTACGGTAGCGCCCGTTGTGCAACGATGGCGGATAAACTCAAAGAATTAGGTTTTCGCTTCGCCACCAAAGCAGGAGTTTCAATTAGTGTGGACGATCTACAAGTTCCACCAATCAAGCGCCAGATGCTTGAAGCGACTGAAGAAGAAATTCGCAAAACAGAAGAGCGTTATGCTCGTGGAGAAATCACCGAAGTTGAGCGCTTTCAAAAAGTAATCGATACTTGGAACAGTACCTCCGAAGCACTCAAAGATGAAGTGGTACGCAATTTTCGCGAAACCGATCCGCTTAACTCCGTCTATATGATGGCATTTAGCGGAGCGAGAGGTAATTTGTCTCAAGTCCGTCAGTTGGTGGGAATGCGCGGACTGATGGCAGATCCTCAAGGGGAAATTATTGACATTCCCATTAAAACTAACTTCCGTGAAGGATTGACTGTAACTGAGTATATTATCTCCTCCTATGGTGCGAGAAAAGGATTGGTAGATACAGCACTGCGAACGGCGGATTCTGGTTACTTAACCCGACGCTTGGTTGACGTAGCCCAAGACGTAATCGTGCGCGAAACCGACTGCTTGACTCAACGAGGTATTACTGTCCAAGCCATGAAAGATGGCGATCGCATCTTGATTCCCCTCGCCGATCGCCTGTTGGGAAGAGTATTAGCTAGAGATGTAGTCGATCCGAAAACAGGAGAAGTATTTGCCGAGCGCAACCAGGCGATCGATGCCGATCTAGCTCAAGAAATTGGCGCTCGCGTCGAATCAGTTATGGTACGCTCACCCCTTACCTGTGAAGCGGCTCGCTCCGTTTGTCAGCATTGCTACGGCTGGTCTTTGGCTCACGGTAGCATGGTAGATATGGGAGAAGCTGTCGGTATTATTGCCGCTCAGTCGATCGGCGAACCTGGTACTCAGTTAACCATGCGTACCTTCCACACAGGCGGTGTATTTACTGGAGAAGTAGCTCGCCAAGTTAAGGCAGAAAAAGCTGGTACAGTTAAATATACAAAGGGTTTAACCACCCGTAAGGTACGTACTCGCCATGGAGATGAAAGAGAACAGGTAGAAGTACCTGGAGATTTAGTTTTGACCCTAGATGAGCCTGGGAAAAAGAAAGGAGATAAAAGCTCCTTGAGTTATAATTTGACTGCTGGTTCTCTGGTATTTGTCGAAGATGGGGCTAAGGTCGAAGCAGGACAATTCTTAGCAGAAGTAGCCCTAATCAAATTACAGCGTTCTACAGAAAGAGCTGCTAAAGACGTTGCTTCCGATTTAGCTGGAGAGGTATTATTTGCCAACCTCATCCCCGAAGAAAAAACAGACCGTCAAGGAAATACCACCAGAATCGCTCAAAGACCTGGTTTGCTCTGGATTTTATCGGGTGAAGTCTATAACTTACTTCCTGGTGCAGAACCTGTAGTTAAAAATGGCGATACAGTAGATGTTGGTACGATACTAGCCGAGACAAAATTAGTTTCTGCTAGTGGTGGTGTAGTGCGGATGACCCCCAACAGCCGTGAAATTGAAATTATTACAGCTTCGGTATTACTCGATCGCGCTGAAGTACACGTCGAAAGTACGGGTGGTCGCGAACAGTACGTAATTGATACGGCTGACAAACAGCGCTTCTTGCTTAAAGCAACGCCTGGGACAAAAGTACAAAATCATCAAGTAGTTGCCGAACTAATCGACGATCGCTATAAAACCAATACTGGTGGCATCATTAAATATGCTGGCGTAGAAATTTCCAAAGGTAGTCGCAAACAAGGCTACGAAGTGGCTCAAGGAGGAACTATCCTCTGGATTCCCGAAGAAAGTCATGAAGTGAATAAAGATATTTCCTTGTTGCTAGTGGAAGACGGACAACAGGTTGAAGCTGGTACGGAAGTTGTTAAAGACGTATTCTGCCAATCTTCAGGGATTGTCGAAGTAGTTCAGAAAAATGACATTCTCCGTGAAATTATTATTAAACCAGGTGAAGTTCATCTAGTCGATCAAGTTTTAGAGAGCTTAAAAGAACAGCTAGTTCAACCAGGAACGGAAGTCCTACCTGGGGTTACTGTCTCCGAACTGAGGTATGTAGAATTCTTAGAAACTACTGAAGGGATGGCAATGTTGCTACGTCCCGTACAGGAATACCAAGTATCTAACGAGCCAGCCGCACCTTCTCAGGCATCAATTAACCATGAAGATGGTCGCCAGATCGAGCTGCGATCGGTACAGAGACTCTTTTACAAAGATGGCGAACGAGTTAAATCAGTAGACGGCATTGCTCTGTTGAGTACTCAGCTAGTCTTAGAAATCGATACCAACGAGGAGCTAGAATCCTCAACTGCTGCTAATTTGAACGCAGATATCGAGCTAAAAGCTGATGAAGTCGATCCTGATATTCAACGTCTACAACTGGTAATTTTAGAATCCTTGGTCTTACGTCGCGATACAGACCACGATCCTCACAGTGGTAGCACCCAGACGCGCGTATTAGTTCAAGACGGACAAGAAATTCCCAAAGGAGCAGTGATTGCTCGTACTGAAATTCAATGTAAAGAACCAGGAGAAGTTCGAGGTATTCGCGAAGGAGGGGAAGCGATTCGCCGTGTCTTGATCGTTCGCAATGCCGATTTGGTAGAGATTGCTGCGGTTAATGCCAAATGTAAAGTTGGCGAATTATTGGTCGCTGGAACCGAAATAGCACCAGGAGTGATTTTGCCTGAATCAGGACAGGTATCCAAAGTAAGCAAGGAGAAAGTAACGCTGCGCCTAGCACGCCCTTATCGAGTGTCTGCTGGTGCAATTTTGCATATCAACGATGGGGATTTGGTACAACGGGGCGACAATCTCGTCTTGTTGATTTTTGAACGTGCTAAGACGGGTGATATTATTCAAGGTTTACCTCGAATTGAAGAGCTACTAGAGGCTCGCAAACCAAAAGAAGCTTGTATCCTCAGCCGTCGTCCAGGTGCGTGCCAAGTAGTATACGAAGAAGATGAAACTGTTGATATCAAAATCCTCGAAGCAGATGGTGTAGTTAGCGATTATCCTCTCAGTCCAGGTCAAAACGCCATGGTTTCTGACGGTCAACAAGTTGGACCAGCCGAACCTTTAACTGATGGACCGGCTAATCCACACGAAATTCTCGAAGTATTCTTTAATTACTACCTGCACGAGAAAGGAGTTTATGAAGCTGCCTTAATTGGTTTGCAAAAAGCGCAAATTTTCTTAGTCAATCAGGTGCAGTCGGTGTATCAAAGTCAGGGTATTGATATTTCTGACAAACACATTGAAGTAATTGTCCGTCAGATGACTTCTAAAGTTAGAGTTGACGATGGTGGAGATACAACCATGCTACCTGGCGAACTCGTAGAGTTGCGCCAAATCGAACAGGTGAACGAAGCTATGTCGATTACTGGAGGTGCGCCAGCTCAGTATACTCCTGTATTATTGGGGATTACTAAAGCTTCTTTGAATACTGATAGTTTTATTAGTGCGGCAAGTTTCCAAGAAACTACCCGTGTTTTAACCGAAGCGGCGATCGAAGGTAAATCTGATTGGCTCAGAGGTTTGAAGGAAAACGTAATCATCGGTCGTTTGATTCCCGCAGGAACTGGTTTCAATACCGCAGAAGAAATGGCAAATAGCCGCAATGAAATGGATAATGGTGGCAGAGATAGCTTTGGCAGAGGCTCTTCCATGTATGGTTATGCTGGCGAACCTTATGAAGGTGGTATGCGTTCCCGAGAAGATGTTATGCCAGGAGACGATTTTTATCCTCGACGTTCCTATGCGGATTTGAATGAAGATGAAGATGTAGTCTTAGACGATCGCCTTGCCAGAGAATACGCTGGAACCAGCCCTTCTGGTTTTAGTGATGAAGATATCGGTTATGGTTCTTCTCTAGAAGAGGATGAATTCTTCAGTAGCTCAGATAGTTATGATGATGAGGGCGACGATTGGGACGACGAGGAATAAATTACAATGTCCCTTCAAGGGAGAGGGAGTAGTCACGTAACTAAGTAAGAAGGAAGAAGTTAACTGGAATCGTCTCAACTTCTTCCTTTTTTTCATTAAATTTAGAGCAAGAACTAATCATGAACCAACCCAATGGACAACATGTACACGATCGCGAGCTAGAAGCTGCGGAACACGCACACAGCCATGTACACAGCCAAGAATCTTTGCGACAAATTATCAATCGACTTTCTCGGATTGAAGGTCATATTCGTGGCATTAAAACCATGGTTTCTGAAAGTCGTCCTTGCCCAGATGTTTTGATCCAAATTGCTGCGGTCAGAGGTG
>CAZJTL010000001.1:0-43498 GCA_964548905.1 uncultured bacterium | reverse complement strand
GAGCGCGCGATCGCGTGGCTAGAGTTATTTTAGACGAACATCTGAGCGAATGTATTGCTCGTGCTGCTAAGGAAGGCAATATTGACCTGGAAATTAAAGAACTCAAACAGGCACTCGATCGCTTTTTACCTTAAAGCTTTTCAACCTCAACGCCTGGGGCTAAAACGAACTAGTTTGCGTTCCTTTGTATTGTTTGAGTAACTCGCGATCGCTCAAAACTCGATCGCTTTTTCTACCCAGAAAATAACAACCAAAGGCAGCATCGTAGCTACCTGGTTGGTTAACTAATAAGTAATCAAAATAGATGAGCCAAAAAGAGGTCAACCTAGCAAAAACTTTCACTACTGCTCTACTAATTGAATGCTTGACAAAGCTAAGCAGAAAATATTGATAAGTCCAAGCTAAAGCAACTCCAGGACCACCTGCTAGACCACTTATTATCTCGTCAAACTTACGGAATAAGCGACGATGACCCAGAGGAGTGAAGCGAGTAAAGTCATATTTGCCTAGGTGGACTTGAGCAATAAAAGGCGTTTCTGCATAAACTATTGCATTTGGTTTGAGGACGCGATAAATTTCTTCCACGCAACGAAATGGATCGGCAACATGTTCGAGTACAGCTTGAACAACCACTGCATCAAAAGTTTCATCGGCAAAAGGAAGGCTGTGCAAGTCACAAATTGCTCCGATTCTCTCTCCAAAAGCAACATCTACTTCTACCAAATCGAAATTGGCTGCTGAGAGGAGTGGTTGTATCCCCTGTCCTTCTATACTTGCACCCACAATTAGCACTCTGGGTTTTTCAGTTTGTTGTTGGAGTAGTTTTGTCAATTTTTGATAGTTCTTCTTGCCACAAAGATTGAGAGTAATACTTGGCACTAAATCGATCGATAAACGCTCTAGCTTTGATTTAGGTTTGAGTACTAAGTTGTCTGGATTTGCATAATCGGCGATCGCAAAGACGCTAGTTGTTTCGTCAATGAGAATGGGGATACCATTGATGACAGGGAAGTGAGCTTGACACTGAGAGTTTTTGCACTTTAGGGAAGTTTGGTTAAATTCTAGGGATGAATTGCAAACAGGACAGCAAAGTCGAGTTTGGGTATCTTCAGATAATTTTAAAGTTGGCTCGATCGCAATCTCTGTATTCATAAATGACTAGTTTTGATAGCTTAATTAGTAATTTAATAATTAATCAAACAAATATTCATAGGCTCTAGGCTCTAGGATTGCTTTTTTTCGAGGATTGAACCCAAGTGGCAGGAAAAACCTTTTAATTGCAAGCTTATTCACTCCTGCCTCCTGCCTCCTGCATAAAAGCCTTCTGCCTTCTGCCTTCTAACTTGCCTGTTTTAAACTTGAATCATTCGCTGCGTGACGTTTTTGATGCCACTGCCAAGCATGAGCAATAATTTGTTTTAGATCTGAATATTGAGGTTGCCAACCCAAAATTTTTCTCGCTTTGGCGCTGCTACCTACTAAAATAGGGGGATCTCCAGGGCGGCGATCGCAGTACTTCACAGAAATTGTTTGACCTGTAACTTGTTTGGCAGCTTCGATCGTTTCTTTGACGGAAAAGCCATTACCGTTACCCAAGTTAAAAGTTTCGCTCTCACCTCCTGCCAGCAGATATTCCAAACCGAGAACGTGCGCTTTGGCTAGATCGAGAACGTGAATATAATCCCTAATGCAAGTTCCATCAGGTGTGGGGTAATCTGTGCCAAATACAGAAATAGCTTCTCTTTGACCCAAGGCTGTGAGCAGTATTAAGGGAATTAGATGAGTTTCTGGCTCGTGATCTTCGCCTAAAAGACCTGTTGGCTCTGCACCAGCAGCATTAAAATAGCGAAAACAAACCGACTTGAGATCGTAAGCAGCACTATAATCTGCCAAAATTTTCTCGACCATTAACTTACTACTTCCGTAGGGATTGATCGGATTTTGAGGATGATTTTCGGGAACGGGAATTTGTTGAGGAATACCGTAAGTAGCACAGGTAGAGGAAAATACCAATTTTTTAACCGATGCTGCTAGCATCGAATCTAAAAGTGTTAAAGTTCCGACAACATTGTTGTCGTAATACTTGGCTGGTTTAACCATTGATTCTCCTACATAAGCATAAGCAGCAAAATGAACGACAGCATCGATAGAATATTGATTAAATAATCGATCTAGTAAGGTGCGGTTTTTGATATCTCCAACTATTAATTTTGCTCTTAAGCAATTTTTGACTAGATCTTGATGTCCATAGACAAGGTTATCAAGAATAATCACTTGATATCCCTTTTCTTCTAAGGTCTTGACGGTATGGCTACCGATGTAGCCAGCTCCCCCTGTAACTAAGATTGTCCCTTGGTCTTTGTCCATTAGCTGTTATTTTGTCGATCGCTCTTAAAATGATTCGATTCTAACGATTGAGTCCACCTACGACATGAGCGCAAGCTAGCACTGTGTAAGCGAAGTGTTTTTTGGTGATGTATTCTCATATACGGTTTTTATTAATAACCAGATAGAGACACATTAGTTTAAGTAATAATACCAGGTAAACAGTTGTAGAGATTGTAAATTTGCTAGTTTTTGGCTAAAATTTTGCGTATAATCACTGATATTTTCTCAAAGTTTAACCAAACCAATAAATATTAAATAAGTAATTATGTCTATGCTATGTTTGGGATAAGCCATCCTCTTTATCAAGTCTTTATAAAAATTTTACCTAAAGTGTTTATCAATTAAAGAAAAAATGCATTGATAAAATCTTTAAAATTAAACGATATCATGCGCAAACCTGTTTTAACAATTTTCTATCAGTTTAATCCTTGGCAGAGCAGCATTGGCGGAATTCAAACCATTGTTTGCTCTTTTCTCAAATATGCATCTGAAGATTTTGAAGTTCGTTTAGTAGGAACCGGAGAACCTGGTTGCACTTTAGGTGCCTGGCAAGAAACAGAGTTTGCAGGCAAAGCAATTAAATTTATGCCCATAATTGCTTTGGATGATGACAATATCAGAACACCAATTCCCACTACTTTAAGATATACGGCTGCTTTATTCGGTCGTCGTGGTTTGGCATCTGACTTCATGCATTTTCACCGTCTAGAACCAACGGCGGCAACTCTTAATTGGTCGGGACACAAAAGTTTGTTTATCCACAATGATATCAAAAGGCAAATGGATGCAGCCAAAGGAAATAAAGCCATTCTTTGGCAGCGTTTTCCCTTTGCTTATTTTGCTTTAGAAGGATTTTTACTCAAGCAATTCGATCACATTTTCTCTTGTAATAGCGAATCTAGTAAATTTTATCAGCAGCGTTACCCCGCACTTGCCGATCGAGTTAGCTATATAAAAAATACAGTCGATACAGAAATTTTTTATCCTCTGACACCAACGGCAAAAGAAGCTCAACGCCAACAATTAGCCCAACAATTAGGAGTAGCAGAAGACACTCGTTTTCTTTTGTTTGCAGGGCGACTCCATCCCCAGAAAGACCCTCTTTTGCTGATTGATGCTTTTGCCTTACTAGTCAAAGAAGAAGAAAACGCCAAATTGCACCTGCTGATTGCGGGAGAGGGAGAACTATCGGAAAAATTACGAAATAGTATTAATAATTATGGTATTAACCAAAAAGTGACGATGCTGGGAGCGATCGGACAAAAAAGACTTGCCGATTTACACCGTATCAGTAGCGTTTTTGTTTTAACTAGCGTTTTTGAAGGTTTGCCCTTGACTATTTTAGAAGCTCTTGCCTGCGGTACTCCTGCCGTTAGTACCAATTGTGGCGAAACTCCCCAATTTCTCTCGGCTCAAAGTGGTGCGATCGCCGAGCCAAGAACTCCAGCAGCGATCGCTGCTGCTACTCGACAAATTCTTACCAATCCAGAAGCCTATCCACCATCAGCATGTACTCGTACAGCTCAACCCTATGAAGCACGTACTGTAGTCACTCAAGTGTATAGAAATATGATGAACGTCTGGGAAGAACGCATAAATTCTCATCACCATCACCTATTTCATCAACAATGAGTCGCTTAAATTTAAGTGGAGAAATTGGCTTGAGGGCTTTGCTAACCTGAGTTCAACAAGAAATCTGAGGTAATACCAAAGACTTGTGAAACAAATCCGTACAACTGAGTGAGCAAATATTATTAAAAAACGAGTTGAGAGTTATGAAAATTGCCGTAATTGGGACCAAGGGATTGCCTGCGAAGCAGGGAGGAATAGAAAGGTATTGTGAAGAGCTATACGTCAGAATAGCTGCTCAAGGGCATTCAGTAGATTTATTTGCTCGTTGTAGTTATGTAGAAAAATCCTGGTTTTACACTTATAACTACAAGGGGATTAACATTATCTGCTTGCCTTCTTTGCCCTTCAAAGGTTTAGATGCAACAGTGAGTTCTGCTCTGGGCGCGATCGCCGCTCTTTTCAAACCTTACGATCTGGTTCATTTTCATGCTCTAGGTCCAGCTTTATTCAGTTGGATTCCTCGTCTTTTCTCCTCAGCTAAAGTCTTAGTTACTTGTCAGGGTTTAGATTGGCAGAGAGCCAAGTGGGGTAAGCTTGCCAGTCAAACGATCTACTGGGGAGAAAGAATGGCGGTTAAATTTGCTCATGGTATCGTCGTTGTTTCTGAAGATTTGCGTTCCTATTTTTGGCAAAACTACAACATAGATACCGTTTATATTCCCAATGGCCCTGCTGAATACGCCAGTTCCGATCCCCAATTTGACTATGTCAAATCTCTAGGGTTAGAACCAGGACGTTATTTCTTGTTTTTGGGCAGACTGGTACCTGAAAAACGCCCAGAATTATTGATTGAAGCCTTTAAAGGCACTGAAGATTCAGGCTGGCAATTGTTGTTAGCTGGTGGTTCCAGTGATACCGCCGAATATACTTCTCACCTAGCTAATTTAGCTAAAACCGATAGCCGCGTTCATTTTGCTGGTGAAGTTCAAGGTAGTCGCTTAGCAGAAATCGTCAGAGGTGCAGGCTTTTTTGTCTTGCCTTCCGATCTTGAAGGATTGCCTTTAGTGATGCTGGAAGCAATGCGGGAGGGTATACCTGTAATTGCTAGTAATATTGCTCCCCACCAACAATTGATTGGTAAAGATCGCGGGACTCTTTTTCAAGCTGGCGATGGTCAGTCTTTGCGAGAGGCTTTGCAAGCAGCGATCGATCGCCCTTTAGAAGTAGCAAAAATGGCGACAAGAGCGCAAGAATACGTAATTAATAACTATAACTGGCAAAAAATTACAGATTCCAACTTGCATCTATATCAAAGATTACTCAAACTTACTCATCAGCCTTCACTCACCAATACTAAACAATTGAGATTAAACGAATTTTCAGAGCAAGAGGAAGAATCACAGCGAAACAGTTTATCCAATCGAGACCAAGTTGTGCAAAAAAATTAACTAACTTGGGTGGAATTGCTTATCGGGCGATTGGTTTATGATTCAAGCAACTAGAGCGGTAATCTGGGCGAGAAGATGCTACACCAGTAGAAAGTTAGGACAGTGGCAGATGGGTTGTCTTGTTCGTCTTCTTGACCAAAAAACTCTTGCCGAGCGAAACTTTCTCCTCACACACCAAACTTTAAAGCTGTCTAACCAAGGAAACAATGGCAAGAAAAGATGGATGGGAAGCAGATTCATAGTTCATCTTATCGATCGCAACAGACTCTCATTCGTTCCTAGAACAGAAGGTTATTATCTCTCGGACGATCGGGATCGAGTTACTAATTTAGAACTCTATGGTAATATCAGCCACAAAGAAGAGAGTAATTTTACTTCCCTAAAATCACAACTGAAATGGAGCAAAGTACTCAAGATGAATCCCTCTCACCCCAAAGTTAGTATTGGCTTGCCAGTTTATAACGGCGAAAATTTTCTCTCTGAGGCGATCGAGACGATTTTAGCGCAAACTTATCAAGATTTTGAGCTAATTATCTCTGATAACGCTTCAGACGATCGCACTGAGGAAATTTGCCGTGCTTATGCGGCAAAAGACAGCCGCATCCGCTACTATCGCCATGCCCAAAATCAAGGTGCTTCTTGGAATTTCAATTATACCTTCGAGTTAGCAAGGGGTGAATACTTCAAATGGGCGGCTCATGACGATATTTGCGCTCCAGAGTTTTTAGCAAAATGCGTTGCTACCTTAGACGCAGATCCATCCATTTCAGTTTGCCACAGTCAAGTCAAAGTCATTGACAAAGAAGGAAAATTTTACAATGACGAAGATATTTACGTTAAATTGACCAACGATAACGTAAAACTGTCTACAGATTCCCTGAGTACTCCAGAACGTTTTAGGGATTTGGTCAACTTTCGTCATTCTTGCTACCAAGTCTTTGGCTTAATTCGTACTCTTTCTCTCAAACAAACTCCCTTGATTGATAAATATGCTGGCTCCGATCGCGTTTTGTTGGTTAGGTTAGGTTTGCTCGGTCGCTTTACAGAAATTCCCGAATGCCTGTTTTATCTGCGAAGGCACCCAGACCAATCGGTCAAAATTTGTTCTTATTCGATGCATTTATATAATTTTTGGCACGACCCTGCCAAACGCGGTAAAATTACATATCCACATTGGCGAGTGTTTGCCGAATATCTATCTGCTCTCAAAGAAACACCGCTTTCTTGGCAAGAAAAAATTGTATGTTATTGGCAGCTACGCCTACTCTTATTAGGTGAATGGAAACTAGGAAAAATGATGGCGATCGATTTATTGGTGGCTTTCATTCAGATTCTCGATCGACTTGGCAATATCGAATTTTTAGAAAAAATTTATAGCAAAATGCATCAGGGAGAACAAACTTCTGGGGATGGTAAATTTGATAATTTGATCTTTGGCAGATACCCCAGGCTTGGCAAAACCGATGCAGGCTAATTCAATACTCACCAGAAATTAATTTCATTTTGATAATTTAAAACACAATTATTAGCTTTTAACAACAAGGGTTAGAGATGATTCGGATTCTAGTGGTAGACGATCAGAAAAGCGTTCGCGAGAGATTAATCGCCGCTTTACAGACAGAAAATGACTTTCAAATAGTCGGTACAGCCAATGACGGGTACACGGCGATCGAGCAAGTCGAGGTACACAAACCCGATGTAGTTCTCTTAGACATGCAAATGCCTAACCTGGATGGAGTTAGCGCCACTAAGATTATTTGTCAGCGCTTCATTGGCATTAAAGTTTTAATGTATAGCGTTCACGATAATGAAGATTATATTTCCCGAGCGCTACTGTCGGGAGCTGTAGGTTATCTGGTCAAAGGTTCGCCCGATGAAGAAGTAAAAGAAGCGATTCGCTTTATCTATAAAGGCTATACTCAAATTAGACCTGGTTGGTTCGATAACCTAACTGCTCTGGAACCAACTTACGACCATACTGAAGAAGAGCTACCAGAGCCAGTTAACGGTAATGGTCACAGAGCAGCGCTTCCAGGCAGTTCTGGACTCTCCTTGCAACGACAGTTTGAACCACCACCATTTCTGTTTGGTAATTTTAGCGATAACACCAAAAAAACCAATTGGAAGAATTATATCGTCCCCTGGTTAATTACTAATTTGATCGTTTGGAGTGCTGGCTTGCTTTATTTACGCCTAGCCAAACCAAGCTACACCAGCGCTTGGGCGGTTGCACTCTCCTCGCAAAATTCGACTACCAATTTTAATCTTCCAGATACTGGTTCATTTGAAACCAGATCGGAATCGCCCTTTAATCAAGATAGCTCCGACCCTAGAGAAAATTATAAATTCATCGCCGAAACTGACGAAGTACTTGCCAAAGCTTCCAAACGGGTGAATATGACAGCAGAGAAATTTGGCAAACCTTTAATTAAAATCGTTGATAATACAACTTTGATGAGGTTTCAAGTCAAAGGTGATACACCGCAGCTAGCTCAGAAAAAAGCGATCGCCCTCAAGCAAGTATTTCAAGAAGAGTTGGCGAATCAGCGACGAGAAGAAATGGAGCAACGCAATGGCAACTTAATTAATACTCTCGAAGATTCCAGGCAAAAACTAGAACTTGCTCGCAATCGCCTGACTCAGTATCAAGGAAGCACTGGTTTAAGCTCCAAGGATCAATTAAAAGAGCTATCCGTAAATATTGAAACCTTACGTCGTCAACTAGCAGAAGACAGTTCTCAACTACAAAAAGCTAATGGTAGATATAACCGCTTGCTACAAGATTTAGGTTTATCTTCTCAGCAGGCATCTGATGCTTTCCTACTTCAGTCGGATAAAAGATTTCAGAAATATTTAAACGAATACAGTAGAGCTAGTTCGGAGTTGATTATTCTCAACGCTAGATATTTCCCCAATCATCCCGAAGTAGTGGATAAACGAGCAGAAGTAGAAGAAGCCCAAGCCACAGTATTTCAACAGGGTAGACAGCTACTAGGCAGACCGATCGATGATACTACTCTGAGACAACTGAGCCTTGATGGTGATAGCCCTGGGGAATCTAAGAGAGCCAATCTGTTTCAAGAGTTGGTGTCATTAAAAGCAGAAAAACAAGGTTTAGAATCTCAAACCAGCGAATTGAAAAGACAGCTCGATCGCTTGGAAAACAAGTTGACGACCATGTCTAAATCAGGGTCTACTCTAGAGAAATTGCAGCAAGATGTCAAGATTGCTGAAGCAGTATTCTCTTCGACTTTAGCCCAATTAGATTCAAGCAAATCGAATATTTCCGCCTCTTATCCGCCCATAACCACGATCGCCAAACCCAATTTACCCGAAAAACCAAGCTCTCCTAAGAGTATGTTGGTGCTGTTAGGATCGACTTTATGTTCTGCTTTCCTCACCACCGCCCTAGTTTCTTTGTGGTTTCGCGAACGCCAACAGAAGCATATCCAGCAATTCGAGCCACAATCGCGGCCCATCTTACCAGAGAGAATTGAGAGTTGGAATTCAGTATCAGCAAGAAAATGAGCAAAAATGCCATCAAACCGCAAAATTTGCCAGAAGCGCTAGTCTGGTACTATATTATTTTTACTTATGTCATTTATTACTTAGGAGCGCAGTTTGTCTTAGCTCCTGTGTTGGGATTAGTCTTGATGTGCTATCTGTTCTTCAGGTTATTCCGTCAGGACGAACAAACCCCTCCAGAAGAAAGAATTACAGTACCATTTGTCAGTTGGCTGTGGCTAGTTGCCATTCTGGTGATTGAACTCGCCCTGATTATGGGACACCTCCACTTCGATTTAGGTGCGGATCAAATTATCAAATCATCGATGAATCGCTGGTTTAAGATGTGGTTTCTGTTCCCGATGTTCATCTTAGCTGGCGCTCTACCCATTCGTCCCCAATTGATTTATCGAGCTACTTCGATTGTCTGCTTTCAGAGTTTATTTTTTATAATTGCTGGTGCAGCAGGAATTATGGCAGGCATTCCCGATGCCGACCTAGAATACACTTCTCCCTTAAAAGTTTTTGGTGGTGGTGATTTTTACACAGTTAAAATTCTGGGTTATACCTTATCCTTCACCGAAGAAGGTCGAATGCAACTGTTTACCCCTTGGGCACCAGCTCTCGCTCTAGTTGGCAATATTTACTTTTGGTTTGCTTGGAACGAAACCGATAAAAAATGGCGCTGGTTGGGTTTAATGGGAGCAACTGCGATGGTGATTTCCTCTGTTTCTCGCGCAGGGATTGTCTATCTTCCTCTAGTTCCCGCTCTAATTTGGTTGTGGGTGAATATTTCTCGTCCTTGGGTACAAGTTTTAGTAGGAGTAGTTAGCTTTTTTGTTGGTATTTTCGGCTCGACAATCTTCAGCTTACTAGAAATCTTTAAAAATACTGTGGATAGCTACCGCTCTGGTTCTTCCAGAGTCAGAGAAACCCTTCAGCGTATGGCTTTGGAAAAATGGCAACAATCGCCAATTTGGGGACATGGCACCATCTCTGGTAAGGGACCAGCCATAACTGGTAAAATCCCTGTTGGCACTCATCATACTTGGAATAGCCTGCTCTACACTCAAGGAATAGTGGGTTGCTCAGCAATGGCGCTCGTTGTAATTTGGACAGCGCTCGAACTGTTAATTAAAGCCCATCACTTTGAAATCGCTAGAGTAGGCTTAAGTATTATCTTAATCTTGATTTTCTTCTCTTTTAGTGAAAACCTAGATTCAATGACCTATGTTTTTTGGCCGGGTTTATTAATGCTAGGTATTGTCTTTAGGGAAAGCTCACTGCCCATATTGAAAAAGAATGAAAAGTATTCTCAAACTGTTCGCAATTACTGATGAAGATCCTCGCAACTTCGAGCGAATCGAATACCAATACGCGATCGAAAAAGATTTAGCCTTAAAGCTTCGTAACTCTCGCAAAGAAGACAGACAATATCTCTATAATCATCTTTACGATCGGCTTTTCCAGCAAGTTAGCGACCATCCACAAATCAATCGTAAAAACGACCCTCAAGCTTCAGCTAGAGAAGTTGCCCAAAAGATGCAGCTATTGCAGAATTTTTTAGAACCAGACTCGATTTTTCTAGAAATTGGGCCTGGAGATTGCCAATTAGCTATAGCTGTCGCCAAAAAGGTCAAAAAAGTTTATGCAGTCGATGTTTCTCAAGAAATTGTCAAAAACCCAGATTTGCCTGCTAATTTTGCTTTAATTGTCTCTGACGGTTGTACAGTTCCCGTTGCTTCTAACAGTGTCACTATTGCTTACAGCAACCAATTAATCGAACATTTGCATCCAGACGACGCGATCGAACAACTGCGAAATATATATAAAGCTTTAGCTCCTGGTGGCAGTTACCTTTGTTTGACCCCCAATAAATTATCTGGTCCTCACGATATTTCTAAGCATTTTGATGAAATTGCCACAGGATTTCATCTCAAAGAATATACATTTACAGAATTATCTAAATTATTTGAAGAAGTTGGCTTTTCTAAAATTAAAGCTTATATCGGCGGTCAGGGAGTTTATCTAAGGTTTCCTGTGTCAGTGATTAAATTCAGTGAATCGATCGCGAGCTTGCTTTCTTTTAAGATTAGAAAAAAACTGAGAAATAATATTATTTACCAGGCAATTTTAGGAATTAGAATCGTCGGGCAAAAATAAACCTGTTGCTTAATTAGGAAAGAACAAAGACTCAGTAAAAATAATTACAAATTAATGACTAATTGCTCCCCAATAAACAATAATACCAAGCCTAAAATTACTGTTGCTATTCCTGCTTATAACGCAATGGAATATCTACCGCAAACTCTTGCCAGCGTTCTCAAGCAAACATATCAAAATTTTGAAGTAATTATCGTCAACGATGGTAGTACGGATGGAATTGAAGACTGGTTTGCCACAATTGAAGACACCAGAGTTAAATTAATTTCTCAGTCTAACCAAGGTTTAGCAGGCGCTCGCAATACAGGAGTCCAACAAGCAACAGGTGAATACATAGCCTTACTTGATGCAGACGATCTTTGGGGAACAACCAAGCTAGCTAAGCAAATAAAAATTTTAGACGATAACCCAGAAGTTGGCTTAGTCTATACCTGGGCAAGCTTAATTGACGAACGTAGTAAACCGATCGGCAAACTGCACAAATGGGAACAACAGGGACAAGTCTGGGAAAAATTATTACCTTGTAATCCAATTATTCCTAGTAGTGTGATAATTCGACGCACTTGCTTCGATCGCGTTGGTAGCTTTGACACTAACTTGCTTTCTTATATTGAAGACTGGGATATGTGGTTGCGTCTGGCTAAGCACTATCAGTTCGCAGTTATCAAAGAGCCGTTACTTTATTATCGCGAACGTTCTAGCAGCGTCTCCAAAAACTGGGAAGGGATGAAACAGAGTTTTGAAATAGTGATTGAAAAGGCTTTTACCGATGCACCAGCCAATTTAATGCCCATTAAAAAAATTAGCTACAGTTTAGCTTATCAGCATTTAGCCGCTCAAGCTCTAAACTCCCAAAACCCAGATTTGCAAGTAGTAATCGCTCTTCGCAATTTGGCAGTTAGTTACAATCCTCGCTTGCGTTTTTCTTGGCGCTATTGGCGAGGTGCAATTGCGATCGCCAGCAGCAAATTATTCGGATTTCAGACGTATAAAAAAGTACTCGGCTTTTTTCAAAATCTGCGCGGTTATTTAACTCCTATGCAGAATTCTTAATTTAATTAATAAATTACTTAGAAAAACTATTGCTTCTCTTGCCTATTGCCTATTGCCTTTTGCCTACCTCTACCTAGAAATTTAATTTCACCTATCTACTTATGCCTAAAGTTTCTGTTGTTATTCCCAGTTATAACTGCCTTGGCTATCTGCCTAAAACCTTAGATAGCCTACTCCAACAAACCTTTACCGATTATGAAGCGATCGTCGTCAATGATGGTAGCACCGACAACACTGTAGAGTGGTTCGATCGCGAAGTCAAAGATCCGCGCATCAAAATCGTTTCTCAAGAAAATCAAGGTTTGGCGATCGCTCGCAATACGGGAATTCTGAATTCTAGTGGTGAGTACGTTGCCTTTTTAGACTCAGACGATTTATGGGAAGCAACTAAACTAGAAAAACAAGTTGCTTGTTTGGATAGCAATCCAGAGGTAGGTTTAGTTTATACCTGGACACTCTTGATTGACGAACAAGATCGATCCACGGGTAGAGCATTTAACTGGACTGCTGAGGGTAATGTTTGGAAAACTTTCACCCATTGGAATCCAATTGGTTGTGGTAGTGTAGCGATGGTGCGTCGTTCCTGTTTGGACGAGGTTGGTTTGTTCGAGCCGCGCTTGAGCCGTTTTAACGTCAATGAAGATTGGGAAATGTGGCTGCGAATTGCCGCTCGCTATCCCTTTAAAGTAATAAAAGAAAACTTAGTTTACTATCGTCAAACCATTGGTAGTTCCTCCAAAAGATGGGAGACAATGGAAGAGAGCTTCCAAATTACGATCGAAAAAACCTTTGCTGCTGCTCCCCAAGAAATGCAATACCTGAAAAATAAAAGCTACGGGTTTGCCTATCTCTGCTTAGCTTGGAAACCAATTCAAGGCGTAGAAAAAGACTATCAAAAAGCAGCCCAGTTTCATAAATTAGCTCGAACTTACGATCCTTGGTTGCTACTATCTAAAGAATATCTGCGCTTGACTTTGGCGATCGTTGCAGCTAGATGGTTTGGTGAGGGAGGTTATCAAAAATTGCGCTCTCTTATCTATACCTTACTTCGTCGTTCAAAACCTTCTGAAACTACTTGAAATAAGGCAGGAGGCAGAAGGCAGGAGGCAGAAGGCAGAAGGCAGGAGGCAGAAGGCAGGAGGCAGGAGGAAAAATGTCTTGTGCAATTTAGATGTGGAATAGCTTATCACGCTTCAAGAAAAGGCAGGAAAAAGAAGTGAGCATTTCGATTGATAATCTTGCAGATAAGTTTAGAAGAGCTTTCTCCAATCAATTTTTGCGTAATATTGGTTGGTTGAGTATGGCGGAGTTAATCAATCGCGTTTTTCGATTGGGAACGACTGTGACGATCGCTCGCGTCTTTACTCCTGAAGATTACGGATTGATGGCAATTATTTACACTGCCAATGAATTTGCTACTCTCCTTCCCCTCAAAAGTGGTATTAACGCCAAGATTATTCAAGCTGAGGAGAAAATTGTGCCACAACTTTGCAACACTGCTTTCTGGCTGCACTGTCTGACTTGTAGTTCGGCTTTTTTGCTCCAATGTTTAGGCGCTTGGATCTATACCCAAATTTCTGGAGAAGATCGCCTGCTGCTGCCATTATGCGTTGCTGCACTGACATACCTCATCTTTCCCTTTTGTATGATCAACCATGCTCTCTTGCAAAGGGAGAATCGTTTGAGTATTCCTGCTGCGGCTAGTGCTATTGGAGCGATCGTTTCCAATTTAACTATTGTGGTTCTAGCTTTATCAGGTATAGGAATCTGGGCGATCGTTTGGTCGATTGTGCTTTCCAATCCAGTCTGGTGGATACTGGGTTGGTACAATAATTCTTGGCGACCACCGAACTATTTTACCCTCAAGCACTGGCAAGAAATTTTTAACTACTCGAAAAACCTGATTGGTGTCGAACTACTCACCAAATTAAGAATGAATCTAGACTATATAATTGTGGGACATTTTTTGGGAGTAGGTGCTTTAGGTACTTATTATTTTGCTTTTAATGCTGGTTCGGGAATAACTCTCAACATGATCAAGTCGGCTACAGATGCCATCTTTCCCCATCTTTGCTCTGCTCGTGGAGATCCCGAACAACTCCATAAAAATTACTTTAGCAGTCTCAACACCATTTCTTTTACAATTGTTCCTCTAGTAATCCTGCAAATCAACCTAGCTCCCATCTACATACCCATTATCTTTGGCGAGAAATGGCGAGAAGCCATACCAATGGTGATGCTGATTTGCTCTGCTGTCATCCCCTTTGCTTATTCTTTAGCTGCGATCCAGTTACTCAATGCGATCGACAAAACCTATCTCAATCTTCGTCTCGATTTAATTTATACAATTGTTTTTGCCCTATCTCTCCTTGTCGCCGTAAAATCGGGCATCTACTGGGTAGCAGTTGTCGTTGCTCTTGCCAGTTGGTTGGTTTTACCCCTTAGCAGTATTTGGATTACTCGTTACGTTTTTGCTAAAAGTTTATAGGCTCTAGTACAAGGAGGCAGGAGGCTTCTTTAAGTATTAAGTCATAAGTCATAAGTCAGAAGGTTTTTAATTGCGAATTGCTTAGGAGCGAATTGTTTCCGCTACTTGCTACTTTTTAAAGTACTTACCCAAAATAAACTTTTTTACTCTATTGTAAGGTGGGCGATACACTGCCCTACTTTTGGTGTATCTGCGTAAGTCCTGATTCAGTTAAAAAATGCTAGCCGATCGAATTAAAAAAGCTTTATCAAATCAATTTATCCGTAATATTGGTTGGCTTGGAATAGCTGAGTTAGCAAATCGTGTTTTTCGTTTGGGAACCACTGCCACTATCGCTCGAATCTTTACCCCTGAAGATTACGGGCTAATGGCAATTATTTATACTACTTTTGAATTTGCTACCCTCCTTCCCCTTCAAGGTGGGATAGGCTCGAAAATTATTCAAGCCGATGAAAAGATTATTCAAGAACTCTGTGATACTGCTTTCTGGCTGCATTGGCTGACTTGCGGTTCTGCTTTTTTATTGCAATGTCTCGGCGCTTTTATTTACAGCCAAATTTCTGGTAGCGATCGCCTGCTGCTGCCATTGTGTGTGGCTAGTTTGACCTACTTAATTTTTCCCTGCTGCATGATTAATCATTCTCTTCTCAAAAGAGAAAACCGTCTGGGAATTCCTGCTGCTGCTAATGCAATTGGAGCGCTCATTTCTAACCTAACTATCGTAGTATTAGCTTTTCAGGGTATGGGAGTTTGGGCGATCGTTTGGTCAATGTTACTGTCTACTCCAATTTGGTGGATACTCGGTTGGCACAATCATCCTTGGCGACCACCCCATCATTTTACTCTCAAGCGCTGGCAAGAAATCTTTAACTACTCGAAAAACCTAATTGGTGTACAATTACTCAGCAAATTGAGGATGAATCTAGACTATATCATTGTTGGTAATGTTTTAGGAGTAGGCTCTTTAGGCACTTATTATTTTGCCTTTAATGCAGGTTCGGGTATCACTTTAAATATCGTCAATTCTATTACAGGCGCAATCTTTCCCCATCTATGTTCGGCGCGTGGAGATTCCGAACAACTCCATAAAAATTACTTTCGCAGTCTCAACACCATCTCTTTTACTGTAGTTCCTCTGGTAATCTTACAAATTAACTTAGCACCAGTCTACATACCCATTATCTTTGGCGAGAAATGGGGAGAGGCAATACCGATGGTGATGCTGATTTGTTCTACCGTTATACCTTTCGCTTATTCTTTAGCTGCGATACAGCTACTCAATGCGATCGACAAAACTCACCTCAATCTTCGTTTCGATTCAATTTATACTGTTGTTTTCGCCTTATCTCTTTTGGTAGCCGTACAATCGGGTATCTACTGGGTAGCGGTGGTAGTTGCTCTTGCAAGTTGGTTGGTTTTACCCCTGAGTAGTATCTGGATTACTCGTTATGTTTTTGCCCAAAAATAACAGTTGTCTTAATTTGTTAGTTTTGGCTGATTAATTAGCTAACGATAATTAATTATTACTCAATTAATGAGCCTCTTGTTTGAAAATCGACAATCGAATCCATTAGAGTACAAGATATAAGTGTATGGTTATATTGAACTTAAAAAGTACTGAAATTATTTTTCAATGTTAGCTGACCAATTTAAAAAAGTATTATCAAATCAATTTTTACGTAATATTGGTTGGCTTGGAGTAGCTGAGTTAGCAAATCGTGTTTTTCGTTTGGGAACTACTATTACTATCGCTCGTGTCTTTAGCCCCGAAGATTACGGGCTAATGGCGATTATTTATACTGTTAATGATTTTGCTACCCTCATTCCTCAAAGAGGCGGTATAGGCTTAAAAATCGTGCAAGCTGATGAAGAAAACATCGAACAACTCTGCAATACTGGTTACTGGCTCAACTGGATCTTAGCTGTTGCTTTCTTAATCATTCAATGCCTTAGTGTATTGGTTTATGCTTTGATTTCTGGGGAAAATCGCCTTGTCTTGCCCCTTTGTGTTGCCAGTTTGTCTTATTTGATTTTTCCTCTCTCCTGTATCAATATCTCTTTATTAGAAAGGGCTAATCAGCTTAAAACTTCTGCTGTTTGTAGTGCTTTGCAATCCTTAGTCTCCAATGTGCTAATTGCAATTTTAGCTCTGTTGGGCTTTGGCATCTGGGCGATCGTCTTGTCGATGCTGGTAGCGGCTCCCATTTGGTGGATATTGGGTTGGCGCAATCATCCTTGGCGACCACCGAAACATTTTACAGTGAAAAATTGGCAGGAAATTTTTCATTTCAGTAAAAATATTACTTTGATGGAGTTGCTCAACAGGCTGAGAATGAATATTGACTATATCATTGTCGGTTTTTTTCTAGGGAATGCAGCCTTGGGAACTTATTATTTTGCTTTTAATGCTGGCTCTGGTATTACTATCAATATTGTTAATTCAGTTCTTGCCGCAGTTTTTACCCATCTTTGTGCCGCGCGGGGCGATAAGCGTGTCTTACAAAAAAATTATTTAAGCAGTCTCAAAACGGTTTTAATGACTGTCGTTCCTGTAGTCTTATTGCAATCAAGTTTAGCACCTCTTTATGTCCCGATCGTATTTGGAGAGAAATGGGACGCTGCAATTCCAATCGTGATGATGATTTGCACCTCTGTTATACCTTTTGCTTTTTCTTTAATTGCTTTACTTCTGCTTAATGGGATCGATAAAACTGATGTCACCTTGCGCCTCGATGGGATCTTTACGCTTGTCTTTGCTATCTGCATAGCCATCGCTGTTAACGGGGGTATTATCTGGGTGGCTGCGACAGTTGCTATTGCTAATTGGTTAGTATTACCAATTATTAGCATTTGGGCTACTCGTTTTGTATTTAAATCAAGGTAATCGCGATCGCCTTAACTTCGTAGGGTGGTGCATCGCCTACCTGACGATTATTTATTAGTCATCGAATTAGTTAGGATGGGAATCGATTGTCGCGGACAATAAGAGATTAGGTGCAAACTGAAAAGGCGTTAAATTATGTTTCGGCTTAAATTATCGATCGCGTTGCTATTTTTATCGGGAATCATCCTTTTTTATGTGCAGAATCAAGAACTCTTGTCCTTAAAATTGCTATGCAGCGATACTAATAATGCTTGTTTCTATCAAACTCTTCCCCTACCAACCGCAGCCTGGATCTTATTGTTTGCTTTTGCGGGCATAATTACTAGCCTGATAATCCAGTTACTTAATAATTTAGCGAAATCAGCAAAGAAAAGGATTAACAGCGATCGCTATGAGACAGGAACATCGTCTTATTCAGCAACCGACAGATCTCCTTTTCCCAGAGAAGAAGTTTACTCTCGATCGACGGAGCAAAACTTTTCAGATAATTATACTAATCGCGATCGAGTAGTCAATCAACAAGCTAACAACTCTTACACTAGGGAATCTTCCAATCCAAAAGCGGCTCAAACTAAAACTGAAGAAAAAATTTTCGATCGCTCTTCAAAATCTAAAGCTGACTGGGATGAAGCAGATGATGAATGGAACCTAGAAGAACCACCACTACCACCTCAATCGAACCGAGAACAACTAGAACGCAGTCTCAGGGAAGAAGAATCCAAACTCGAATCGACAATCTATGAAAAGCAGCAACAACCTGAAAGCGTTCAAAAATCGGGTTCTGTTTATTCTTACAAATATCGAGAATCAAAAGAACCAAAAGAATCAAAAGAATCAAAAGAATCAAAAGAATCAAACGATAATAAAATAGACAGAGTTTATGACGCAGATTATCGATTGATTAATCCTCCCGTTCGACCCTTACAAAATACCCAAGAACCAAAATCAACCAACGAGAATAATCGAGATCTCGATCGAGGCGATCGAGATGATGACGATGATTGGATCTAGGTAATAAGTAATAGGTAAATTTAACCTGAGTTCTGGATAAGCTTAGCTCTCAGCAGATCGATATTTATCTATCAACTACGACAGATTGTCAAACATAAAATGATTTTGAATAACTTAAATAAACCTAAAATTTTTCTGCAAAAAAGATTATTTGCTGATTATCATACAAAAGAAAACCAACTGAATTTATATCTTGAAAATAAACAACAAACAACTGCAACTACGAGCGATCGAGGCTGATGTTTTGTTGAAATTTTTGGGTAATTTGTGTAAGAGAACACCATGTTTGAGAATCTTCTTCCACCGCTTAACGACCACAATTTACCCTATCCCGACACCATTCATCCCATTGTGGTTCATTTTGTGATTGCAATGGTGTTATTTGCTTTTTTTTGCGATGTAATTGGCTATTTTACCAATAATTATAAGCTTTATGAAGTGAGTTGGTGGAATATGTTTGTTGCGACAATATCTATCTTTATTGCTATCATTTTCGGTCAAATTGAAGCTGGTTTGGCATTAGCTTACGATGCAGTCGAACCAGTGTTAAATTTACATACTCTGATTGGGTGGTCGCTTTCGGGAATTATTGCCGCAATTACAGGCTGGCGATATGTAATTCGTTGGCGCGATCCCAAAACCATACCAATGTCCTATTTGGGTATGGGCTTACTCTTAAGCTGTCTGGTTTTGTTCCAAATCTATCTCGGCGATGAATTGGTCTGGGTATATGGATTACATACAGTTCCTGTAGTAGAAGCCGTCAAGGAGAGAATTTTGTAATGAATTTAGGTGCGAACGGACTTCCTTACACCATTCCCATTCACCCCAATTTGGTTCATCTAACTCTGGGGTTGTTCATCATCGGCATTGCCTTCGATATCGTCGGGGTTCTATTTCCCTTTGAAAAACCCATCTTCAAATATCTAGCCATTCCTGCGACTCGTTCCAATTTTTTTGATGTCGGTTGGTACAATATGCTAGCTTCGGCGATCGTGACTTTTTTTACCGTAGCGGCAGGTTTTTATGAAATTATGACGATCGATTCTTCACCAGCAATAAAGAGTGCTTGGGGTATGGATGCAATGGAAACCATGCTTTGGCACGGTGTCGGAGGGGTTTTCTTGTTGGCGCTAATAGTAGGGATGACTGTGTGGCGAGGTTTTCAACGTTACCTTTGGCGCAGCGACACTAGCCGACAGGTACAATGGCGCTATCTATTAGTCGGGTTGGCAATTATGTTTTTGATGTATCTTCATGGCACTTTGGGGGCGCAACTAGCGGCTGAGTTCGGCGCACATAACACGGCAGGGAATTTATTACGGATGGGACAAGATCCAAATCTGCTGCTGAGGTAAGTTGAAAATATGAAACTGAAAAGAATTTTGACGATCGCCCAGGTCGCTTTAGTACTTACATTTATTAGTCTTTGGATGGGACAGCTATCCTACTCTTGGCTTCCACCTCAAGCTTCGGTTGAATCTCAACTGGTAGATAATTTATTTAGCTTTTTAGTGACTTTGGGAACATTTATTTTTCTCGGAGTTACAGGCACGCTCGTTTATTCGATTGTCTTTCATCGCGCAGGTAGATACGACACCAGTGACGGTCCAGCGCTCGAAGGCAATGTCATACTAGAAGTAGTTTGGACGGCGATTCCTTTGGTTCTGGTATTTTGGATCGCGTTCTACAGCTACCAAACCTATGAAAAAATGGCAATTAAAGGACCGATGGAAATTGCCCATCTGCATATGCCGATGGAAATGGAGTCCGCCTATGCCGCACCAATGAATGAAGCGATCGAACCGATTGAAAAAATTGATGTGACAGCCAAACAGTGGGCTTGGGTTTTTCATTACCCAGAACAAAATATTACCAGCAGCGAACTACACTTACCAGTCAATCGTCGCACTCGTTTGGCTTTGCGATCGCAAGATGTCTTACATGGTTTCTACGTTGCCGCATTTCGAGTCAAGCAAGATATTATTCCCCAACGCACCATTGACTTTGAGTTTACGCCTATTCGCCCAGGTAAATATCGATTGCGCGATTCTCAATATAGCGGCACCTACTTTGCGTCAATGCAAGCAGATGTCGTGGTTGAATCCCTCGAAGATTATCAAAAGTGGTTGAGGGAATCTGCTACTCGCAAGCCCTCTCCCGCCCCCAATCAAGCTGCTGCCGAATATGCATCAAGAGAGCAAGGAAACTGGGCAACCATAGTTCCTGTCGAACCACCTTTAGTCAACTATCATCCTTAACTCATGACTCAGATTTTATCGGAAAGTCAACAACAGCGATCGCATCTTCCCAAAACTCCTCCTAATTGGCAGCGTTACTTTAGCTTTAGCACTGACCACAAGGTAATTGGGATACAGTACTTGGTTACATCTTTTGTCTTCTTTCTCTTAGGTGGCATTTTCGCCATGATTATGCGGGGAGAACTAATTACCCCAGAAGCCGATTTGCTCGATCGCGCTGTTTATAATGCTTTGTTCACCATGCACGGAACGATCATGTTGTTTGGCTGGACGTTTCCAGCATTGGTGGGATTGGCAAACTATCTCGTTCCCCTGATGATTGGGGCGCGAGATATGGCGTTTCCGCGTCTCAACGCCGCCGCATTTTGGATGGTTCCTGTGGTGGGGATTTTATTTATCTTAAGCTTTTTAGTTCCCAGTGGCCCATCTCAATCGGGATGGTGGGCGTATCCCCCCGTCAGCCTTCAGAATCCAAGCGGACAGTGGTTGAACGGTCAATTGATTTGGCTGCTAGCAGTGGCAATTTCGGGGGTTTCGTCGATTATGGGTGCAGTTAACTTCGTGACGACGATCGCCCGAATGCGCGCCCCAGGAATGACCTGGTTTCGGATGCCTATCTTTGTTTGGACGGTATTAAGCGCCCAAATCATCCAACTATTTGGGCTACCTGCCCTCACCGCAGGGGCAGTTATGCTACTGTGCGATCTCACCTTTGGAACTGCCTTTTTCGATCCCGCTAAAGGTGGCAATCCGATTTTATTTCAGCATTTTTTCTGGTTTTATTCCCATCCCGCCGTTTATGTGATTATTCTGCCCGTATTTGGTATCTTTTCGGAAGTATTACCTGTTTATGCGCGTAAACCTCTATTTGGATACAAAGTCGTCGCAGTTTCTTCCCTGATTATTACGGGATTGAGTGGGATTGTTTGGGTACACCATATGTTTGCCAGTGGAACGCCTGGATGGATGCGGATGATTTTCATGTTTTCTACTATGTTGATTTCTGTTCCGACGGGAATTAAAGTGTTTGCTTGGGTTGCTACGATTTGGAATGGTAAGCTACGCCTCGATACGCCGATGCTATTTGCCCTCGGCGGAATAATTAATTTTGTCTTCGCTGGCATTACAGGCATTATGCTGGCAGCAGTTCCTATTGATATTCACGTTAACAATACCTATTTTGTCGTCGGACACTTTCACTATGTAATTTATGGTGCGGTTGTCTTTGGTATGTATGCCGCTATTTACCACTGGTTTCCCAAAATGACTGGGAAAATGTACTACGAAGGCTTGGGTAAACTTCACTTTTGGTTAACTTTTGTTGGTACTACTTTAAATTTTCTGCCCATGCACCCTGTCGGTTTGATGGGAATGCCCAGAAGAGTAGCTTCCTACGATCCTGAATTTGCTTTTTGGAATGTACTTGCAAGTATTGGCGCGTTTTTGCTAGGAATGTCTACCTTACCTTTCCTGTTAAACATTATTAGTTCTTGGATTTCTGATAAACCAGCCCCCAATAATCCCTGGCGGGCGATCGGTTTGGAGTGGTTGGTATCTTCTCCTCCCGATGTGGAAAACTTTGAAGAACTTCCCGTGGTTATTGCCGATCCCTATGGTTATGGCAAACAAGAACCCTTAGTTGCAAACCTTGAAGCTTTGGGAGCGGTACATGACTAATCTAGACTTGATTAGTGACAATGAATTAGAGCGATCGCTTGAAAAAACGGCGACCGAACGCGAACATGATGAAGCGGGCAATAGTATGTTTGGCTTTATTGTCTTTCTCTTATCAGAAAGCGTTATTTTTCTAAGTTTTTTTGCTGGTTATATTCTCTACAAAACCACAGTTCCCGATTGGCTTCCTGCTGGTGTAGAAGGTTTAGAAATCAAAGATCCTACTATTAATACTGTTGTGTTAGTTTCTAGTAGTTTTGTGATTTATATCGCCGAAAAATTTTTACATCACAAGAATCTTTGGGGTTTTCGATTCTTTTGGTTGCTAACTATGGCAATGGGAAGCTACTTTCTTTACGGTCAAGCTGTGGAATGGAATAGTCTTAAGTTTAGCTTTACCTCTGGTGTATTTGGAGGAACATTTTACTTATTAACAGGCTTTCATGGTTTACACGTTTTTACAGGAATACTATTACAAACCATTATGTTAATTCGTTCCTTTCTTCCTAATAATTACGAAGGCGGACAATTTGGTGTAGAAGCTACGTCTTTATTTTGGCATTTTGTTGATGTGATTTGGATTATTTTGTTTATTTTGATTTATGTTTGGCAGTAAATATAGGCGAGGTATTGACTATATTTGTAGAGATTGTAGAGATTGTAGAGATTGTATGAATCGAGCGATCTAAGTAATCATTGTGAACTATATAATTCGATCTGTGCTGCCCGAAATTCGAGAACCGCGAGAAATTGATGAAGCAGAATATCGCCAAATCATCTATGTTAAAAGATACTCTCTAAATCTGCTTTTAACTAACAATTAATAACAGGACAAATAACTAATTATGATTATTGACGACCAATACTACGATGTAATTATTATTGGCACGGGTGCGGGTGGAGGAACACTAACTCGTAAACTAGCACCAACTGGCAAGAAAATCTTAGTTTTAGAACGGGGAGAGTTTTTAGCTAAAGAAAGTTCTGAGTTGGTTGAAGTAGAAGTATTTAAAAAAGAAGATTATCACGCACCCGAACAGTGGTACGACAATGCAGGAGAACCATTTCATCCTCAAACTTGTTATTCCGTCGGTGGCAATACCAAAATTTATAGTGGCACGCTTCTGCGAATGCGAGAAAAAGATTTTGAAGTAGTTCGGCATCAAGACGGCATTTCCCCAGATTGGGGACTGAAATACCAAGATTTTGAACCCTATTATACAGAAGCAGAAAAACTCTATTGCGCTCACGGTAAAGCAGGTGACGATCCTACCGAACCCTATCGCAGCGAAGATTATCCCTTTTCCCATCTCGAACACGAATCTAATATCCAAGATTTAGGCGATCGCTTGTCTAAATACGGTTTGCATCCCGCCTATCTTCCTATTGGACTAGGAAAGCAAGGACGAACTGATGCGGAAGATACGGGCATTAGTCCAGCAATGAAGACTTCTCATAATATCGCCCTGAAAACGGCTGCTAAAGTTGTCTGTTTGCATACCAATCCTTCCGGTTCAAAAGTTAAAGCAGTAGAAGCAGAAATTGCCGGACAATCCTATTTGTTTATGGGAGATATTATCGTCCTTGCCTGTGGCGCGATTAATTCAGCAGCATTGTTATTGCGTTCTGCCAATGAAAAGCATCCTCAAGGACTTGCTAACCATTCCGATTTGGTGGGACGCAACCTGATGAAACATCTAATGACGGTAATTTTACAACAATCACCCCAACCTAACTCTGGATTGTTTCAAAGAACCATGTATATCAATGATTTTTACTGGGGCGATCGCGATTTTAATTATCCGATGGGTAACATTCAAAATTCGGGTGGTATTCTGCAAGATGTGATCTTTTCTGAATCGCCACCAATTTTATCAGTTGCAGCTAAATTAATGCCGGGATTCGGTTTGAAGCAGTTGGCAAAACGTTCGATCGGTTGGTGGTTGCAAACCGAAGATTTACCAAATCCCAACAATCGAGTTACGGTTAAAGGCTCTAAATTATCTTTAAACTACACTCCCAATAACCTAGAAGCACACGATCGCCTTTTGTATCGCTGGCAAGAAGTACTAAAAGCCACAGATAAACAGTCTCGCGGTCTCCATCCTTATGGTAGCGTTCCCATTCAAGTAGTGGCGCATCAATCTGGTACTTGTCGCTTTGGAGAAGATCCCAAATCTTCTGTGTTAGATCTCAACTGTCGTACTCACGATCTCGATAATCTATATGTAGTCGATAGCAGTTTTTTTCCTTCTAATGCTGCGGTGAGTCCTGCTTTGACAGTTATTGCTAATGCTTTAAGAGTTGGGGATAAATTAATTGAGCGATTGAAGTAGTTGAATTCTGAAGATAAATTTTTCGGGCGTTGCTGTATTACTTTGAAAGATGTTCGTAATTGGTTCGCTCATTGTTGTTACTGTACTTAACCTGAGTTCGGGTTAAGCAGATTGAGGTAAAGCCCAGTCTATATGAAGTCAAGGTTTTTTGGGTTGATGACAGTAGGCAATTAAACCGCACAAAACATTAACTCCAAAATTAACAGGCGATCGATGGCGAAAATGCTCAATTTGAGAAATATTTTTGAGTTGATCGATAGTTTTGATTTTTTCGATCTTTGCTTGCGATCGCAATTCTAATCTCGATCGAAATAACATCACAGATAGAGTATTTGAAATTTCTCATGGCTGTTTCTCTTGAAAAAGGAAGGATTGAACATCTGGATTTCGCCAGAGGTGTAACCATGGTCTTCATGGCTCTAGACCACACTTCCTATTTTTGGAATAAATATCGAGTAGCGGATGAGGGATTGCGGGGAAATTTTCCTCACTATGCCAACCTACCTCAACTCCTAACCAGAGTAGCGACACACTTCGCGCCTACCACCTTCATCTGGCTGGCTGGTTTTATGGTCGCGCTCTCAGCAACTAAAAGGCTTCGGCGAGGAGTTTCCCAATCTGCTGTTTCCTGGCACTTCACTATCCGAGGGCTCATTTTAATCCTGTTGCATTTAACGATTGTCAACTTAGGATTCGAGATAGAAGGCTTCCTGAAATTGAATTGGAAGGAGATCTTTTTACTTCAGGTCTTGTGGACAATCGGGATGAACGTAATAATTTTAGCTTGGCTGCGCCGACTAGGGGTTTTTGTCGTAGCTGCCTTGGCTCTGTTGAATTTTTTCGCCTTTCCTCTCTTTTATCAGCCTCTTTTACAGTTTACTCATCCGAACCCCCTCCTCTATGGCTTGGGAATAGTCACTTTTGCTCCCAGCAAGGTTTCCGATGCCCCGATAATTTGCCTTTATCCCCTGATTCCCTGGATGGGAGTCATGCTTTTGGGATACCTGTGGGGTCTAGGATATGTGAAATGGGTCAAAGACAGGCAAGCGATCGCTCCGAGATGGATGGGGAAAATTTATCTGGCTCTGGGTATTAGTTTTTCGTTGATGTTTTTAATGTTCCGCTACGGGAATGGATATGGAAATCAAATTCACTGGCAGCAACTGAACCTTTCACAATTTGTAACCTTATCTAAATACCCTCCCGACTTGGCTTACTTATTCTTGACACTAGGAATTATGTTTATTCTTTTTGCCGTTTCTTGGAAAATCAAGAAGCGGATGAGAAAGAAAATTTTCCTGGTAGATCTGCTCGTAACTTTCGGAAGAGTCCCGTTATTTTTCTACTGTCTTCATCCCCTGCTTTATGGTCTTTTCCCGATCTTTTTAAAAATCCAAAAGCAGTTCGGACTTCCAGTAGTTTATCTGGTCTGGATTATCGGTCTGGTGATTTTGTACAAGCCTTGCCAGTGGTTTTTTGAATATAAATCAACCCACTCTCAGTCTTTGGTCAGATATATATGAACTAAGATTTGTTGACATCGACCTAATTCCCTCTCTCCAACCAAAGCGTTACAGGACCGTCATTTTCAATGCTTACCTGCATCATTGCTCCAAATTTGCCAGTTTCTATATTCAAGCCACTTGCTCTTAATTTAGTCACAAATTGGTTATAAAGATTCTCAGCTACAGATGGTGAAGCAGAATCGCTAAAAGAAGGACGACGACCTTTACGACAATCACCATACAGGGTAAATTGACTGACTACCAATAATTCTCCGTTAATCTCCAGCACAGATTTTTCCCATTTATCTCCATTTTCATCTCCTGGAAATAAACGCAATTCCAGACATTTACGCACCATCCAGTCAAGTTCTGCTTCTGTGTCAGTAGGAGCGATACCAACAAGTAAATTTAATCCCCGCCCAATTTTGCCAATAATTTCGCCCTCAACAGTAACAGAAGAAGATCTAACTCTTTGAATTACGATACGCATAAATACTTGGGAGCTAAATAAAGCCTAGAACCTATGAATTAGAGTCGCGTAGATAAACTTCTTCTGCTACTCGTTTTAGTCTTCTTAATTGAGCTTTCATATCTTCTTTAGTCCAATTAGCAGCGAACTTATTAAATCCCCAACTTACTAGAGAATTAGGAATTTCAAACTCAAAACGATTAATTAAATGAGTTCCCTTTTCACTAGGTTGACATTCCCAGCGATCGCGTCCCTGAAAAAATCCATCAAACTGCCAAACGATCAATCCAGGTTCTCTTTCTACTACCGAACTTCTTAGAGTGGGTTGTAGCAGAGGAATATTGATTGTAAAGCGGCTAAGACTACCAATTTGTGTACTCCAATGTCCAATTGGTTCGCAACGTAAGACAGGATTCAACCAACGGTGCATTAGTTCTAAATCGGTTAGACATTTCTCTACAGTAGTAGCACTGGCATTAATTTGAATTGAGTTTTCCAAAATTTGACGTAAAGGCATTTCTACAAACTGTTTCCTGTTACGGCGCTTTTATTCTGAGTTGAGAGGCGATCGCGTTTCTGGAGAAATCGCGCCTATCCTATTTCCTATATTAGATATCTTTTTATTTAGAATTGCTAAATCGTAAAATTTTACTAATTTTTAATAGAATTTTGTCTTCACTTCATCAAAAAATCATAAATGTTTTAATTAAAAACCTTAATAATGTAATAAAAAATTAAAGGGTATTGAAAAGCCGAATATATGAACAATTCGCGAGTAATAATTGGTTTGCCAGTATATAACGGAGCAAACTACATTAGTAGAGCATTAGACTCAACCTTGGCACAAACTTTTACAGATTTTCGCATTATTATTAGTGACAATGCCTCAACAGATGCAACGGAAGAAATATGTCGAGAATATCTGAAGAAAGATAGTCGTATTACCTATTATCGACAATCAGAAAATCTTGGTGCAGCACCCAATCATAATTTTGTTTTTCAACAACAAGAATCAACCTATTTTAAATGGTCAGCACATGACGACATGTTAGAACCAGATTATCTACGTCAGTGCGTAGAATTACTGGATGGAGATCCTACTCTGGCGATCGCTCATAGTCCTGCCTACGAAATTGACCCACAAGACAACAAAACTGGTACTTACGACTACGATATCAGATTAGATGGCAAACGCCCTAGAGATAGATTTTGGCGCATTCTTTGGGTAAGGCATTTTACCGAACCCTTTGCCTTGATGAGAAGCGACTTTATCAAAAAAACGAAGCTATATGGTAGTTTTGTTGGTTCCGATCGCAACATAACTGCGGAAATGTTACTTCAAGGCAATATTGCCTATACAGAAGAACACCTGTTTTGTCGTCGTAGCCATCCTGAATCATATATGGCTTCAATTCACGATAATCCTACTAAATTGAAGTGGTTCGATACTAAGGCAAAAAACCCCATTCTTCCTAAAGGTATCACTATTTTTCAAGAGTACTTATCAGCCATTATGCGCTTTCCTCTGTCAACAGAAGAAAAAATTGCTTGTATCGGTATTTTGACAGAATGGGCAATCAGACGAAGTATCGACATTCTTGGTGGCGATCGCGATTCATACAGAGACAAGATTGCCGAAAAATACGCACCAGATAATTTGTAAGTAATTTCCAAAAATTTAGCTTTGATAGGAAGAAATTGACATGAATTATATTCCAGTTAGTGCGGTTCAAGATTTGGTAGATTTGAACTTATTTATGGGTTCGCTTAATCGTCTTCGCCATGATTCAGAATCGCTATAACAAGATTACAGAAGAGGAAAGCCTTATTCTCATCTAGTCATTGACGATCTTTTTAATCCTGAAGTTCTCGATCGCGTACTATCTGAATTTCCTCAAGCGGAAAATCGGGATTGGATTACTTGGGATACCGTTAACGAATTAAAAGCAACTTCACGAGGAATCGCTGGATTGTCCACGTTTACCCAATTATTTTGTCTTTGGCTTAATTCAACAGAATTCATCGAGCAAATCAAGAAAATCACAGGTATTAACGATTTAGTTGCCGATCCTTCGTTTTTTGGCGCAGGTTTGCACGAAATGTATAGGGGAGGTTGGTTAGACATACACGCAGACTATACCAAACATCCTACCTTACCATTGATCCGTCGTGTCAACTTACTCATCTATCTCAATCGAGATTGGGATCCTACTTGGGGAGGAGGTATAGAACTATGGAATCCGAAGAAACAAGATAACAAAATTGGTTATGCGCCTTATTTCAATCGCAGCTTAATTTTTCCAACTACTTCAGAAACTTTACACGGCGTACCCCAAAAGTTATCCTGTCCTCAAGAGTGCAGTCGCAAACTGATTTCAATTTATTATTGGAGTCCTGCACCTACTTTGCTCAAGACAGGTACTCCAATTATTTGGGCAGGGGATCGCAGCTTACAATCTAGAATCAGGAAAGTCATCAGAAATATGGCTACCAAAATCAGTGGTGATCGAGGTAACGGTTTTGGCATCTAATTCAAAGGGATTAGGGAAAAGAAGGCGGAGGGCAGAAGGCAGAAGGCAGAAGTCATAAGTCATAAGTCATAAGTCATAAGTCATAAGTTTTTACTTGCTACTTACTGCTTGCTACTTGCTACTTCCTACTTTCCCCTACACCCTACACCCTTACACCCCTAATCCCTAGTCCATGTGTAAGGTTTTGTCAAGGGTAATGTTTATTTATGCACAAATTTCGTTAAAATTACTATAGTTAAGGATATTTACTGCTTAATCGTGGCAAAGCAATTCTCAAAAAAATGAAAACCAAATTTTTGGCTAAAATTCTTACTGGGGTGGCTGTTGTAATCAGTGCTACTGCTGGTATGATTCAACCATCTCAAGCTAGTGCTAATACTTACTATTGCGCTCAACTTAATGGCACTTGGGGAACTCACGTTAATACACCCAGGGGAAGAGTAACCCTGATTAATTGGGTAAATTCCTTCTCCGATCGATGGACTGCTCAAAAACGTTGCCTGGAAGTGTCTAGCCGTTTCCAAAAATATTTGTCTGATGGCTCTTTAAAATATATAAGGACAGGTAATATAAATAGGCAACCAGTAATTTGTGTTGCCAAATCTAAAGGCGGTTCTTGCCCAGATACTAATGTATTGATTACTCTCGAACCCAATGCTAATCCAGAAGAGGTTTTAATCAAGCTAGTTGATTTTCGTCGTAGCGTATCTGGTAACACGATTTTATTGAGTGACGATGTAGCTTTCTACAACGATAGAGAGTTTTATGTCGATTTAGATAAATTCCTAGAACAAGTTCCAGTCGAAGAATAAATTTTCTCAAAGCTCGAATCTTGGAAGAGTAAACATTAGATTTCTAGCAGAAGTTGACAAAGGTAGCTAAATAACACTACTAAGAGAAATCTATATACCGAATCTCCTCACAGACAATTTAAGCGCCTTAAGTATTAGTGCAATGGAGAAAGGCGCTTTTAAGCTTTTAAGGTATCAACTCTCAAACCTTTAGTTTTAAAAAAGTTTTTGAGTAACTTAACAAACTTGGATGATAAAGTTGATACGATTCAACTTGGACTTGCTCGAATCATCTTAGTAAGTTAAATCAAAGATTATCCCCAATACTTAGATAGTTTGTGTTGGTGCGATCGAGATTAGACTGCTGAGTGTTTAGATTGAATCGATCGAGCTAGATTAGTAAGAAATATGCTTTTCTAATGTTTAGTTTAAGTGCCATCAAATGGTCTACTCCTGCCAAAATATTGGTAATCGTAGCCAGTTTATTACTGATTACACCAGGAGACTTATCGCAATTTAAAGAATTGACCTTAGCGTCCTTTTCTCCAGAACTATTAGATCGAATTGATGAGATAGCCCAAACAGTAACTGTTAAAGTGAGCGATCGGGACGTATTAGGTTCTGGTGCGATCGTCCGTCAACATAATTCAGTTTACACCGTTATTACTAATAGACATGTATTGAGAGCAGGAAATCCTCCTTATCGAATTATTACTGCCGATGGCAAAATACATGAGGCTGAAATGATCGACAATGTGGATTTTGCCAAGTACGATTTAGCTCTCTTGCAGTTTCGCAGCGAAAAAACTGCTTATCCAGTAGCAACCATTGGCAATTCAGCTAGCCTAAAAGTAGGAGATGAAGTATTTGCTGCTGGCTATCCCCATAATTTAGGCAAAAAAAATCTTAATAATGAGCCTAATTCAGCAACAAAGCCAGCAGAATTAGCGATTAGACCAGGTAGAATAGCGATTGTTTTGGACAAAAATTTAGAAGAAGGATATCAAATTGGCTACACTAACGACTTAGAAAAAGGGATGAGTGGTGGACCCTTGCTGAATAATTTAGGGGAATTAGTAGGGATTAACGGCAAACACGCCTATCCTCTTTGGGATGCTCCAGATCTTTATGAAGATGGCTCTGTACCCTGTAAACCCCTACAAGATTTAATAAATCGCTCTAGTTTAGCAATTCCCATTGAAAAAGTCATAAAATTTACGCCTGAGTTGCTAGAGGCCAAAAACGACAGCTTGCCTGAACCTTTAACTAATGTCAAAATACAACCTATAAATACAGAGTCAAACCCGAAAAAGCCTATCCCAGAGGCTATTCTACGGATGCAAGCGGAAGCAGAAGCAAGAAAAAAATGTACTAATATATCGCCTAAATCAGGTTCGCCTGGCGCAAGAATAGAATTATAAATATGATTTTTTCACAAAAATTAGCAATAGTAATAGTTGGTCTGACATTGGCGATCCAAGGCGCGTCAGAAGTTAGTGCAAGCGATCGCCCTGCTCATTTAGTTAAATCTGTTTCTAGTATCTCCACATTTGAGCTAGCACAAGCAATTAAAAGCAATCAGACATTAACACCGCAACAAATCAGTCTTCGTGCCAAACAAATTACTGTGGGTATTGACGGTCAAGGTACTGGTTCTGGAGTGATCGTTGGGCAATCAGGAAAAACTTACACGGTTTTGACTAACTGGCACGTAGTTGAGAAACCAGGTCAATATACAGTCCAAACTCCAGACGGGAGAAGCTATGCTGCCGACTACAACGCCGTCAAAAGATTGCCAAATGTGGACTTGGCAATGATTCAATTCAATACCGATCAGAATTATCAAATTGCTGAGGTAGGTAACTCTGATGAAGCGAGTGAAGGTCAGGATGTCTTTTATGCTGGCTATCCAGGTTCGCTAAGAGAAGAGAGCGATCGCTTCTATCGATTTTTCACAGTCAGTATTGTTGCCGTTTTACCTACGCCCACAGAAAAAGGTTACTCTCTAGTTTATGACGGAGAGGCTCTCACAGGAATGAGTGGTGGTCCAGTCTTAGATCGAAATGGGTTTTTAATTGGCATTCACGGACAAGCTTTTATCGATCCGCGTACTGGTTCTTCTTCTATTTATGCCGTTCCTATCAATACTTACAAACAACTAGCCCAAAAAGCTCAAGGTGCTACCGCGACAGCAACAGCACCACAACAGACAACTACAAACGCTGCTGGAAGTTCTACACCCAGTACCACCAAACCAGAAACGCCACCCAAGCAACCAGCTACAACTACTGCTGGAAGTTCTACACCCAGTACTACCAAACCAGAAACGCCACCCAAGCAACCAGCTACAACTACTGCTGGAAGTTCTACACCCAGTACTACCAAACCAGAAGCGCCACCCAAGCAACCAGCTACAACTGCTGCTGGAACTGGTAGCAGTACAACTACAACATCACCACAAGCACAAGCGACTACTCCCCCCTCTAACTCTGCCAACAATTCTCAGTCTCCAACCACAAACAACAATCCTAGTTCATCTGTTACTACTCAAAAACCAAGCGAAACTCCTGCTAATAATAATACTGGTGACGGCGAACAAGTAGCTATTAATAATTCAGGCAACTCAGGAAGTATTCCTACTTTCTCCAAACCCAGTGGGAATCAAGCACTGAGTAATCCCTCTTCTACTCCTAACTGGACTCCAGCACTAAGCAATCCCTCTTCTACTCCCAATTGGATTTCAGCACCAAGCAATCCCTCTACTCCAGTACAACCACAAGGGACTGGGCAACCACAAGGGATTGCCCCTACAGGTCAACCACAAGGGACTGGGCAACCACAAGGGACTGGGCAACCACAAGGGACTGGACAACCACAAGGGATTGCCCCTACTCCAAATCCAGCACCCAGTGATACTAGTAATAATCTAAACGTTAATGATGGAGATAGTTTTTTAATTTCATCCGCCACGGGAATGGACTATCGACCAATAAGGGATTTGCTAGCGCAAGAAAAATGGCAAGAAGCAGATTTAGCTACTAATCAATTACTGGACGCGATCGTTCAAATCGCTCGCAGCCAAACTTCAGGAGAGTTTATTAATGTTCAGCAAGTTTCTGCACTAGCATGTATCGATCTCAGCACCCTCGATCGAATTTGGTCACAATATAGTAACGGTCGTTTTGGTTTTCGACCACAACAACAAGTTTGGACAAGTTTAGCTGGTACAGGTAATTACTCTACCGATCAATGGCGTAATTTTGCCACACAAGTAGGTTGGAAGAAAGGAGATGTAGCTAAATCCACTGGCTATTTGCTCTACGATCAATTGACATTTAATCCTACTAAAGCACCACCAGGTCATCTTCCTTGGTGGTTTGGCTACGAAGAGGACTATCAAAATTTAATTAAATATATGTTCTCTCACTGTAGTTTCGATCTTGAAGTTGAGAAACAAAAAGCCGCAGCCGCAGCAGAGGCAGAGAAAAACAAAAAACCTCAACACAGCAAAACCAAACCAGGGGCAGAAAATAAACAACCCAATGCCAATCCAACACCAAATACCGAAGAGCAGCAACAACCTTGAGGAAAGCAGAAGTAGGTCGACAAATTAGCTAATTTAAGTGAATTTAGTGCGATCGCGATCATAGAGACAAAAAATATTAAGTAGTTTTTTGGCTTAAAGAATTAAGTCTTTTAACTAGTAGAAAAACTGTTGTGGAAGGATTAGTATTATAGTTACAGTTGCAATTATTCCAAAGATTTTCTGCATTTTTAATTGCTTCAGGCTGTTTTTCTTTAAGTTTTTCATACATATCTGCACTATTCTTTTTATACTTTGTTCCTAAACGTTTTTTATCACAAAGCATTGTAATTAAATCACTTCGATGAGTTGTACTAGAATAATATTCGTAATGCAGTAAAAACCATAACTCAAAAGCATCATTAGATACTGCTAAATTAATTTGATTGCGGTTAGCTAACTCTATTGCTGCGTTAAAATTTTGTTGATTATTATTTTCTGATTTAAAATCGCGATCTAATACACACCACACTTCGTCATACTCACCATCTTCATCTTTTAATCTTTTTGCTTCTTTAACCAAACTTAAAGAAACCATACTTTTTCCTTCAATTTGCATAAAAGCTATCGTTCTAAGTTCATTTTGAAAACCAGTAAAATAGTTGGGTTCGGTTTGTTTTCCTTCACAAACAATTAAGAAACGTTTGCGAGTTTCTCCTCTTTTCCCTACCGTATTTTGTCTATTTCTTGGCATTAAATTTAATTAAATCTTTCAAGTTACCAATATAGGGAATTGCACCATATTTACCTTTAATATAATCGTTTTCAAATGAAGCTTCTTCTGGAACGTTATTATATTCTACAAGTGAGTAAAGATCTGTTACTTCATATTGGTTTTTTTCAGTAAACCATATTTGATCTTTTCTAAAAATTTTCTTGCTCAACAAATTAGTATTTTGAGTCGTAAAAATAAGCTGTGCATTTTTAGGATTAGTATCATTAGAATTAAACAATTCAATTATAGATTCGACGAGCATAGGATGTAGACGCGCATCTAGTTCATCAATTACTAAAACTCTTCCCTCTTTCAAGCTAGTTAACATAGGAGCAGCAAATGCAAATATTTTTTTAGTACCTTCCGATTCATGGAAATCCATATCGAATTCTTCTGTGGCAAATACTTTGCCTTGAGAGTCATATTGTTTATGTATTGTAATGATATCAAAAGTTACTATTTTTCCTCTTACTGCCCGTTTTGATAATTCTTCTAGAATTTCTTTTGGAAAAAAATGTGAAGGTATTTCTCTTTCAGTAACTCGAATATCATCAATACTTAAATCAAATTTTCTCATTAAATTAATGATATCGTTTTTATGTTTTTTTTCTTTTAAGAGTCCAGCCGTAAATTCACTAGGAAAATTACCCTCTAATCCAGAAATTATGATTAATTCGTCAAACCAATCTAGTATTTTTTGCGATAGTTTGCCATTGAATTGAGCAGTAACAGATAAAAATAAAGCATTTCGTCTTGTTTTATTTTCTAAATTTTTACCTTCCTTAAATACATTTGTAATATTAAATTCTTGAGTTTTCCTGGTAAAAAGTTTATATTCTTTTTTGGTTGGAGTATAATATAGCCATTCGGAAAAAACTTCATTTTGACTGGCTTCAAAACCGTATCTATATCGTTTTCTTTCTAACAAAAAAACAATTTCAAAAAAAGAAGGTTTTCTGATAGTTTCTGTGCTTAATCTAAATTCTTCTACATCTATTAAATCTGTGACTTGAGTATCTTTAGAAGAATCTCGAATAAATCTGACCATAAAGCTAATAGCTTTAATGAGATTACTTTTTCCACTCGCATTTGCGCCATATATCGCCGCACTTTTTAAAAGATTGAGTTCATCATCAACTTCAAAAATATTGTTATTATTTAGTTCTGTCTTTGCGTCTAAATCTGAGGAATCGGTTGACGAAGATCCTTCAATACTCGTCTGTATCGCCTCCATGCTAAAGGTGACTTTTTCCTTAAATGATAGATAGTTACCGACCGTGAACTCTATCAGCATATTTGGGTTATGGATTAGATGTGTATATAAATTGCTATGCGATCATACTAACTTTTATCCACGTAAACAAGTTCAAAACTATTAATTTCTCTTGACTTAAGCGCGATCGCGTCTCTATACTCAATTTTGCACCAAACGTCCATCTTCCATATAAACAATGCGATCGGCAATATCTAAAATACGATTATCATGAGTAACCAAGAGAATCGTACAACCTTGTTCTTTGGCTAAATGCTGCATTAGCTCAACAACATCGCGTCCAGATTTTTTATCTAGTGCCGCAGTTGGTTCATCTGCTAGAATTATTTTAGGATGACTAACTAAAGCACGGGCGATCGCAACTCTTTGTTTTTGTCCTCCCGATAGATTTTCTGGATAATAATCAACGCGATTGCCCAAACCAACTTTTTCTAAAATAGCGATCGCTTTTGCATCCAAATCTTCATCCAACATTTCTTGATGCAATTCTAGAGACATACGCACGTTTTCTTTTACACTCAGAAAAGTCATTAAGTTATGCGCCTGAAATATATATCCAATCTGACGGCGCAGTTTAGTTAATTGTCGTTTACTGGCGTTGTAGATTTCTTGTCCTAAAATTTTCAGACTACCTTCTTGTGCCGATCGCAATCCACCCATTAAAGTTAAGAGAGTGGTTTTACCAGAACCAGATGGCCCTGTCATAATCACAATTTCTCCTGCTTTAATCTCTAAGTTGATATCGAATAAAGCTTGTTTGCGAAGTGCGCCTTCACCAAAATAATGATTGAGTTTGTCTATAGAAATAATCATTTTTTCCTCGTTGATTGTTGATAGTTCATGGTTCATTGTTCATTGGGTAATTACTTCTGACTTCTGTACGGGCGAATGGCAAGAAAGCTCCTACGTCTGACTTCTGACTTAAAATACATCTGCTGGATCTGCCGATCGCAATTTTTTCATAGCGATCGCGCCTGAAACGCTACACATAACCATCGTTAAAATTAAAACTGAAATTGCCCTTTCTAACTTCATGGCGATCGGTAGTAAGGTAGCAGAATAGGCAAGTTGATAAATTCCAAAAGAAAGAAGCAATCCAGGTAAATAACCTAAAATTGCTAAGAGTAATGCTTCTTGTAGCAGCATTCCCAACAAATAGCGATCGCTGTATCCCATTGCTTTGAGGGTGGCGTATTGAGGGAGATGTTGAGAAACGTCGGAGTACAGAATTTGATAGACAATCACGATACCGACAATAAAACCTACCACTACACCCAATCCAAAAATAAAACCGATACCTGTACCATTTGCCCAATATTGTTTTTCAATTTCACCAAATTCTTCGGGTGTCAAAACTTTGACATCATTGGGTAACATTTCTGTTAGTTGCGATTCAACTAGTTTGGGGTTAGCACCAGGTTTTAAATTTATCAATCCAACTTCGATGCGATCGGGCTGGCGCTGTGGGAAAATTTGTAAAAATGTTGAGTCACTAGTAATAACATTGCCATCAGCAGCAAAGGACGAACCATTAGTAAATAATCCTTTAACTGCGATCGCTTTATTTTCTATCTCAGTTTCCACACTACCTTTTTGTTGTAACCAATCCGCGATCGCACCATATTCGGGACGAGAAGCGCGATCGAATAATACGCTATCTAATTGCTTGAGATTATCTAAATTGCGATTGACTTCAGGAAATTTAAAAGCATTGGTAGCTGGATCGATTCCCCATACTAAAATTGCACGTTCTTGTCGCGTTTCAGGATTGCGCCATTGTCCAGTAGAAATATAGACAGGACTTACCGATTTTACTGCGTCATGTCCTAATGTTTGATACAGTCTGTCTCTAGAAAAATTTTTGACAGAAAATAGAGTTTGAAATTTTGGATTAATCAAAACCAAATCCGCCTGTAAATTCAAATGGGGTTTAATTGCTGCATCGTAAAGCGCACCTTCAAATCCCATCTGCACGAACATTAATATATCTGCAAAAGCAATTCCCGCGATCGCTACCATTAGGCGAGTTTTTTCTTTCATTACTTGTCTTAGTGCTAGGGGGGTTTTGCGAAATAGTTTGGAAAGCATTATAAAAACCTCATTTTTGTTTATTACTTGGGGCAATACTTTCTACTTGTCCGATCGACAATCTATCTGTGTTTATCTGTGTTTATCTGCGGATATAGATTTGACTCCGTATACGAACGAACGTTCGATATAAATAAATCTGGAAAACTTTCGATCGGGATTGATTAATTAGCTAGTTTTATTTGAATCGATTTGGGAATATAGATTTGACTTCGCATACGAACGAACGTTCGATATAAATAAAAAACCAAAAAAAGTACGAACGATCGTTCATTATTTGAGATTGACTGTTGAGTTTTGAATGTTAATAACTGACAGCTTTTGGCTGACGGCTGATAGCTGAGAACTAATCGCTGTCTGTACTTGTAAATTAGTCAAACCAGCAACTCGCTTACTATCTTCTGGATTGAGACGAATTTTCACCTCAACTACACGGCGATCGAGATTTTCGCCAGGTTGGTTACTGAATACATTCTGTCTGCTAACTTGTAAGCCAACCTGATAAACCTTTCCTCTTACTATCCCCTCAAAAGCTTGACCTGTAATTTCTGCTGGCTGTCCCAATTTGACTTTACTAATATCACTTTGATAAACTTCTGCTACTGCTATCATGTGGTCTGTTTGTGCCAATTCAACGATCCCCTCTTCGCCAATCTTTTCCCCCGATCGCGTCTGGATTTTGAGAATTTGACTAGCTATTGGCGCACGGACGTAAGCTTGTGACAAATCGGTTTTTGCTTTCTTTAAAGCAGCGATCGCGCTATCTACTTCAGTTTGTGCTGCTTTGACATCGACTGGACGAATTTCAGAGATTCGATCTAAATTAGCTCTAGCTTCTGCCAATTGTGCTTGCAGAGTATTGCTAGTGCGATCTTGAGTTGCTTGTGCTTCGTTTAATTGTTCGTGTGCAGTTAAGAGTGCAAGACGTTTGCTATCTAGAGTAGAAATAGCGATCGCGCCATCTCGATACAACTTTTGATGGCGATTGTATTCGCTACGAGCATTATTTACCCGTGCTTGCAGACGAGCGATCGTTGCATCTTGCGTTTTAATTTCTCCAATTAATTCTGCTTCCAAGCGAGAAATCTCTTCTCTTTGCGCTTGAATTTCTCCAGTTTTTGCACCAGCTTTAACTTGAGCGAGTTTAGCACCAGAAACTCTAACTTGTTCTTGCGCTTGTTGCAGAGCATCTTGCAAGCGATCTCTTGAATCGAGAATAGCAATAACTTGTCCAGCTTTAACTCGATCGCCTTCTTGGACTAGTAACTGACTGACGCGATCGCTATTCAAGGCTAGAGGTGCAGATAATTTAATTACTTCTGCTTCTGGTTCGAGTCTTCCTAGTGCGGTTACTTTCGGCGCGATCGGTTTAGTTGATACAGACTCAGATGAAGAAGTTTGACTTACTTGTCCATATTGAGAAATGCCATAAATTGTAATTCCACCAGTAATTGCAGTAGCAGCAACTATCGAACCAATTAACCATTTATTTTTTGGTTTGACAAATAGTTTGAAAGTCATCTTTCCTCCTTCTTAATAGAGATAGAAGTTTTCCAAATTTTCTCTACTACTTATACTTATCTAAATAAGCAGTTATCATTTTTCCCAGTAAAATACATTGTTCTTGAAAAGAAACTTGTTCATAATTGAATAGTCTTTCCATAATCAAGCCATCAATAAAGGTATAAATAAAAATAGCCAATGCAGGATCTTCAATACCTAAAACTTCATGAATGGCTTGTTGATAGCGATCGTTTACTCTTTTCATAGCTTCACTGTGATGACTTTCTTGAGAGTCTTTATGTCTGTGAAAATCAATTAAAACTTGAGTCCATTTGACAAAATAATCTTCATTTGCAGCTAAATATTCACCTAATGCTGCAAATTTTGACTGTAGCGTTTGTTTTCCTTCTATTGCAGCTATCCCCATACTCACATCTTGTTGAGCAATCTCTTCTGCTAGTTGCTCGAATAATGCTTGTTTATTGGGAAAATAATGGTATAGCGTTCCTGTCGAAACTCTTAATTCTTGAGCAATTTGACGCATAGTCACTGAACCGTAACCTTTTTCGGCAAAAAGGTCGAAACACTTTCTCAGTAACTCTTTGCGGTATAGTGTATGGTCAACAATCTTTGGCATTGCTTTATATCGAACATTTGTTATAAATAAATACTAATACTCAGATAACTATTTTGTCAAGTATTTATATCGAACATTTGTTATAAAATTTTGATAGAGATATAAAGCTAAAAGAAAGACACTTCCAAGCTATTAACCTTAGCAGGAATCGTGACCAAAGCCCCATATAATTCTAAAGCTTCTACTTGTTGAGAATCATGAATATGACTCGATGAAAAACTACAAATTCTGAAAAGATAGAGATATAGATAATTAATATCTCTATCCCTCATCCTAATCCTCCCCTACACCCCACACCTAATATGCCTGAATCTCTCTTAGCCGATGCCAGTATTAGATTAGATCGAGCCTTAAAGTATGTTTCCATGTCGGAAGATGCGCTAAAAAGGCTGAAATATCCCAAAGCAAGCCTAAGCGTCTCCATTCCTGTCCGTATGGATGATGGTTCCTTAAGGGTTTTTCAAGGCTATCGAGTGAGATACGATGATACCAGAGGGCCAGGTAAAGGTGGAGTACGCTATCATCCCAACGTATCGATGGATGAAGTACAGTCACTAGCTTTTTGGATGACATTTAAATGCGCTTTACTCAATCTTCCTTTTGGTGGTGCCAAAGGTGGTATTACACTTAATCCTAAAGAATTATCCAAGCAAGAACTAGAAAGATTGACGCGGGGTTATATCGAAGCGATCGCCGATTTTATTGGTCCAGATGTCGATATTCTCGCACCAGATGTTTATACCAATGCCACTTTTATGGGTTGGATGATGGATCAATACAGCATCATCAAACGTCAAATTAGTCCTGCGGTAGTTACTGGTAAACCTATAACCATGGGAGGTTCATTAGGAAGAGAAAGCGCGACTGCCATGGGTGCATTTGCTGCTATGAAAACTATTTTACCTAAATTCGATCGCGTGCCAGAAAAGACTAGAATTGCAGTGCAAGGATTTGGTAACGTTGGCGGTATCCTCGCCGAATTATTATCGAAGGCTGGTTATAAAGTAGTAGCAGTCAGCGACTCTCAGGGAGGAATTTACGCAGACAAGGGCCTAGATATTCCTAGCGTCCGTCAATACAAAAACGAACGTCGCAGTATGAAAGCTGTGTATTGCGAGGGAAGTGTTTGCAATATCGTCGAACACAAAGTTATTAGTAATGCAGAATTATTAACTTTAGATGTAGATGTCTTAATTCCCGCCGCCTTAGAAAATCAAATTACCGAAAAAAACGCCGAAGATATTAAAGCTAAACTAATTTTTGAAGTAGCTAACGGCCCAATTAGTTCAGCCGCAGATACAATTTTAGAAAAGAAAGGCATCCAAGTCTTTCCCGACATTTTAGTCAATGCTGGTGGCGTAACAGTCAGTTATTTTGAATGGGTGCAAAACCGTAGTGGATTGTACTGGAGTCTTGCAGAAGTCAATCAAAAATTACAAGAAAGAATGATTGAAGAAACTGAAAAAACTTGGGCGATCGCGCGGGGAAAAGGGGTTTCCATGCGTACTGCTGCTTACATTCACGCTCTCAATCGACTCGGAGAAGCTTTAGACGCGAAGGGAACCAGAGATTATTATGTGAATAATCCCCAATCGGTTTAAAAATTTATAGAAAATTCGAGCAAAACCCACTTTCTTTATGTACTAGCTTCCCTGCGTCTGGGTATTTCGTAGGTATAGAAATCGTATGCCAACTTAGTATTGGGGAAAATTGCCCTAGCTTCTTGACGGAGATTATCTAAATCGAGGGCATTTCCAGGGGTGTAGCGAGGGCTAAAATGAGTCATTAATAGCTGTTTAACTCCTGCTAGCAAAGCTGTCTGTGCTGCCATAGTTGAGGTTGAATGCAGGCGATCGAAAGCTAACCCTGCATCTTGATGAGCAAAAGTCGCCTCGTGAATGAGAACATCCGCATCTTTTGCTAATTCCACAGCATTGTCACAGAAGACGGTATCGGTACAATAAACTACTTTACGACCCGTTTCCGTTTCTCCACAAAGTTCACTACCTTTAATCTTACGACCATCAGGTAAAGTTACTGTCTGGCCTTTTTTGAGCTTACCGTAAATAGGGCCAGGAGTAATACCAAGAGCGGCAGCTTTTTCCACATTAAATCGACCTGGCTTATCTTTTTCAGCTATTCTGTAACCAAACGCAGGAACACGATGTTTTAATGGCAAACAACTGACGACAAATTCTTCATCTTCGTAAATAATTCCAGGTTGGACACTGTAAACACGAATACGAGCAGCAAAATTAGTATAGGAGTATTTAGAACAAGCTTTTAGATAGGCTTCTAAACCTGGAGGACCATAAATATCGATATCTTGAGCCACACCAGCTAAGCCACAGCTAGCCAGAAGTCCCATTAAGCCAAAAATATGATCGCCGTGCATGTGAGTGATGAAAATCCTTGTAATTTGAGAAATTTTCAGGTCACTACGCAAAAATTGATGTTGTGTAGCCTCACCACAGTCTAATAACCAAACTTCAGCTCTTTGAGGAAGACGCAAAGCGATACTAGAAACATTACGCGATCGCGTTGGGACTCCAGAACTAGTTCCTAAAAAAGTAATCTCCATATATGATAAGTTATCACGTCCTTAGACTTAATGGCTAAGAAAAGGCAGGGAGTCTGACGGGGTGACAAACAGCTTGAAGTGAGCGCATGGATCTAAACTTCCAAAATGCTGTTGAATAGTGACGTTACTAGGAGAGATCTTGAGAAAACCATTCCTTTAATTGCTCTAGTGCTGCATTTAATTGTGGATCGTTCATTTCTGTGGCAGCTTCAACCGCCAAGTTGTTAACACAATCGGAAGCTAGTTCATCTAGTAACGAGGGAATGATTCTTGGATCTTTCCTTTTGGCTAAACCTACTAATGCTTCCCCATAAATTTCGTAATTTTCGTGGCAATCTTCCTCAAAAAAACGTTGAAATAAAGCGTCTCGAATTGCTTCTGTATCGGTGGAAATTTGAGAGCCTAATCCAAAAGTTGCCCAGGTTCTAACATCTAGATCGGAATCAGCAGACAGTTCAATTAGAGTCTTAATTGCTAGTTCGTTTTCTAGGGATAAAAGACCCATCACTACTCCATAACGAACTTGAGCATCAGGATGATTTTTAAACTTAACTAACGGTTCAATTCCTCGAACATCTTGTAAGTAGCCTAAAGCCATTCCTAAATGACCTAATACGTAGCTATCTTGTTCTTGTTCTAGTAATTCTAAATAGAGTGCTAAAGATTCTTCAGGAAAAGCTCGATCGGGTATTCCTAATTGACTTAAAATATCTATACCTAATGCTCTTATTTCAGCGCGATCGCTCTTACACAATTTTTGAGCAGCTTCAAATACTTCGCGATTAGCGCGGAATTGCAAAACAGTTATAAACTGTCCTGCATCATCTTTGTGTTTTTGTGTTACGGCTAGTTCAATTAATGCTTCAGTTGTAAGAGAATCCAATTCTGAATTCATATACGATCGACTGTTCTAAATTTTCAAAACAAGTCTACTTCGTAATTTTTTCTTCGCACATAAATGTGTATTCTATTTAATCAAAAAAAATCGGCGTTGCATCCCTGCGGGATGATTTAAAGAGGGACAGTTCCATAGTGAAGAT